>CAZRZH010000009.1:0-34556 GCA_964604485.1 uncultured Sideroxydans sp.
TTGCAATAGAGCGCCGAAGCTGGCCCCGTCAAAACAGCAGCGCCGCCCGAAACGGCGGCGATGGCTGCAATCAATTGACCTTCCGTTTCCACAGCAAGATTCACTGGGGTGTCGGATCCAGCGGTTTAACCCGACGGCGCGGCAATATCCACATCTGATACAAAGCAGTGAAAATCATGATGGTCGCCGCAACGCTATAACCGAAGCCGCCGATAATCACGAACCAGGCAAAATTTGGATTCCACTTGGTCAGCCACCATGACAATACGTCTACGATAAGGAACAGAAAAGGGACCGAGATAATGATCGCTTTGTTCATCTGGGAGATACCCGTCGAATAGGTGAATATCCAACCCACGAAGAAAAAGATGAATGAGATGCCAAACAGATGGATATGCGAAACACGTGTGAGCGTTGACGGTGATTGACCTTCATCCACTTTGACCATTTCGTCCATCACCGGTTTGTCGGTGAGGTTCGCCAGCCCCGGCATATTGGCGTGACATGGGGCGCAATATTGATCGACGTCCATCGAAATCTTTTCGTCCCACTCTTCCGCCGACGCGCCGCTCTCCGCCCACTTGATCATCGCGAGTCTCACCTCGGGAGGAGCATTGTCTTTCATCGAGCCGTTGAGTTTTGCAACCAGCTTTGAACCGCTTTCCCGATTGCCGTAGTAGCTGTAGATGATGTCATCCACCGACAAGCCTACTTTGCCGTCCGCCATTCCGTGGGTGAGCATGATCTGGCCACCCGCGAACAACAGACCCAAACCTATCACCAGCAAATACCCCGAGAACAAAGTCTTCATCGGCAGCGTCAGGTCCGCCAAGGTGAAACGTTGTATTTCCTTCATCATAGATCCCATATCAAAAAAAATTTAGCGAATTATAGCCCTCCCACGACGTGGGCTTCATAGCCCTGTCGGGTAATACTTCAAAACTCTATCGGGTCCACCTCTAAAGACCAACGAATTCGCTTGGTTACCATCAAATCGAGCTGCGGCTTCCATTCGCGCAAGAATTCCTGAAGTCGCTTGCGCGACTCGCCTTGTACCAACACTTGCGCGCGGTAATGATTCGCTCGCTTCGGCATCGCCGCAGGTATCGCCCCATACACTTCAACTTGTCTTTTCAGCTCTAATGCAAAACAACGTGCGCGTTGCAGAAAATCCATCGCTTCACCCTCTACCTTGCTCTCGGCACTCAACAACGCTTGATACATGAACGGTGGGAGGCCAGCCATCTGTCGCTCCTCCAACAATATCCGAGCCCACGCTTCGAAATCATGCTCGCGTAACGCATTGAACAGAGGATGCTTCGGAAAGGCTGTTTGCACGATCGCTTCTCCTGCTTTGTCGGCGCGACCCGCACGCCCGCCCACTTGTGTGAGTTGTGCGAAAAGTTTCTCTGAGGCTCGAAAGTCGGCGCTGTACAACCCTCCGTCGGGACTCAGCACGCCCACCAACGTAAGATTTGGAAAGTCGTGACCTTTTGCCAACATCTGAGTGCCGATCAGGATGTCGGCTTCACCGTCATGAATCTGTTTGCGCATGGCTTCCCACGCACCCTTGTGGCGCGTGCTGTCACGATCCACTCTCAATATTCGCGCGTCGGGGAAACGTGCTTGCAGTGCAATCTCCACGCGCTGTGTGCCCATACCGACCGGCTTGAGATCAGCATCGCCACAACTTGGACAGGCTTTCGGAATGCGCTGTTGGAAACCGCAATGGTGACAGCGCAGGGTACGATCTTTGAGATGCAACACCAATTTACCCGCGCAGTGCTTGCACTCGGACAACCAACTGCACGTCGTACACATCAACACAGGCGCGTAGCCTCGCCGGTTGATAAACAGCAGGCTCTGCTCACCCCGTTTCAGACGCGCCTCGATTGCCGAAAGTAACGGCTCACTCAACCCTTCTTGCAATGGCAGCCTGCTCACATCAATGCAACGAACTGTCGGTAACGTGGCGGACGCTACAGCGCGCACCGTCAACCTCAGTAACTTATAGCGTCCGCTTTGTGCGTTGTGCCAACTCTCCAATGACGGCGTGGCCGAGCCCAGCACAATGGGCACTTTGCGTTGGTTAGCCCGAAATATCGCCACATCGCGTGCCGAATATCGCAATCCGTCCTGCTGCTTGAATGAACTATCGTGCTCCTCATCCACCAAGATCAAACTCAGCCTGGGTAGCGGAGTAAACACCGCGAGTCGTGTTCCGAGGATGATTCTGGCCGCGCCGGATTGCGCCTTGAGCCAATTGAGTGCGCGCTCACCATCGGCCAACCCACTATGCATACTGACCAGTTCCACATCGGGAAAACGACTGCGGAAATACAGTTCCAATTGCGGTGTGAGGTTAATCTCGGGAACCAGCAATAGCACCTGCCCGCCGCGTTGCAACATCTCATGCATCAGATGCACATAGAGTTCTGTCTTGCCGCTGCCGGTGATGCCATGCAGCAGGAAGCAAGAATATCCCTTGCACCCCGTTACGGCTTCCAGTGCCCGCTGTTGTTCGCCCGAAAGTGTGTGCGCATTGTCGAAGATATGCGTGGCGAGCGGCTTCGGCGCACCGGCCTCGACCCAACCCGCCTCCAGCAGCACCTTGAGAGCGGTACGCGAACCCGCCGAGAGACTGCGCAATTGCGTGTCGCTCAACGATGCCAAGCGTAAGGCATGCAGGATGCGCAATTGGGCCACGCGATTTTTTGGAAACACTTCCAGGTCTAGAGCTTCACCCGCCTTGGTCAGCGTGAATTCAAGCGAATTTTTCGGGGTGATCGGCTCAATCACACGCAGGCGCGTTGGCAACGCAGCCAATACAGTCATGCCCAACGGGTAGTGGTAATAGTCGCTACAGAAACGCATCAAGGACAGCAACTCCAGCGGAAGGGGAGGTACATCCCCCAAGAGTTGCGTCACCGGTTTGATGCGCTCTGCGGATAATTCAGAGCTGATTGTCCTTTCCATGACCACACCGACGAGCTGTTTGTTTCCGAATGGAACAACAACACGCTGCCCGATCTCGGGCTGGCTATCGTCATTCACGAAATAATCAAAAAGTGTTGACAATGGCACGTCTAGGGCAACGCAAATAATGGCCATGTTATAAAAAATCTCTAGTGTTATTTCTATGAAGTTTAGCTAATCGTATTGACTCATATAGGGTTTTATTCTTATGCACATTTGCTGTGGATAACATTGTGGAAAACACCCGTACAAATGCGCTAACTGCTAAGTGTATATACGCTTTTCTACGCTCGCTTGATTTCTATTCAAGTTAAATATTAATTAATATACAACATGTTACGATATATAAGGAAAAGGCCATGGAAATTTCATTCCACGGCCTTTGGTGCAACCCTACCCCTGTTTATAACTCCAAGGGTTTGTCGTTGATTCTAGTGATATTTTTTGCTCAGCTCATGCACCGCCTGCACCAGCACGGCAGCGTTTTCCGGATCGGTATGTTGCGAAATGCCGTGACCCAGATTGAACACATGACCGCTTCCGTAACCATAGCTACTCAGCACCTTTTCCACTTCGTTACGAATGACTTCCGGCGTGGCAAATAATACCGTCGGATCCAGATTGCCCTGCAGCGCAACTTGATGCCCGACTTTTTGCCGTGCGATACCGATGTCCATGGTCCAATCCAGACCCACCGCATCGCAGCCAATATTGGCGATGCTTTCAATCCACAGTCCGCCGCCTTTAGTGAACACGATGGAGGGTATACGCACGCCGTCTTTTTCCTTGATCAGGCCGTCGACAATACGTTGGGTATAAGCCAGAGAGAACTCGTGGAATGCCGCGTGAGACAACGCCCCGCCCCATGAATCGAAAATCATCACGGCTTGCGCACCCGCCTCGATCTGCGCATTGAGGTAAGCGGTTACTGCTTGTGCCGTCACATTCAGGATGTGGTGCATCAGATGAGGCTCTTTGTACATCAAGGTTTTCACCTTGGCGTAGTCGTCACTGCCGCCGCCTTCTACCATGTAACACGCCAACGTCCACGGGCTGCCGGAGAAGCCGATAAGCGGCACACTGCCGTCAAGCGATTTGCGGATCTGTGAAACAGCATCCGTTACATATTTCAAGTCCGTGCCAATATCGGGCACACGCAACGCCCGGATCAGCGCTTCGTCGGCCAAAGGACGCTCGAACTTCGGCCCTTCACCCTCGGAAAAATACAGGCCCAAACCCATCGCGTCCGGTACCGTCAGAATGTCCGAGAACAAAATCGCGGCATCCAGCGGAAACCGTTCCAGCGGCTGCAGAGTCACTTCTGTGGCGAAATCCGGGCTTTTGCACAAACCAAGGAAACTGCCAGCTTGACGGCGTGTGGCGCGATATTCCGGCAAATAGCGCCCGGCTTGTCGCATCATCCACAGCGGCGTGTAATCAGTCGGCTGGCGCAGCAAGGCGCGCAGGAAGGTATCGTTTTTAACTTTGAAATTCATTTTTCTCTTTTCTTATCGGGGTAACACAGAGCTAAGCATGAGAAACTCATCCACTGCACGCGCCGCCTGCCTGCCTTCGCGAATCGCCCAGACCACCAGCGATTGTCCGCGCCGCATGTCACCCGCCGCGAACACTTTTTTCACACTGGTTTGGTAACAACCCGTGCCATCGGTCGTTGCCTTGGCATTGCCGCGTGCATCTTTTTCAACGCCAAAGGCATCCAGTACTTGTTGTAACGGATTGGTAAAGCCCATGGCAAGGAACACCAAGTCGGCCTTGAGTTCGAACTCGCTGCCTGCGACTTCGATCATTTTGCCGTCTTTGAAATCGACACGCACCGCCTTGATCGACTTGAGCACACCGTTTTCACCGACGAACTCTTTTGTAGCAATTGCCCAATCCCGGTCGCAGCCTTCGTCGTGTGAACTGGAAGTGCGCAATTTCAAAGGCCAGTAGGGCCAAGTCATTGACTTGTTTTCCTGATCCGGTGCGCGCGGCATCACTTCGATCTGTGTCACCGATGCCGCACCGTGACGGTTTGAAGTACCGACGCAATCGGAGCCGGTATCACCACCGCCGATCACCACCACGTGTTTGCCGTGGGCATTGATCGGATTCTTTGCCTCACCCGCGTTCTCTTTGTTTTGCGGGATGAGGAACTCCAGCGCAAAATACACGCCCTTCAACTCGCGCCCCGGTACCGGCAAATCGCGCGGTTGTTCAGCACCTCCCGCCAAAATCACCGCATCGAATTCTTTCTGTAACGCGCTCGGGCTGACCGTTTTTTTCGCATCATTGGCGATGCCTCTTCCCGGCGCCTCCTTGCCGATGAAAGTATCGGTCTGGAATTTCACACCTTCGCTGGACAGTTGCTCCATGCGCCAGTCAATCAAACGCTTATCCAGTTTGAAATCAGGAATGCCGTAACGCATCAGACCGCCGATGCGGCTGTTCTTTTCGTAAACGGTCACCGCGTGGCCGACCCGCGCGAGTTGTTGTGCGGCGGCCAGACCGGCCGGGCCGGAGCCCACAACGGCGACCTTTTTGCCAGTCTTGTGTTTAGACGGTTGCGGCAAGACCCAGCCATTTTCGCCGCCCTTGTCGATGATGGCGTGTTCGATGGATTTGATGCCCACCGCGTCGTTGTTGATGTTCAGCGTGCATGCCGCCTCGCACGGCGCCGGACAGATACGCCCGGTCACTTCGGGGAAGTTGTTGGTGGAATGCAATACTTCAAGCGCCTGCTGCCAGTTGCCGCGATACACCAGATCGTTCCAGTCCGGAATGATGTTGTTGACCGGACAACCGTTGTTGCAAAACGGGATGCCGCAATCCATACAACGCGCGCCTTGTTGCTTGGCTTCGGCATCATCGAGATGTCCGACGAATTCGCGGTAATCTTGCAAACGTTCCGTGACAGGTGCGTACCCTTCATTCAAGCGCGCGAATTCCATGAAACCTGTTGGCTTGCCCATTATGCGGCCTCCTTTTGTTGCGCCGCGATTTCCAGCAACGCTCGACGATATTCGGTCGGCATAACCTTCACAAATTTTGGCAAGTAGACACGCCAGTCGTCGAGTATCTGCTTGGCTCGCACGCTGCCGGTATAGCGCAAATGTTTCTCGATCTTGCTCCGCAGCACGGCTTCATCGGCCTTGTTCAGATGATTGAAATGCACACGACCATGCGCTTCAACTTCACCGGTCTCGCTGGCCGCGACTTCTTCAGGGATCGCTTCCAATTGCACCATCGACATATTGCAGCGTTTGGCGAAACCGCCATCTTCATCCAACACGTAAGCGACGCCGCCGGACATACCCGCCGCAAAATTGCGGCCTGTTTGTCCCAGCACCACCACCATGCCGCCGGTCATATATTCGCAACCGTGGTCGCCCAATCCTTCAACCACTGCAACCGCACCGGAATTGCGCACCGCAAAACGCTCCCCGGCCACACCGCTGAAATAACATTCGCCCGCCGTTGCACCGTAGAGCACGGTGTTGCCCACCACGATGTTCTCCGCCGCTACCAGTTGGCTGTCTGCCGCCGGCTTGACGATGATGCGCCCGCCGCACAACCCTTTGCCGACGTAGTCGTTGCCCTCGCCCTCCAGATGGAACGTGATGCCGTGGGCAAGGAATGCACCGAAACTTTGCCCGGCCGTACCCGTCAACCTGACTTGTATCGTGTCGTTGGGCAGTCCGGCGTTGCCGTGGCGTTTGGCGACTTCATGCGACAACATCGCGCCCACACTGCGGTGAACGTTGCGGATACCCGTCTCGATGGTCACCACACGCTTCGCATCCAGTGCTTCTTTTGCTTGCGCGACGAGTTCGTTGTCAAGCGCATGCTCAAGCGCGTGATCCTGCTCTTCGAGATGACGCCGTGCCACGTCCAACGGCATATCGGGCTGGTGAAACACTCTGCTGAAATCCAATCCTTTGGCTTTCCAATGGGTAATGCCTTTGCGCATATCCAGCAAATCACTGCGGCCGATCAGATCGTCGAATTTGCGTATGCCCATCTGCGCCATCAGTTCGCGCACCTCTTCGGCCACGAAGAAGAAATAATTCACCACGTGTTCGGGTTGTCCGGTGAATTTCTTGCGCAATGCGGGATCTTGAGTCGCCACGCCGACAGGGCACGTATTCAGATGACACTTGCGCATCATGATGCAGCCTTCGACCACCAGTGGCGCCGTGGCAAAACCAAATTCATCCGCACCCAGCAACGCACCGATCAGCACATCGCGACCCGTCTTCAGTTGGCCGTCCACTTGCAGACCCACACGTCCGCGCAAACGGTTGAGCACCAGTGTCTGTTGCGCTTCCGACAATCCCAGTTCCCAAGGCGTACCCGCATGTTTGATCGAGGACAACGGCGAGGCTCCCGTGCCGCCGTCATAACCGGAAATTACGATGTGGTCGGCCTTGGCTTTGGATACCCCCGCCGCAACCGTCCCCACGCCAACCTCTGATACCAGCTTGACCGAAATCGAAGCGGACGGATTGGAATTCTTCAGGTCGTGGATGAGTTGCGCCAAGTCCTCGATGGAATAGATGTCATGGTGTGGCGGCGGTGAAATCAATCCCACACCGGGAACCGAATGGCGCAACTTGCCGATGTATTCCGAGACCTTGCCGCCGGGCAATTGGCCGCCCTCGCCGGGTTTCGCACCCTGCGCCATCTTGATCTGGATCTGGTCCGCGCTGCTCAGATATTCTGCCGTGACGCCAAAACGGCCCGAGGCCACCTGCTTGATGCGTGAGCGCAAGGAGTCTCCCGGCTTCATCGTTTGGTCGGCTTCGATACGGTTTTTGCCGATGATTTCGGACAATTTTTCGCCGCCCTGCAACAACTTGAAACGGTTCGGGTCTTCCCCGCCTTCACCGGTATTCGATTTGCCGCCGATGCGATTCATGGCGATGGCCAAAGTGGTATGCGCCTCGGTCGAGATGGAACCGAGCGACATCGCACCGGTAACAAAACGCTTGACAATTTCTTTGGCGGATTCAACTTCATCCAGAGGTACCGCCGCACCGACCGAGCCGATCTCGAACAAACCGCGCAATGTCATCTGGCGTTGGGTCTGGTCGTTAATGAGCTTGGCGTATTCCTTATAGGTATTGAAATTGTTGGAACGTGTCGCGTGTTGCAACTTGGCAATCGAATCCGGCGTCCAGGTATGTTCCTCACCGCGTGTACGCCAGGCGTAATCACCGCCCGCGTCCAGCATGTTCAGCAGTACCGGGTCCTGCCCGAACGCGGATTGGTGCGTGCGTAATGCTTCTTCCGCCACTTCCTGCAAACCGATGCCCTCGATTTGTGTTGACGTGCCGGTGAAATATTTTTTCACGAAGGTTGCGTTCAAACCGATGGCTTCAAAAATCTGCGAACCGCAATACGATTGATAGGTTGAGATGCCCATCTTGGACATCACCTTGAGCAGTCCTTTGTTGATCGCTTTGATGAAACGCTTTTGTGCGTCCTTGGCAGTCACCCCAACGGGCAAGTCCATCGCCGAGATACTGTCAAATGCCAGCCACGGACAAACTGCCTCCGCGCCGTATCCGGCGAGTAGCGCGAAGTGATGTACTTCACGCGCTGAACCGGTTTCAACTACCAGCCCCGTGCTGGTGCGCAATCCGCCGCTGACCAAATGGTGATGCACCGCTGCCGTCGCCAACAACGCAGGTATCGCAACGCGTTTGTCGGAAACCGCACGGTCGGACAAGATCAGCACATTGAAGCCGCCCGCCACGGCTTTGTCGGCTGACTTGCACAGATCGGAGATGGCCTTTTCACAACCCCCCGCACCGTTCTTGACCGGGTAAGTAAGATCCAGCACTTTGGATTTGTACTGGCCTTTGGTTAACTGGTCGACGGCATACAGCTTGGCCATATCGTCCGTTGACAACACCGGTTGATGCACTTCGAGACGCAACGCGGGTTGGGTCTCATCAATCCCCAGCAGGTTCGGCTTGGGTCCGACAAACGACGTTAACGACATCACGATCTCTTCACGGATCGGATCAATAGGCGGGTTGGTCACTTGGGCGAACAACTGCTTGAAGTAGTTGTAGAGCACCTTGTTTTTGCTCGACAACACGGGCAACGCGGCATCGTTGCCCATTGAGCCGGTGGCTTCTTCACCTGCGGTTGCCATCGGCAACATGATGAACTTGAGGTCTTCCTGCGTGTAGCCAAATGCCTGTTGCGCATCCAACAGGCCGGCCTGCGATTCGACTTTTCCGGCCACGGCAGGCATGTCGTCCAGGTAGTAGCGCGTTTGTTCGATCCACTTGCGATAAGGCTTGGCTGTCGAAATCTGTTGCTTGAGCTCGGCATCATCCACGATGCGGCCTTGTTGCATATCGATCAGAAACATTTTGCCCGGCTGCAGTCGCCACTTCTTCACGATCTTGTTTTGCGGGATCGGCAACACCCCCATTTCGGAGGCCATCAGCACCACATCGTCGTCGGTGATAAGGTAACGCGCGGGACGCAGGCCGTTGCGATCCAGCGTCGCACCGATCATGCGCCCATCGGTAAAAGCCACCGCTGCCGGGCCGTCCCACGGCTCCATCAGTGCCGCATGATATTCGTAGAATGCGCGACGTTCTTCATCCATCAACGGGTTGCCCGCCCACGCTTCGGGGATCAGCAGCATCATCGCGTGCGGCAGTGAATAACCCCCCGCCACCAGCAATTCCAGCGCGTTGTCGAAACAAGCGGAATCCGATTGGCCTTCCACGATCAGCGGCCACAACTTCTCCAAGTCTTCACCCAGAAGCTTGGACGACATCGCCGCATGGCGTGCCGCCATCCAGTTGACGTTGCCGCGCAAGGTGTTGATTTCGCCGTTATGCGCGATCATGCGGAACGGATGCGCCAGATTCCAAGTGGGGAAGGTATTAGTAGAGAAGCGTTGGTGCACCAGTGCAAAGGCACTGCTCACACGCGCATCCTGCAAATCCACAAAATATTTGCCGACCTGGTCGGCCAGCAACATACCTTTGTAGACCAACGTGCGCGAAGACATTGAGGGTGAGTAGAATCCTTTGCCTTGTCCCTTTGGAAGATTGCCGATTGCGTGCTCAGCCGTTTTGCGTATCACGAACAACTTGCGCTCGAACGCATCCTGGTCGGCTGTTTTCGAGCCGCGTCCGATGAACACTTGGCGCACTACCGGCTCCACCGCTTTGACGCTTTCGCCCAATGAACTGTTGTCGACTGGCACATCGCGCCAACCGATCAGTGTTTGACCTTCTGCGGAAATTTTCTGCGCCAGCGTTTTCTCGCACACTGCGCGCGCATTTGCATCACGCGGCAGGAATAACATACCGACACCGTAATCGCCTACCGCAGGCAGTTGAATTCCGCCCCAGCCTAACTCATCACGCAGAAACTGGTCCGGGATCTGAATCAGAATTCCCGCGCCGTCACCCGCGAGCGGATCCGCACCGACCGCACCGCGGTGTGTCAGATTCTCCAGTATTTGCAGTCCTTGGCTGACGCGGTCGTGGCTGGCTTGACCTTTGATGTGTGCAACGAAACCCACACCACATGCATCATGTTCATTGCGCGGATCATATAGACCCTGTTGCGCTGGCAACGCAGAATTGTTCACTTGTTCCTCACCTCAATCATCACAACAAAAACGGCGGCATCAGCCGCCTTCCAATTTATTTATTCGAAAGGGCGGGAATGCTACCTTAAACCGGGGGGGCAGGGCAACCCGAAGGAATGACACACCAAGTACTCCTGCTCAAGCGTAAGCATCGTTTTCGTAACGGCTTCTAAAATGTGGTTGCGTCATTAAAACCATGGGTTATAGAATACTGCTCACAATTATTCGCAATTTTGCGGTTAATTTTTTTAATGAGGGGGCTGTCTTGCGAACCACATTTTTGAAACACACCGGATTGTTGACTTTAATTGTAGTTTTAACGGCTTTCCTTGCAGGATGCGGCAGCGGCACTCCAACATCCACCCCCACCACCGGCACAACTACAACTACAACTTTGACTCCCGCCGGAACCACGATCGTACCCGCACCAGCGCTTACTCTAACTCTAACCAATACTTCCGGCATCGCCATCACATCAATCTCTAACGGCGCACCTGCCACGGTGAAGGCGAAACTGGTTGATGCAAATGGTGCTGTCGTTCCAAACGCCGTTGTCACTTTCACTACTGACGCACTGATAGCTGCCATGACGCCCGCGAATGGCACAGCACTCACTGATTCAACCGGTGTTGCGACCATCCAATTATCTCCCGCAAGTTTGACGGCTGCCGGTGCGGCTACGATAACCGCGAGTGCGCAAGTACAAACTGCTGCTGTAACAGGTTCGACGGGTTATTCGATCGGAGCTGCGACGGTCACTATATCCGCACCTGTTTTTGGTTCTCCCACACTTTCCGCTTTTGGCACAACCAGTGTCGCTGCAACAGTCTCTGTTGGCGGCACTCCCGTAGCCACACCACAAACAGTCAATTTCACGTCTGCCTGCGCAGGCAGTGGCAAGGCTTCACTCAGCACAGGCATAGCAACTGTTGCGGGCGTAGCCACAGCTTCCTACCGGGATATGGGCTGCGCTGGAACTGACACCATTACCGCATCAGTCGGCGGTGGTTTGGGCACCTCTTCAGCTTCTTTAAGCGTGACGGCCCCCACGTCCGGTTCGATACAATTTGTGTCTGCTTCGCCAAGTTTAATAAATCTTAAAGGGACGGGCGGCACAGAATCTTCTCTGATTGTATTTAAGGTTCTTGACCAAAGTGGAAACCCGTTGAGTGGGAAAACGGTAACATTCGCTGTCGATGTCAATGCCACTGCCGGTGGCGTGACTCTGACACCCACACCTTCCACGGCCACCTCAGATAGTGCTGGATTAGTACAGACCATCGTCAACGCTGGAGTTGTTAGCACGCCAGTGCGGGTTTCTGCATCCACTACCGGTGCAGCTAGCGTTGTACTGAATAGCACTTCAAATTTGTTGACCATTACCACGGGCATTCCGGATCAGGACAGTTTCTCTTTGAGCGCTGCCACAGAAAATATTGAAGGTTGGGAATATGACGGCATAACAACCGTACTTACTTCTCGCGTCTCTGATCATTTCAACAATCCCGTCCCTGATGGGACTCCGGTAAATTTCACTACGGAGGGTGGCTCAGTCGCTGGGACAAGCATTCTTCCGGGAGGCGGTTTATCGGGGAGTTGCAGTACAGTTAATGGTTCATGCACAGCAACACTTACAAGTCAAAATCTCCGGCCAAGTAATGGACGTGTAACCGTGCTGGCCTATGCGGTGGGAGAAGAAAGTTTTACCGACCTGAGTGGAAATGGCTGGGCCGATCTAGCACCCACCAGTGAATTGAAAGATGCTAATGGCGTCTCCACCGATTTGGCTGAGGCTTTTGTTGATTACAACGAAAATGGCACAAGAGATGCGGCAAGTGAACCCTTTATCGACTTCAACATTGATGGTGCCTTTAGTGCAGCGGACGGAAAATATAGCGGTGTGTTATGCGACAACATCAATCCGTTGAGAAGCTCGGCGGGAACCTGCGCAAACAATAAAACAGTGCATGTTCGCAGGTCGCATACCATTGTCTTTTCCGGCTCGCATGCAATCATTACGATCAACGCTGGCAGTCCCATCGTCCTTAGTCCCTGCGTTGCTGGTGTTCTTGGCTCACCATCCAACATCACCGTTACAGTGGTCGATGTGAATGGTAACGCCATGCCTGCGGGAACTACCGTAGTGACCACCACCGACAATGGCACAATTGTCAGCGGTGCCAGCTACATCGTTCCAAACACTTCGGGTTGTCGTTCAAGTTATGCCGGTTGCCCTGCGGGAACCCCTGCATTTCCCATAGGAACCGTTACATTTGGCGATATAACTCCGGTTACCATGAAATCGGATGCGGTAACAACTACAGCAGGTGGTTGCGCTAACGTATCCACCAGCGGCATGCTTACCGTAACGGTTACAACTCCAATCGGCATTATTACAACCGCCAAGGTTGGCATTACTGATTAGACGGATTTACTTGGTTGAGGTCTGAACAAATGGCATCCAGATTGGATGCCATTTTTTTACACCTCTTCAACCGCAAACAAACGCCGATGTTCTCTGATCGCGTAACGATCCGTCATGCCCGCGATGTAATCAGCGATTTGCCTTGTTGCCGAATCTTCTGACTCTTTAGCAAATTGCGGGGGTAGCAGTCGAGGGTCATCGGTAAAGGCCTGAAATAATTCGCTGATTATTCTTTTGGCTTTTGCACTCATACGCATCACGCGGTAATGCCGATACAACTGAGTGCGCAACACGAACTTGAGTTCGCGGTTTTTTTCATACATTTGTTGACTGAACGCCACCAGGGCCGGCGCCTGACGCACGTCATCGACACTGGATGGGGCGTATTGCCGGATATTGCGTTCGGTTTGCTCGATGAGGTCGGTGACCAGGGAGTTGATCATGCGGCGCACTGTTTCATGCACTACGCGGCGTTCTGCCAGATTCGGATAGGTGCTATGCACTTCGTCCAGATGCTGGGCAAACAACCCGACCGAAGTCAGTTGATTCAGCGTGAGCAAACCGGAGCGCAAGCCGTCATCCACATCATGGTTGTTATAGGCGATCTCGTCGGCCAAATTGGCGATTTGTGCTTCCAGCGAGGGACGCTGATTGTTGAGGAACCGTGCGCCTACTTCGCCCAGTTGCGCGGCATGTTCCAGCGAACAATGTTTTAGGATACCTTCACGAGTTTCGAAACACAGGTTCAAGCCATCGAAGGCGGCGTAGCGTTCCTCCAGCTTGTCCACCACGCGCAGGGATTGCAGATTATGTTCGAATCCGCCGTGCTCCTTCATGCAGGCGTTAAGCGCATCCTGTCCGGCATGCCCGAACGGGGTATGGCCAAGATCGTGCGCCAACGAAATCGCCTCGACCAGATCTTCGTTCAGGTGCAAGCGCCGCGCGATCGAGCGCCCGATCTGTGCGACTTCAATGCTATGGGTCAGACGGGTACGAAACAGGTCGCCCTCGTGATTGACGAAAACCTGTGTCTTGTATTCAAGGCGGCGAAAAGCGCCGGAGTGGATGATGCGATCGCGGTCACGCTGAAATTCGCTGCGCCCGGAAGGTGCGGGTTCGGTTATCCGTCTTCCGTACACGCTGGTGTTAACTGCGTAGCGGGCGAGCGCCTGATCAGACACAACAGGCTTCCAATGTTTGCTCCAATAATTCCTGCGGCACATCGGAGGTCAACACCGCGCAGCCCAGCGATTTCAAAAGTACGAATCGAATTTTTCCGTCCGCGACTTTTTTATCCAACCCCATCAATTCAAGATATTTTCCAGTTCCCAGCTGCGGCCCCGCAATGGGCAAACCGGCACTTTCGAAAAGTGCCTTTACCCGCGATACATCTTGCCCGGTGATCCATCCCAGCCGATGCGACAGGTCTGTCGCCATGATCGTGCCTGCTGCGACAGCTTCCCCGTGCAACCAGACGCCGTATCCCATGCCGTTTTCGATGGCGTGGCCGAAGGTGTGGCCAAGATTCAGCAATGCCCGCTCACCGCTTTCACGTTCGTCCGAACCGACCACCTCTGCCTTGTTTTCGCAACTGCGTGTGATGGCATATTGCAAGGCCGAGGTATCGCGCGCCAAGAGTCCTTCCATGTTGCTTTCCAGCCACTCCAGAAAGGCCAGATCGCGGATCAAACCGTATTTGATGACCTCGGCGATACCCGCCCGAAGCTCCTTGTCCGGTAGCGTGCGTAGCGTTGATGTATCAGCCAGCACCACCTGCGGCTGGTAAAACGCACCGATCATGTTCTTACCGAGAGGATGATTGATTCCCGTTTTCCCACCAACCGATGAATCGACTTGTGCCAGTAAAGTCGTGGGGATTTGAATGAACGGCACACCGCGCAAATAGGTTGCTGCCGCGTAGCCGGTAATGTCTCCGATGACTCCCCCACCCAAGGCAATGAGCGGCGTGGTTCTCTCGCTGCGGTTATTTAGGAGCGCGTCGTAAATCGTGTTCAATGAATCGCTATTTTTATAGTGCTCACCATCCTGCAGAATGATGCTCTCTATCTGAATACCGTTTTCTTTCAGACCTGTGCAAAGCTGATCCAGATATAACGGTGCAACCGTCGTGTTGCTCACGATCACTGTTCTCTTGCTCGGCAGATGGGGCAACAACAAATTGACCCAATCCAACAGTCCACTGCCAATATGTATGGGATAACTGCGTTCTGCCAGTCCAACGGTCAAAGTTTGCATGAACTCTTCATTCGTTAATTGATTCGGATTACGCAATGCGTCAAGACGCTGTTGCAGGCGTTGCAACAGCACTTGTACGTTTTGTTTACCGGTATGCATGAGGATATCGGCAGTCTCCTGATACAGCGGATCACGCTGTTCAAAGAGCTGCTGTAACGTTGCACGGGGGTCAGCGGTTTTCAGCAAGGGGCGGTTTTGATCGTGGCGCGTGCGATGCCAAAGATCATGCACGCTACTCTTGAGGTAAACCACCACGCCACCCTGTTTCAGTATCGAGCGATTCTGCGAGCTGATCACGGCACCGCCTCCGGTGGCCAAAACCAGATCCTTGCGTTGAACTAAATCTTCCAAAACGACGCTTTCCCGATGGCGGAAGCCGACCTCACCCTCCACATCAAAGATGTGAGGAATGGTCACACCCGTGCGCCTTTGGATCTCTTCGTCACAATCTACAAAGGTCATACCGAGTTGTTTTGCGAGCAATTTGCCCACCGTTGTTTTGCCGGCGCCCATCATTCCGATTAGGATGATGTTGCCGGAGGTGTATTTGTTGGATGCGATCATCATGTGAGGAATTGTAGCGGAAAACAGGCTGCTCGCTTAATGCGAAAGCCCGGTGCTGGCCGGGCTTTCTCTAAGGGAAATACTATAATTCAGTTGGTACCCAGCGTGTCTTTGAGAATCTTGGGAGTAATGAAGACCAATAACTCTTTCTTACTCTTCACCTGAACGTTGTTCTTGAACAACCAACCCAACACGGGAATATCTGCCAATCCCGGCACAGCAGAAGTCGAATCTGAATCGTCTTGAGTATAAACACCCCCGATAACCACTGTCCCCCCATTTTCTACCAGCACTTGCGTATCGACTTTTTTGGTATTGATACTTGGCACTCCGGCATAGATGTTGCCCACCGAGTCTTGAGTCACACTGACTTTCATCGTAACGCTATCTTCGGGCGTGATTTGTGGTGTCACTATCAGACTCAACACGGCCTTCTTGAATGCCACACTGGTGGCCCCACTGCTGCTGGCTTGCAGGTAGGGAACCTCCACTCCGGATTCTATGGTGGCAGGCGTCTTGTCTCCGGTCACTACTCTTGGGCTGGCGATATTCTTAGTAGTGCCGTCGATCGCGGAAGCATTCAATTCAAGGGTCAGGGTATTTGTTGCGGCCGCATTGAACAAGGTCATCGTCAAACCGCCCAATCCGGAAGCCGCGCCCGGCAGATTCAAACTGCCCCCTGACAACGAACCGCGTGTACCCCCAGAGATAACTGTTCCACCCTGTGCTTGGGTCGGTCCGACATAACCCAGTCTGCCGCCCAATGTGTGATTGAACGTCTCCCCGGCCTCAACAAATCGCGCCTCGATTAACACTTGGCGAACCGGAATATCCACCAGCTTTATCAGTTTTCTGACTTCTTCCAAAGTGGTCGGTACATCCTTGACGAACAGCATGTTGGTTCTTAAATCGAAATTCGCACTTCCACGATTGGTCAAGATCTTTTGTTTGTCGCTCGAAATTAACTTTACGATATCGGCTGCTTTGGCATAGGACAAAGTGAAGTTTTCAGTGCGCAACGGCTCCAGGTCAGTGATTTCCTGTCTTGCAGAAAAGTCGATCTTTTCTTTGGCAGCAATCTCTTCGCGCGGAGCGACTTGGATCACGTTTCCGTTCTTGCGCATATCCAATCCCCTGCTCTGCAGGATGATGTCGAATGCCTGATCCCACGGCACATCCTTCAGGCGCAAGGTCAAACTCCCGGACACCGTGTCGCTGATTACCATGTTCAGTCCGGTGAAATCTGCAATCACACTCAAGGCTTCGCGTGTCGAGATGTTCTGGAAATTCAGAGTGAGTTTTTCTCCCGAATAACCGGCCACATTGCCTTTGACCAATTTATTGGGATCCTCGACAACCGCTTTGACTTCGATGATAAATTTGTTGTCAGCTTGGTAAGCGGAGTATTCCCACAAACCTTTGGGTTCTATCGAGAGTCGTGCATTGCCGCCCTGCACGTAGGCATCCAACAATTGAACCGGCGTCGCAAAGTCGGAAACATCGAGCTTGCGTTGCAAATTGCGCGGCAGGGTGGTGCGCTGGAAATCAACCACCAGCGCCTTGCCTTGTTGCCTGATGTCAATGCCGATATCGGCATCCGATAAATCTATCTGTACTCGCCCTTCCCCATTCTTACCCCTACGAAAATCGATATCGCGCAAACTATGTTTTTGAGCCCCGACAGACGTATCTGCAAAATGCGCCGCCGCCACTGGCGCCGCACCACCACCCACACCTTTCGGCTGTAAAGTGATTAACACATCGTTGCCTTCGATACGTGTGTCGTAACTCAACATCTGCGCCAAGTTTATTACCAGACGGGTGCGATTTCCTGCCTGCACGATATTCATGCTGCGCAAGTCACCTTCCGCAAATTCTTGCATTGATTTCCCCAGCCCATTTGCGGTGTTGGGAAAGTCGAAAGCAATACGCGGCGGTGTATTGATGGTGAACGCAGCGGGTTGGTAAATGGGTGCGTCTTTCAAGCCAATCTTGACAACTAGACTGCCACCCGTCTCGCTTTGCGCTGTAATGGATTGAATGCTGTTGAGTTCACCAACTGCGGCTGAGTCTTGTGCTTGGGTAGTGAACGAACTCAAAGCGATGGCAATTACGAACAAACGAATTATGCTTGCTGCCGCCCTGTTTAACTGTTTCATGTTTTCACTCCTCATCACTGAACCAACTGCAAACTGCTTTCTCGTTCTGTCCAATCGCCTGCACTGTCCTGCACCATTTCTTTGATTCTCATCTCATCTTCTGCAACCGAGATGATCTGTCCGAAATTCAAACCGATGTAATTACCCGCCTTTGCGCGATAGATCTTGCCTTCCGATGAGCGTATGACGGCATGACCGACCTTGTTCTGGTACAGGTATCCGACCATTTTCAGACTTTCCAGCGGGTAGTCTTCCAACTCCTCTTTGGGCCTGTCCAAGTTCGGCTGATTCTGTCCAACTCGGTTCGAGTTTCGAGCATCCTGCTTACGTGGTTTGAAAGGATCTTGCAAAGACGTGGAATTATCGTAAGCAAATGGCTCATAAGGCTTGATGTCGGGTGGTGGTTCAACTTTCCCGCGCATATCGGCCCCTGCATTATTGACGAAGTCGCGCAAGTCTTGAAATTCCTCGCCTCCACAACCGGCAAGGAGAAATACCGAGAAGATCGCAACGCGGAATAGCCTCATTTTTTGGCTCCCGGCGGTTTG
Organism: uncultured Sideroxydans sp.; assembly: GCA_964604485.1. Classification (GTDB taxonomy): domain Bacteria; phylum Pseudomonadota; class Gammaproteobacteria; order Burkholderiales; family Gallionellaceae; genus Sideroxyarcus. Next base: position 18,556 of record CAZRZH010000009.1, read on the forward strand.
GCTGCACGTTTGTTAGCCGCCAACTCGGTTTCGTCGAGATAGCGATAGGTTTTTGCCGTCGCATCCATTGAAAGGCTGCCACCTGTTGTCGGACTGATACTAATGTCATTCAATGTCACGATGCGTGGAAGTAGCGAAATATCACTCGCGAAATTCCCCAGATCGTCATAGGTTCCGGCAACTTTTATTGAAATCGGCTGCTCGGTGAACACCCCGGTTGCCACTTCAGCACTCGGCCTGAAAAGATCGAATTGCAAACCACGTCCCAAGCCCGCCTGATTGATGTCGGTGAGCAACGCATCCATTTCCGATTTGCTGGGTAATTGCTTGAGCAAGGCGCCAAAGGATTCTTGGGTGTCAATCAGTTGTTTTTTAATGATGTCCAGATTGATCGCTACGCGTTTTTTCACCAGGTAGGTATCACGAAGTTTTTCCTCTTCTATTCTGATTTGCTGCAGATTGTCATATTGACCCTGCCAATCAAACAAACCGCCCACGATTATCACCATCAAAAACATGATGGCAAACGAGGCCAGCTTGACAAGCCAAGGCCAACTTCCCGGTTTCTTGGGATCGATGTTCTTGATTTCTTCGAGAAAATTCATTTTGCCCTTTAACCTTTCCCGCCAGCTTTGACCCCTGCCGATTCAGTTGGCACTGCAAGTTTGGTCAAATTAAAGTTAAGAGAGAACTCGCTGACCCTCATCCCTCCTGCAGTGGCAGCATGGATCTCGATGAGCGTTGGAGTATCCAGCCAAGGAGAATCCTCGATTGATCGCATCAGGGTGGAAACACGCGCATTGGATTGGGCGTAACCCACAAGACTGATTTTGTACCCGGTTTGCTTCAGACTTTTGAGGTGGACGCCGTCCGGCAGGATACGCAACATCTGATCTAACAGATGCACCACATCCGAGCGGGTTGCTTGCAAGTTTTCAACCACATTCTTTCTGGACAACAGTGATTGTGTTTGTTCACGCAGTTTTTTGATTTCTTCTATCTGCTTATCCAGGATGGAAATCTGTTGAGTCAGGTAGGCATTGCGCCGTTCCTGATAAGAGATCTGTGTGCTGATGGCGACATGGACGAATCCGACGATCAGCGCACCCAGTACCAAAGAGATCACGCTCAATACAACAAATTGAAGCTGTCTTGCGCGCCTTTTTTCTGCGCGGTGGGGGAGTAGATTTATTCGTATCATGACGGATCAAACCTTCGCATGGCCAATCCGCAGGCAATCATCAATGCCGGCGCATCGGCTTGCAACTGGCGCGGCTTGATGCGGCTGGACAAGGTCATCAATTCGAACGGATTCGCAACCAGCGTGTTAACTTGACTGCGCGTCGCCACCACCTCGTCCAATCCTGCAAGGGCAGCGCACCCTCCACCCAGAACGATATAACTCACTTCGTTATATTGGGTCGAGGTGAAAAAGAACTGCAATGCCCGCGCCACTTCCATCGCTATATTTTCACGGAAAGGCGAAAGTACATCACTTTCATAATTGTCAGGCAGGCCGCCATTGCGCTTTCCGGTTTCCGCCTCTTCGGCCGACAAGCCAAAAGCACTCTGAATCTGTTGGGTGAGTTGCGCGCCACCGATCTGCTGATCGCGAATGTACACAGATTGCCCGTTGCGAAGAACATTCACGTTCATTACATTGGCACCGATATCCACCACGGCGACGCACTGGTCAGTTGCCCCACCGGGCAGTTGCGACTGGATTTGCGCGAAGGCCGCTTCGGCAGCATAAGGTTCAACGTCGACCACGACCGCTTTCAATCCCGCAGTTTGAGCCGCTGCTACTCGGTCTTCGACATTGGCCTTGCGCGAGGCAGCCAATAACACTTCAATTTCATCTGGGTTGGTTGGGGAGGGGCCAATCACCTGAAAGTCTAGATTGACTTCTTCCAAGGCGAACGGTATGTATTGATTTGCTTCGGATTCGACCTGATATTCCAGATCGTCTTCTCGCAGGCCTGCGGGTAACAATATCTTTTTGCTGATCACAGCGGCAGCCGGCAGCGCCAGGCTTACATTTCTGATTCGCGTTCCCATGCGCTTCCAGGCTCTGCGTAGTGCTTCAGAAACGGCATCAAGGTTGTTTATGTTGCCATCGCTAACTGCATCAGAGGGCAGCGGCTCGATTACATACCTTTCCACCACATAGCCATCTTTTTTGGGAGTTTCACTCAACTCCAGTAATTTTATGGAGGAAGAGCTGATATCCACCCCGATCATCGGGGGCGTAGACGTTTTCAAAAAGTCTAACGGAACATCAAAATTTCCTTTAGTCATAGGATGGTTAGCGCGTTTTCGTACAAAGTGGTTTAAATCCTAGCAATAACTCCTACGTGTGTAAAGTTTTTTCTAACGGCAAAAATATTCTCAACGAGCGATATAATTCGCGGACGTTCTATAATTTTCCGACTTCCTGTTATGACCTCTCGCTGGTGGTTCTACCCTGCACTGGGCATTTTGGCGTTACCGTTATTGCCCCTAATGCTTCTGGTGTTCGCGGCAATCCTAACCTATCCGACGCTTCCCTCCCTTGAAGCGCTGACCGACTATCGCCCCAAAATGCCTTTGCGAATCTTCAGTGCTGAAGGGGTTTTGATCGGCGAATTTGGCGAAGAAAGGCGCGAACTAGTCAAGATTGAGGAGGTGCCCGACTTGATGAAGAAAGCTATTCTGGCTGCCGAAGATGACAGGTTCTATGAGCATGGCGGGGTTGATTACATTGGTGTGTTACGCGCGACCTATTCGAATTTTATTTCCGGCGGGGTCAAGCAGGGTGCCAGCACCATCACCATGCAGGTTGCCCGGAATTTTTTTCTGTCCAAGGAAAAAACCCTGTCACGCAAGTTCAATGAGATGTTGCTTTCATTCAAAATTGAGCACAACCTGACCAAAGAAGAAATCCTTCAACTTTACATCAATCACATCTATCTGGGACAACGTGCATATGGGTTTGCAGCCGCCGCGCAGGCTTATTACTCGAAGCCGCTCAATCAACTGAATCTCGCTGAAATTGCCATGCTTGCAGGTCTCCCCAAGGCACCGGGAGCGTTCAATCCTGTGGTCAATCCAAAACGTGCCAAGTTGCGTCAGGCCTATATCTTGAAACGCATGCGGGATCTTGGATATATCAAATCTGACGAATTCGAGATTGCCATTAACGAACCCATCCAAACCAAGCAAACCACCTATCACCAGGAGCTTTCTGTCAACGCGGGTTTTGTTGCCGAAATGGTACGCCAGGAAGTGTACGAGAGGTTCCAGGAAGATACTTACACACAAGGTTACAGCGTCTACACCACGATACGCGTCAAAGATCAGGCGACCGCCTATGAGGCATTGCGTAAAGGCGTGATGGATTATGACCAGCGGCACGGATATCGAGGTCCCGAAGGGTTCGTAGACTTGAAGAAGAACAACACTGACGAGCTGCTTGAGGATGCACTGCAGGAAGTTCCAGGCAGCGACGATCTGATACCTGCCATCGTGCAAAATATCAGTACAAAAGGACTCGACGTTTTTCTCAAAGGCGGACTCTCTATCGAGGTACACGGCGAGGGATTGCGCTTTGCCCAACAAATGTTGGGGGACAAGCTCGCACTTAACCGACGAATTCGCAAAGGATCCCTGATCCGGGTTCGCAAAAATGCTAAAGAAATGTGGGAGGTAGTTCAATTGCCCCAAGCCGAAGCCGCTTTCGTTTCAGCCAGTCCGCGCGATGGTGCGATATACGCCCTGGTCGGCGGATTTGATTTCAACCGGAGTCAATTCAATCATGTGACACAAGCTTGGCGCCAACCCGGGTCGAGCTTCAAACCGTTCATCTATTCTGCCGCACTGGAAAAAGGCTTCACACCGGCCTCGGTAATCAATGATGCGCCGCTCGTGGTTGACCCGATAGACACCGGTGGCGAACCTTGGGAGCCCAAGAACTTCGATGGCCAATTCGAAGGGCCAATGCGCATGCGTCAAGGCCTGACCAAGTCCAAAAATCTGGTTTCGATTCGAATCCTGCAATCCATTGGCTTGGACTACGCACAGGATTACGTGACCAAGTTTGGCTTCGACAAGGATAAAGTAGGACCCTATTTGACCATGGCTTTGGGCGCAGTTTCGGCCACTCCTTGGCAAATGGTGGGCGGGTATTCTGTATTTGCAAACGGCGGTTACCGAGTCACGCCTTATCTGATTCAGCGTATCGAGGATGGACAGCACAACATCATCAGCCAAGCTACACCTATAGAAGCCGGCAAAGGTGCTGAACAAGTCCTGGATGTGCGCAACGCGTTCACGATGGTCAATATGATGCAAGATGTCGTCAAACACGGGACCGCTATCCGTGCCATGTCGATGGGTCGGCAGGATCTTGCCGGAAAGACCGGCACCACCAGTGATTCTATGGATGCCTGGTTTTGCGGCTTTCATCCCACTTTGGTCGCAGTCACCTGGATTGGCTATGACAATCCGCGCAGTTTGGGAGAGAAGGAAACGGGTGGGGGTGCTGCCCTTCCTATCTGGATCGACTATATGACTGCCGCACTCAAGGATATCCCCGAGTTCGCTTACTCCATACCCGAACACATCGTCACTGCCCGCATCAATGATGACGGTTTACGCAATGCCGAAGGCCGTCGGATTGAGTATTTCTATGAGGAAAACCTGCCTCCTGAGCAAAACAGCAACATTTTCGATTCCGCCAAACCAGCCGGCGGCGATGCTGACCAGCTCTACTAATGGGCAAACCGCATCCACAACGCCGCGACTTGATGCGGGAGCAACTTGCACAGCAGGCTGCACGCATTCTCGCAGAGGACGGAAATGCCGACTTTGCCTTTGCCAAACGTAAAGCAGCCAAACAGTTGGGGGCATCGGATACCCAGCACCTGCCCAGCAATCAGGAGGTAGAGGAGGCGCTTCACAATTATCGCGCGCTCTATCAAAAAGAAAGCCATCCCCATATCCTCACCCAACTGCGCGAAGAAGCCTTGGCTGCCATGTTGTTGCTGGAGCAGTTCCGTCCTTATCTCACTGGCTCCGTATTAAGCGGTACCGCTGGTAAGCTTTCTGACATCAACCTGTTGTTGTTTAGCGACGACGCCAAGGCTGTGTTGTTGTTTCTCCTCAAGAATGAACTCGATTTCGAGGATGGCGAGTGGCGTGTGCGAGTGGCGGGTCATGAGGAGTGCGTTCCCAGTTACACGTTAACCGGCGAAACGGGTACTTTGATCCATATCATCGTAATGCCGGAAAACTCCCGACACAGCGGCAACCGCCACCCTGAGACACATGCAGATATCGCGGCGGTGGAGGGATTGCTGAAGGGTTGAACTAAGTTGGGTGAAACTTTGAACCTCGACCGTGTGACCGATGTGCTTACCCATCATTACGATGGTGATTACGAATTGGTAAAACGTGTTGAGATTCTTCCAACAAAAAGCGACTGAACTCTTGTGTAGCAGTAGACGGTCGCTTCTCTTTGCGTTGAACGATATGCCAATTACGCAATATAGGAAAGTGGTCGACATCAAGGATGACGAGTCGTTTGGTCTCCAACTCCAGTTCGATCCCGTGCCGAGAAATGATCCCAATGCCCATCCCCGCCTGCACCGACTGCTTGATGGCTTCGTTGGTATCCATCGACATGTAGGCAGGCAAGGCAAGCTGATGGTCGGAAAAGTAACGCTCAACTACACCGCGCGTACCGGACCCCTTCTCGCGCAGCAGAAAAGTCTCGGAAGACAACTGTTGTGGTTTGATTCGTTTAGCCTTGACAAGAGGGTGAGAAGGAGAGGCGATGACTACCAAAGGGTTGGGCATAAATACCACAGCATACATTTCCGAACCATCGGGCGGCTGGCCCATTACAGCAAGGTCAGCGATGTTATCGGAAAGTTGCTTGATGACAGCGTCACGATTTGCCACGGACAGACTAACTTTGATATTGGGATGCAACTGGATGAATTTAGCCAACAACTGAGGCATGAAATAGTTCGCTGTACTGACTACAGCGATACTGATATGCCCACGATCGAACCCTCGCATTTCTTCGAACACGGTTTCCATTTCTTGCATCAATTGCAAAACCGAACGGGAGTAATGCAACATTTCACGCCCCGCTTCAGTGAGAAACAACTTCTTTCCCACTTGCTCGAACAAAGGCAATCCGATAGTCTGCTCAGCCTGCTTGATCTGCATGGAGACAGCGGGTTGTGACAGAAACAACTCTGTTGCGGCGCGCGAATGATTCAAGTGGCGCGCGACGCTTTCGAAGACCTGTAGTTGGCGAAGGCTCAGTGGCAGCATGGTGAGGGAATTCTAAACCATAAGCAGCGCTTATGGTTCTGATAAAAATATTTGACTGTTATTTATAGTATCAAGGCCGTAAAGTTCAAACCGTAGCAGAGACATTTCTAACAACAGAGGAGAAGACAATGGATCAATCAAATCGTTATGCAGATCTGAGCTTGGATGAAGCAGAGCTGATTAAGAACGGTAAGCACATTCTGGTTGCTTACACAATGCACCCCATGGCGGGCGTGGGTTACTTGGAAGCGGCAGCACACATTGCGGCGGAGTCTTCTACCGGCACCAACGTTGAAGTCAGCACCACCGACGATTTCACCAAGGGCGTTGACGCGCTGGTGTACTTCATCGACGAAGCTAAAGGCATTATGAAGGTCGCTTACCCTAACGACCTGTTCGACCGCAACGTAACTGATGGTCGCGCCATGATTGTTTCTTTCCTCACCTTGGTAATCGGTAACAACCAAGGTATGGGCGACGTAGCTGACCTGCAAATGCAAGACTTCTACGTTCCGCAACGCATGCTGCAACTGTTCGACGGCCCAGCAAAAGACATTTCCGACCTGTGGCGCATCCTTGGCCGTCCAGTCGTGAACGGCGGCTACATCTCCGGCACCATCATCAAGCCTAAGTTGGGTCTGCGTCCTGAGCCCTTCGCTAAAGCGGCTTACCAATTCTGGTTGGGCGGCGACTTCATCAAGAACGACGAGCCACAAGGCAACCAAGTTTTCTGCCCTATCAAGAAAGTATTGCCACTGGTGTATGACTCTTTGAAGCGCGCGCAAGACGAGACAGGCGATGCAAAACTGTTCTCCATGAACATCACGGCGGACGACCACTACGAAATGTGTGCTCGTGCGGACTTCGCCCTTGAAACATTCGGCCCAGATGCAGACAAAGTCGCCTTCTTGGTTGACGGTTATGTTGGCGGTCCTGGCATGATTACCACCGCACGTCGTCAATACCCAAGCCAATACCTGCACTACCACCGCGCAGGTCACGGTGCGGTGACTTCTCCTTCTTCCAAGCGCGGCTACACCGCGTTCGTCTTAGCTAAGATGTCCCGTCTGCAAGGTGCTTCCGGCATCCACGTGGGTACGATGGGTTTCGGCAAGATGGAAGGTGGCGCAGATGATCGCGTAATCGCTTACATGTGTGAACGTGACTCTGTTGATGGTCCTTACTACCATCAAGAGTGGTACGGCATGAAGCCAACCACACCGATCATCTCCGGCGGTATGAACGCGCTGCGCTTGCCAGGTTTCTTCGAGAATCTCGGCCACGGCAACGTGATCAACACAGCAGGTGGCGGATCTTACGGTCACATCGACTCTCCAGCAGCAGGCGCGATCTCTCTGCGTCAAGCTTACGATTGCTGGAAAGAAGGCGCTGATCCAATCCAGTACGCGAAGGAACACAAAGAGTTCGCACGTGCATTCGAGTCTTTCCCCAAAGACGCGGACAAGATCTTCCCAGGCTGGCGCGAAAAACTGGGCGTACACAAGTAAGCTCAGTTGTATCGAAAGAAGTAAAAAAACGCGCCCCCACACGATGGGGGCGTTTTTTTCCAAGATTCAATACCGTTTGGCGTGTGTGGTCACACGCGGAACAGGAGTCAAAAAATGACAAATAAAGATCAATATAAAGTCGGCAAAGAACCTTTCTATCAGGCGCAAAGCGACGAAGTGACGCTGTATGAAGCAGCTTACGCGGCGCGACTCCCAGTGATGGTGAAAGGCCCGACCGGTTGCGGTAAATCGCGTTTCATCGAATACATGGCGTGGAAGCTCAACAAGCCGCTCATCACCGTGGCATGTAACGAAGACATGACCGCAAGCGACCTCGTAGGGCGCTATCTGCTGGATGCCAACGGCACCCGATGGTTGGATGGTCCGCTCACCACGGCAGCACGAATCGGCGCGATCTGCTACCTCGACGAAATCGTCGAGGCGCGTCAGGACACTACCGTGGTGATCCATCCGCTAACGGACCACCGCCGTACCTTGCCGCTGGACAAAAAGGGCGAGTTGATCCAGGCGCATCCCGATTTCCAATTGGTGATCTCGTACAACCCGGGCTATCAGAGTCTGATGAAGGACTTGAAGCAATCCACCAAGCAGCGCTTCACCGCGTTCGAGTTCGATTATCCGGAAGCAAAAGTCGAAGTAGAGATCTTGAGCAAAGAAGCCAACATCGAAGTGGGCCTCGCATCGCAACTGGTCAAGATCGGCCAAGCGGCGCGCAACCTCAAAGGTCATGGCTTGGATGAAGGTATCTCGACGCGCTTGCTGGTATACGCAGCGACCCTGATCAAAGGCGGCGTCGAAGTCAAAGCGGCATGCCGCATGGCACTGGTGCGTCCGATCACCGATGATGCTGATATCCGCGACACTCTGGATCACGCCATCGCTGCGACTTTCGCATAAATCATGGCAAGCCCAGTGGTCGAGATCCCGGCGCAACTGCAATCCTATTGGAAGAATCTGGATTGCGGCTTTCCACGCGTGGCGGAAGTGTTTCCGGAGTGCATGTTAGAAGCTCTGGCTAAGCTGTCCAACGACGGGATCGAGTCCTACATTGAACACGCGCGCTTCTTGGGCAAGATGGGGCGCGGAGCCGAACCTATCCTGATCTTTCTGGAAGAGTGGCCGGGTGTCGCCAAGACAATCGGCGAAGACACCTTGCTCGACATCATGTTGTTCATCCGCAAGATGTGGAAATCGCCCAACAGCAAAGCCATCGTGCCGTTCCTGCAATCGTTGCCGGTGACTGCACGCAGATTGCCAACGCGTGACCAGATCAGCGATTACCTTTCCATCGCGCTGGACTTGATGGAACGTACCACCGGCTCGGTACATGGTATCCACCAGACCTTCCCCAGCCCCGGCTTGCCGGAGATGTTCAAGCAGATACCGATCTTGCTTGGCCAATTGTCGCTGGCAGGCTTGAAGAACTGGGTGGATTACGGCGTGCGTTATTACGACGACCATCCAGAACGACAAACAGAATACTTCAGCTTACATTCGGCAGACAGCAAAGCGGTGTTGCAACGCGAGCGCCACGGTACCTTGCTGGTGGATAACGACCGCAAGTTGAGCATGTACATGCGCGGATTGTGGAAAGACGAAGACATGCTCATCCCGTATTCCAGCGCCTTCGATGAGCTGCGCAAACCCGTTCCGTATTACGACAAGCTCGGCATTCGCTTGCCGGACGTTTACGACGATGCGCACGGTGTCTCAGGCATTGACCGCTATCGAGCCACGTTAGCGCACATCATCGGGCATCGACGTTGGACCAAGGCCATCATCGCCGACAATATGAGTCCGTTCCAGCGCATGGCGGCTGAATTCTTGGAAGACTGCCGCGTCGAGTTTCTGGCGATGCGCGAGTATCCCGGCTTGCGTCGAATCTTTACGGCTTTACACCCTGCCCCGGCCGAAGATGCGTGCGACCACGAAAAAGAATCCGGTGTGCGCCATCGTCTGACGATGTTGTCGCGCGCCATTCTTGATGCGCAACATCCCTACAAGAATCAGAACATCATCGAATTCGCACGTCGCTTCCACGAGCTGATGCAGCAAAGCGAATCCAGCACGCAAGAAGTCTCCGAACTGGCGATCACGTTCGTGGCGCGCACCCGTTTGCAAAGCGACAACCTGCCCAAGACCCATTTCAAAGATACCGTCATCGACTATCGCGACGATAACCGTCAGATGTGGAAGTTCATCGAAGAAGGCGACGAGGAAGAAGCCTTCGACGAGCCACGCAAGATCGAACCGGGCGAAGAATTGAAAGGTCTGCCACCACGCCACTATCACGAGTGGGATTACAACAGCCAAAGCTACCGTCCCGATTGGGTCAGCGTCTATGAAGGGCTGCACCCGCAAGGCAACGCAGCAGATATCGATAAGTTGTTGGAGAAGCACGCGGGCTTGGCCAAGCGCCTGAAAAAGATGCTCGATCTGCTCAAGCCGCAAGACAAAGTACGCATCCGTTATCAGGAAGAAGGTAGCGAACTTGATCTCGATGTCGCCATCCGTTCGCTCATCGACTACAAGAGTGGCGCGCAACCCGACACACGCATCAACATGAGCCACCGCAACGACGGCCGCAACATCGCCGTCATGTTGTTGCTCGACTTGTCGGAATCATTGAATGAGAAGGCGGCGGGAAGCCAGCAGACCATCCTTGAGTTGAGCCAGGAAGCAGTGACGATACTAGGTTGGGCGGTCGAAAAACTGGGTGATCCTTTTGCCATCGCCGGCTTTCATTCCAATACACGTCACGATGTGCGCTACCTGCACATCAAAGGTTATAGCGAACACTGGGGCGATGACGTGAAAAGCCGTCTAGCTGCGATGGAAGCGAGTTACTCGACCCGTATGGGCGCCGCAATGCGCCATGCAGCGCATTACTTGGAAAAGCAGCAGGCGGACAAGAAACTGATGTTGATCCTGACCGATGGCGAACCGGCGGATATCGACAGCAAAGATGGTCGCATCCTCATCGAGGACGCACGCCAGGCGGTGAAAGAATTGGATCAGCAGGGCATCTACAGTTATTGCATCAACCTTGATCCCAAGGCGGATGAATACGTGTCCGACATCTTCGGCAAGCAGTACACCATCGTCGATAACGTGTCGCAATTACCGGAGCGTTTGCCTGAGTTATTCATTTCATTAACCAAATAGCAATAGAGAGCAAGCTTTAAAAGCAGTAAAATCGCGCAGCAGAAATTAAAATAACCGAGGAGAAAGCAGCATGAGCAAAAGTCTGATTCAATTCATCATCGAAGAACAACGTCATATTCCCAATGCAAGCGGCGATTTCACCGGTTTGCTGAGCGACGTCATTTCAGCCTGCAAACAAATCGCGCATGACGTGAATAAAGGCGCGCTGATTGGTGTGTTGGGCAGCGCGGGTAGCGAGAACGTGCAAGGTGAGACACAAAAGAAGCTGGATATCATCACGAACGAAGTCTTTATCAAAGCAAACGAGTGGAGCGGACACTTGGCTGCAATGGCTTCCGAAGAAATGGATGATATCTACGAGATCCCCAAGCAATACCCGCGCGGTAAATACCTGATCACTTTCGACCCCTTGGATGGCTCTTCCAACATCGACGTGAACATTTCTGTCGGTACCATCTTTTCGATTTTGCGTTGCCCGGAAGGCGTGACCAATCCAACCGCCGCTGACTTCATGCAACCCGGTACCAAGCAAGTGTGTGCAGGCTACGCATTGTACGGCCCGAACACCATGATGGTGATCACCACCGGCCACGGCGTGAACGGCTTCACACTGGATCGCGACGTGGGTGACTTCTTCCTGACCCATCCGAACATGCAGATCCCCGTGGACACGCAAGAGTTCGCCATCAACATGTCGAATCAGCGATATTGGGAAAAGCCTGTTCAGAAATACATCGACGAATGTATGAAAGGTAAAGACGGCGGCCGCGAGAAGAACTTCAACATGCGCTGGGTTGCTTCCATGGTGGCAGAAGTACACCGCATCCTGACACGCGGCGGTATCTTCATGTATCCGTTCGACACCAAAGATCCAAGCAAAGCGGGCAAACTGCGCCTGATGTACGAAGCGAATCCGATGTCCTTCATCGTCGAGCAAGCAGGCGGTGTGAGTTCCACAGGTCGCGAACGTATCATGGAACTGAAGCCGAACGGTCTGCATCAGCGCGTGCCGGTCATTCTCGGTTCCAAGAACGAAGTGGATCGTGTCGTCGGCTATCACAAAGGCGTGTAATGTTTGAGACAACGCCCCCGGCAACGGGGGCGTTGTTACGTGTAGATTTTGGAAGGATGAAATGATGTCAAAACCACTCGTCTCTATTGTGATGGGCAGCAGCAACGACTGGGAGATCATGCAACAAGCCGCGCAGCAGCTGAAAGATTTCGGCGTGGCGTTCGATGCGCGCGTGATCTCGGCGCACCGTTCTCCCGACCTGTTGTTCGACTACATCAAAGACAAACACGCACAGGGCGTGCAATGTTTCATCGCGGGTGCGGGAGGTGCGGCGCACTTGGCAGGTGTTATTGCCGGCAAAACAACGTTGCCGGTATTGGGTGTGCCTATCCCCTCGAAATATCTGAAGGGCATGGACTCCCTGCTCTCCATCGTGCAGATGCCCAAGGGCATTCCAGTCGCCACCTTCGCCATCGGCGAGGCCGGTGCGGCAAATGCAGGATTGTTCGCCGTCTCCATGTTGGCGTTGAACGATAAACAACTCGCGCAAAAACTCGCCGACTATCGCAAGAAACAAGCGGAGCAGATCGCGAATACCGCTTTGCCGACTTTGTAATTCGAGGTATCCATGTCCGCATTACACGAATCCAATCTGAGCAGTCTAAAGTTCCTGCATCGCGGCAAAGTGCGCGATCTGTATGAGGTGGATGCCGAGCATCTGCTCATTGTGCAGACCGATCGATTGTCGGCGTTCGATGTCATTTTGCCCAATCCGATCCCCGGTAAAGGCGAGGTGCTGACAGCCGTATCGAATTTCTGGTTCAACAAGCTCGGTGGTGTAATTCCAAATCATCTTTCGGGTATCGACCCAGAATCCGTGGTGAAGACCGAGGCAGATCGTGCTCAAGTGCGCGGCCGATCTTTCGTGACCAAGAAGCTCAAGCCCTTGCCCATAGAAGCCATAGTGCGCGGCTATCTGGTCGGTTCCGGTTGGAAGGATTACAAAAAGACCGGCGCTGTCTGCGGCATCCAATTACCGGCGGGCCTGCAAGAAGCACAGAAATTACCGCAGCCCCTGTTCACGCCATCCACCAAGGCCGCAGCAGGTGAACACGACGAGAATATCCCGTTTGAAGAAGCCAAGAAATTGCTGGGCGCAGAGATGGCCGAAAAGGTGAAAAACGCCACGTTGGCGCTCTATACCCAAGCGGCGGATTACGCTCTGACACGCGGCATCATCATCGCCGATACCAAGTTTGAATTCGGCACCGACGCCGCAGGTACGCTGTATCTGATCGACGAAGCACTTACACCCGATTCCTCGCGTTTCTGGCCTGCCGACCAATACAAGGTCGGCAGCAATCCACCCAGTTTCGACAAACAGTTTGTACGTGATTGGTTGGAATCCTCGGGTTGGAACAAGCAACCTCCTGCGCCGCAAGTACCTGCTGAAATATTGCAAAAAACAGCTGACAAGTACCGCGAAGCACAGCGACTCCTCACCGGCGTATGACTTCACCCGGCGACCTGATTGAGGGTTTCCATCGTTTTCGCGAAGAACACTTTGCGGATGAGGACGCGCTATACAAGCAACTCGTGGAGGAAGGGCAGACGCCAAAAATACTCGTGGTCGCCTGTTGTGATTCGCGTGTAGATCCGGCACTGGTGCTGGATTGTGCACCGGGCGACTTGTTCGTGATCCGCAACGTGGCTAACCTGGTTCCGCCCGCCGAAAGCCGCAACAGCGGACGCCACGGTACCAGTGCCGCATTGGAATACGGAGTACGCATTTTGGGGATCGAACACATCATCGTTCTGGGTCATGCGCATTGCGGGGGCATCCGCTCATTGTTGCAAGGTGATGATGCCACCAACGGTCAGGAGACTTACATCAACAGCTGGATGCGTCTTGCCGAGCAGGCCCAGAAAAAAGTTCAAAGCGAGATACCGGATGCCTCTTTCGAAGAACGCGAACGTGCTTGTGAGCAACAAGCCATCTTGAGCTCTTTAGAAAACCTGATGACGTTCGATTGGATTCGCGACAGCGTTACTGCAGGGACGCTAGCCCTGCACGGCTGGTATTTTGATATTGAGCACGGCGAGCTGCTGACATACAACGCAAAGCAGAATTGCTTCGAACCGGTCTGATCACTTCATCTGCTGCTGAGCAGTTTCGTTATTCTGGCCTGTGTAGCCCTTTAGTTCACGGTAGCGGGCTTTGTCCGAGGCGTAACGGGCTTTGACAGATTCCATTTCCTTGACGCTCGCATTCAGATCCTTCTGCAGTTTTGCGATGCGTGCCGTCGCATCTTCGATATCTTCATCCAGCGACTTCGGAATCTTGCGTCCCTGCTCGTTCAATTTGGCCAATTCCTGCTTCAGGGCCGCCAGATTATCCTGTGCTGAATTCAGCAATGTGGTGTAGCTGTTGGTGCGTGCGTTGACTTGCTGCAGATTGCGGTCACGGGCGAGATCGATCTCTTGTTCAGAGCTATAGGTATTGACCAGAGCATTGTCGCGGCGGGTAGCCTCAATGCGTGCCTTTTCTTCAGCTTTGGCTTTCAGATCCACTTTTTGGCCGTCATTGCCGCGTTTGTCCGCGCGTTTTTCAATGCGTCCCTTCTCCAGTTTCACCGCCTCTTTGTCGGCATATTCTGCCGGGATGGTTTCACCGTAATGCGTGGTGCCGTTGTTGTCCACCCACTTGTAAAGCTTGGCTTCAGCGTTCAGGGAAAACAACGCGGCCAACGCAACAGCACTTGCCACCATTTTGAAATCGATCATCATTTCACCCCGTAACGGTCACGATAAATTTGTACCGCGCGCAGATTCTGCACCAAGTCAGCTTGTCCTTGCAAATATCCGAGCAAATCATCGAGTGCGGCTATAGAAATGACCGGCAGACTGAAGTCGCGTTTGACTTCCTGCACCGCAGAAAGCTCCCCTTGTCCGCGCTCCATCCGATCCAGCGAGATCACCACACCGCAGGGAGTCGCCCCGGCAGCCCGAATCAACTCGATGGACTCGCGCACCGACGTGCCGGCAGAGATCACATCGTCGATGATGAGTACCTGGCCCTGCAATTTCGCCCCCACGGTCGTGCCGCCTTCACCATGATCTTTGGCTTCTTTGCGGTTGAAGCAATAAGGCACGTTGCGCCCCTGCTCCGCCAGCGCGATTGAAGTGCCCGCCACCAGCGGGATACCCTTGTAAGCCGGCCCGAATAGCAGGTCGAATTCGATGCCGGAAGAAAGAATTGTTTGCGCGTAGAACTGGCATAACGCGCGCAATGCCGCACCGTCCTGAAACAGTCCCGAATTGAAAAAATAAGGAGACAACCGACCGGCCTTGGTTTGAAACTCTCCGAAGCGCAACACTTTCTGTTCAACTGCGAAACGAATGAAATCTTGGCGATAGGAATTCATAAAAAGCGTTGGAAAAGAATTTGAAGGGAGTCGCCATTATAATGGTGCGAAATTATTCAACGAGAAAAACATGCGCATCATCACGCTTAACTTCAACGGCATCCGCTCCGCCTACAACAAAGGCTTTCTCGAATGGTTTGGCAAACAAAATGCCGACATCTTGTGCGTGCAGGAACTGAAAGCTCAAGCGCCGGACATGACACCCGACATGCTCGCCCCGTTTGGCTACCACGGCTATTTCCACTACGCCGAGAAGAAGGGTTACAGCGGTGTGGGCATCTACTGCAAACAGAAACCAGACAACGTCATCGTCGGCTTAGGCATCCCCGAGTTCGACTTTGAAGGGCGCTACATCGAAGCACAGTTCGGCAACCTCAGCGTCGTTTCGTTGTATTTGCCTTCCGGCTCCAGCGGCGAAGAACGCCAAGCCGTGAAGTTCAAATTCCTCGAAGTCTTCATGCCTCACCTCCGCCAAATGATGGAGAACTCAAAGGGTTATAGTGGCCCCCGAATATAAGACAGTAGATTAAGCTGTTGTCCGAGACGAGA
>CAZRZH010000010.1:0-32404 GCA_964604485.1 uncultured Sideroxydans sp.
GTCAACTTACGAGAGGACTTCCACCTCCAAGATCGCGACCATGCTGGGCGCACAAAGAAAAGCCCGGCAACTTCGCCGGGCTGATCGATTCTGGCAAACTTAATTATTCCTTGACGCTACACGTATTCAGCCCAAAAATTGTGTAGGCAGGGCAAAACCCCATCGCGCCTGTCAGCAACGGCACGACGCCGATCCATCCCCACACACCCACTGTCCCGGTAGCGGCAAGCCCCACCAATACCAAACCCACGATGATTCTTAAAGTACGATCAATACCACCTGCATTAAATTTCATTTACTTCTCCTTTGTTGTTAACCTACAAACCATTCAAACCTCTGTGCTGCCCTTCGCTGCTTCACCTCAAACCAATGTTGCCTCGCGCGTGACGAATTCCACGTTTGCACCCTCGTGGATTAATTGCTTGACCGCACAGTTGCTCACTTCGTCCAGGATATTTTGCCGCTGTTCCGCTGTGATGCGCTCTGGAAAACGGATGTCCGTCAAAAATCGCAGCGGCACAATCATGTTGCCGCTGCGCACCACCGGCTTGCAGTTGATCTCGATTCCCTGCGCGCTGATGTGCAGCGCTTTGCAGGCTTTGCGCGAATACACGCCGGCACATCCGGCCAGCGCGGCGTAGGTGGCTTCCAGCGGATTCACCAGACTGCCGTCAAGCCCGTAACGAATGACGTGCTGCTTGTATAACACGTGCAGTTGTGCCCCGTCGTCCAGCGCAAGCCGGTACATTTAGCACGACTCCTTAATTCCGAATCTGGACAGGATGTTGTTCAATGGACAAAACCGTGTGAAACCGCTTTGCAACAAATTCAGCCCGACGAAGGCAGTGAAAAATAGGAAATAGTTGCTGACGAATAACGGGCTGGCTTCAACTCCCAGCAACAGCGACAATAAAATAAAACTGCCTGCGACGATGCGTACAATACGTTCTGCGTTCATGTTTACAACTCCTAATATTGTTCAAAGATTAATCTGGTATTTCTTGTACAACGTTGCGTAATACAGCACCGGAATCACCACCAGCGTGAGCAAAGTCGAAACCAAAATGCCGAATATCAGCGACAGTGCCAAGCCGTTGAAGATCGGGTCATCCAGAATGAAAAACGCGCCCAGCATGGCAGCCAACCCGGTCAAAATGATCGGCTTGGCACGCGCGCTAGCGGCGGCGATTACGGCATGATGCGGATCCACGCCATCGCGCAACTGCAAGTTGACGAAGTCCACCAGCAGAATCGAATTGCGCACGATGATGCCGGCCAGAGCGATCATGCCGATCATCGAAGTGGCGGTGAACTGCGCGCCGAACAGAGCGTGTCCCGGCAT
This sequence comes from uncultured Sideroxydans sp., assembly GCA_964604485.1. Classification (GTDB taxonomy): domain Bacteria; phylum Pseudomonadota; class Gammaproteobacteria; order Burkholderiales; family Gallionellaceae; genus Sideroxyarcus. The sequence continues at coordinate 1,343 of CAZRZH010000010.1, forward strand.
CACACCGATGATGGTGAGCGGAATCGGCGCCATGATGACCAGCGGCACGACATAACTCTTGAACTGCGCCACCACCAGCAGATAGATGAGGATCAACCCCACACCGTAAGCGATGCCCATGTCGCGGAATGTCTCGAACGTGACTTGCCATTCGCCATCCCATTTCAGCGCGTAACTGGCATACGGATCGGACGGTTGTTTGAAGAAATACGGCACCAGTGTGCCGCCCTGCTCCAGTTCCATACCGCCGACTTTGCTGCTGATACCGAACATGCCGTACAGCGGGCTGTCCAGTTCTCCCGCCATGTCGCCGGTCACGTACACCACGGGCAACAGATCTTTGTGATAAATCGGCGTGTCGCGCAACATTTGCACCACTTGCACCAGCTCCGACAATGGAACCAGAACACCATCTTTGGCACGGATTTGTAATTTCAACACATCGTCGATGCGGCTGCGTTTCTCGGCGGGCAGCGACATGCGCAACGGCGGCGCATATTTTGCGTTTGCCTCGTGCAACGAAGTTACATCCTGCCCGGCTAACGCGACCTGGATGGTATCGGCGATGTCGCGTGTGGAGACACCGAGCAAGGCCGCTTTGCTTTGCATCACACGCAGCATCAACTTGGGCGCCGCCTCGGTCACGCTGTCGTCGACACCGATGATGTCGGTCGTCGCGTTGAATTGCGCATGCACCCGGCTCGCCACTTCCCGCGCGCCCTGATAATCGGGGCCGTAGATTTCTGCCACGATAGGCGACATCACCGGCGGACCCGGCGGCACTTCCACCACCTTTACCTTGGCATTCCATTTCTTGGCGATGGCTTCAATCGGCTCGCGCACCGCGCTGGCGATCTCGTGACTGGTGCGCGAGCGATGATGCTTGTCGCGCAAATTGACCTGAATGTCGCCCTGCTCGACGGCGTTGCGCAGGTAATATTGACGTACCAATCCGTTGAAGTTGATCGGTGAAGCCGTGCCGGCGTAGGCCTGATAGTCGGTGACTTCCGGCACACTCGCCAGAAAAGTACCCATCTCGCGCATCGCCCCGGCCGTCTGCTCCAAAGCCGTTCCGCTCGGCATGTCGATGACCACCTGAAACTCCGACTTGTTATCGAAGGGCAACATTTTCAGCACCACCAGTTTGACCACCACCAGCGACACCGAAACCAGCAACGCGGCCAAAATTCCCAGCCACAATTTGCGTCGTGCCGGTATGCCGTGTCGCCCGTTCAGGAATGGCGTAAGCAGATTGCGGAAAAAATGCGCGATCTTGGTGTCGCGCTCATCTTTGACAAACGCATGGTGCGCATCCGCCAATTTGAGCGCCAACCACGGCGTGACAATGAACGCGATGGCCAGCGAGATCAGCATGCCCATGCTGGCGTTGATCGGGATGGGGCTCATGTACGGCCCCATCAAGCCGCTGACGAAGGCCATCGGCAGCAGCGCGGCAATCACCGTGAAGGTCGCCAGAATGGTCGGGCTTCCCACTTCGTCCACCGCTTCGGGAATGATCTCGGACAACGGTTGATGCTGCGCCAATTCGCGCCGGCGATGGATGTTCTCCACCACCACGATGGCGTCATCCACCAGAATGCCGATGGAAAATATCAGCGCGAACAACGAAACCCGGTTCAGCGTAAAGCCATACGCCCAGGACGCAAACAGCGTCACGGCCAGTGTCAACAACACCGCAATGCCGACGATGACCGCCTCGCGCCGCCCCAACGCGAACCACACCAGCAAAACCACAGCCGTGGTGGCGAAGATCAACTTCTGGATCAGCTTCATCGCTTTGTCGTTGGCGGTTTCACCGTAGTTGCGCGTGGTGGTCACCTGCACATCCTCGGGAATCACGCTGCCTTTGAGTTCCTCCACGCGTTGCAGCAACTTGTTCGCGACATCCACCGCGTTTTCACCCGGTTTTTTGGTGATGGCCAGCGTCACCGCCGTATATTCACCCTGCGTCTGGATATGTTTGTCTGCTGCCGCTGCGCCCATTCCCATCCACACGTAACTGGTGGGCTGGTCAGCTTCATCGCGCACTTCCGCCACATCATGCAGGAACACCGGTTTGCCTTCGGCGGTGCCAACCACCAGTTGCCGCACTTCGCCGGCGTCGCTGAGGAAATTGTTGGTCTGCACCAGCACTTCGCGGTTGTTCTGCACCAGCGTGCCCGCCGATTGCGACACACTGGCCGCCTGCAATGCCGCGCGCACTTCCTGCAACGAGAGTTGGTAGGCGTTCAAAGCCTCGGGATTAAGCAGGATGCGCACCGCGCGCTGGCTGGCACCCAGCGTCGTGACTTCACGCGTGCCGTTCACGCGTTTCAATTCGACTTCGATGGCATGCGCCACCTGTGTCAGTTCCAATCCGCCGCCTGCCGCCTGGTCACGCCACAGCGTTAAGCCCAGAATCGGCACGTCGTCGATGCCGCGCGCCTTGATGATGGGCTGCGCCACTCCCAGCGTGGCCGGCAGCCAATCGGAATGCGACTGGATCACGTCATACAGCTTGACCAGCGACGGCACATGTTGCTCGCCGACTTTGAATTGCACGGTCAGAATCGACATGCCGGGTTGCGACACCGAATACACGTGATCCACACCGGCAATCTGCGACAGCACTTGCTCCGCCGGAGTCGACACCGTGCGCGCCACATCCTCAGCCGACGCGCCGGGGTAGGCGATCAGCACATTAGCCATGGTGACGTTAATCTGCGGCTCTTCCTCGCGCGGCGTGACCATCACCGCAAACGCGCCCAGCAACACGGCCACCAGCGCCAACAGCGGTGTCATCTGCGAATGCAGGAAGATACGTGCGATGCGCCCCGAAATTCCCATCATCGTTTCACCGCCATACCTGCTTTGACCGCCTCGCGTGCCACACGCTCACCCACCGTCAGACCGGCCAGCACTTCGATCTCATCTTTGTCCGTGGTTTCACCCAGACGAACCTGACGCAAACGCGGTTGATTTTGCTCATCCAAGACATACACCGCCACCACTTCACTGCGACGCACCACCGCACTGGCGGGAATCAGCAACTTCTTTTCTTTGCCCACCACGAAATGCGTGCGCACGAACATGCCGGGGTAGAGGCCTTTTTCATTGGCGGGCAAATTGATACGCACCTGCGTGCTGTGCGTACGCGGATCGGCGGACGGCTGCACAGCGATAACCGCCGGCTTGATCCATTTGTTCATCGAAGGCACTTCCACCGAGGCCGCCGGTCGCGCGCCGATTTGTGCCAGTTTGTATTGCGGGACGTTGGCGATGATGCGCAACTCGGAAGGGTCGAATCCGGTCATCAGCGGTTTCCCCACCGTCACCATCTCACCCATTTCCACCATTCTTGCCGAGACCGTGCCTGCATAGGGAGCGATCACCGAGGTGTAGCTCTGCGCCAACGCCGATTGCTCCGCGCCCGCCGCGCTGGCTTCCGCCTGCGCCTGCGCCATCTCGTATTCGGACTTCGCTTTGTCCAAGGCTGCCTGACTGATGAATTTCTGCCCGAACAATTGCTGCGAACGTTCATACGCCAACTTGGCGTTATTTAATGCCGATTGGGATTGCGAAAGTTGCGCGCGACTACCGGCCAAAGCCTGATTCGCTTCGCTCTCGTCGATGCGCAGAATGATCTGGCCTTTGCTCACACGGTCGCCCACGTCGAAGTTGATCGCCTTCACGCGGCCGGAAATCTGCGCGGACACCGTGGATTGGCGTGTTGCTTCAACCACGCCTTCCACACTGTAAGTCTGTGCCACTTCACGCTCCTGCACGGTAGCACTTTGCAACTCCGCTCCGGCCGTTGTGGCAACCAGCAACACCGACAAGATTGTTGTTCTCGCAATAATTTTCATTTGGATAACCATTGGATTAGATACGTAAGAATATTAGAATAATCTAATATAGAAAATAAATCAACTGCAACTAAACCGAGCAAAACACATCCCGGATCATGCCGATCAGTTTCAGCGTGCGCGGATCGCTGATGCGGTAATACACCCGGTTGGCATCCTTCTCGGTGTCCAGCACGCCTTTTTCGCGCAAGATCGCCAGGTGCTGGGAGATGTTGCTCTGCGAAGTGCCCACTTGCTCGACGATATCCTGCACACTTAACGGACCGTTGGCCAGCACGCACAGGATCTTCAAACGCAGCGGATGCGAGATCGCCTTGATGGAAGCCGCAGCAATCTTGATGTCTTTTTCGTTGTCGATCAGTTTTTTTGTCATTTTATTTCTCCCGGTGAAAGTATCGTGTCCCCTGATGTTGCGGGAAACAGGCAACGGCGATGGCGAATAAGCAGCGGCTAATATTCTGCAACATTGCCGCAATAAAAACCACCCCAAGTTGAACGGGCCATATTCCTACACGTTGTTCACTCTGTTCGTTCCTGGCAGGTAATGAACCGTTCTTAAACTCATTGCGCAGTCGTTCAGTTCTCGTATTCAATAAAATAAGTTTGCTACGAAGATCAAAAAACAAGCACAAGACCTTCGAGTAACACGCCCGCTTCTCGCAACAGATAAGCAAATTCAATCCCGGCAAAAACTCCGAGTAGCAAAATTGGCCAGAACAAAAAGTCGTTGGCCGGTTATTCGCACCTCATCTTGGGTACTTCCACCTTCGGCGGCGGACAGCTGCCGGGGCTTTCCACCGACTGTATGGGAGGGGGGCTGGGAAGAGTTATTGCCACAGCTTAAAGACGTGAATTTCAGCGGCAAGCGTTGCCTTATTTGGCTTGGGCGATCAGAGCAAATACCCCGAAGAGTTCGTGGATGCTATGGGTGATATCTATCGGTTCATCGTTGCACGCGGCGCGAGAGTCGTTGGCGCCTGGCCTGCCGATGACCACGCTTTCATTGCTTCAAAAACATGGGTGAACGGCGCGTTCGTGAGCCTTGTCCTTGATCAGGAGAACCAAAAGAATCCGACCGACGCGCGTGGGACATCTGGATAAAACGCATCGCGCCAGAATTTAATTTGCCGCATTGATCCCGTTGCCCTGCTGCCGGTTAACGCGACGCGGTCATGGCCGCCTGGTTCAGGAGTTTATATAACGTTCCAACTGCTCGATGATGAAGTTTTGTTCGGAAATTTTTGCTTTGACCAGATCGCCGATAGAGACGATGCCAAGGATGTTCTGTTCTTCGTCGAGTACCGGCAGGTGACGGAAAAAACGCTCGGTCATCAATGCGAGGCACTGTGAGACGCTCATATCCAAAGTCACGTAGCGCACTTTCACGGACATCACTTCTTGCACCAACGTCTGTTTCGGATCACGGCCAAGCGAGGCAATTTTGTGCAGGCAGTCGCGTTCGGTAAAAATGCCGACCAGCTTGCTGCCGTCGACGACCATGACTGCGCCGATGTCGCGTTCACGCATCAGCACCATCGCATTCAACACCGTATCGCCGGATGCCACCGTGGTGAGCGGTTTGGTTTTTTCGGCCAATATTTGTTTGATCGTTTTCATGTGTTCCTCCCGTAGCGTGTTATGGATCAGAGTTTCGTTCTCAGACTTCAATGGCACAAATCCATTTCCAATAGTGTCATTGGGGTAAACGTGCCCGGCCGGGAAATACGGTCTGGTATTAGATGTCGGCAAGTCTAATCCGGACCGGCGCGGTGAATGGTTGTTTCAGCCGTACCCCGCGAAGTATCCACGAACACCGAAAGCCCAGTCAACTACCCGCGTCACGATTGGCTGAAATGGCTGCTATTGATCCGGCCTACCGCCTCCGTGCGTCGCTCATACGCTTTCTTGATCGGCTATTGCGGCGTGAATCCCCGGCGTTTGAGGTGGTTGCCAACGTCTGAGCGATACGCAGATGCTGGCTTTGATTTAAGCCGTCCGTATCGTATTCAAATAAGATGGGACGTGTCGCCATTAGCATATCCTCGGTAATTGTTCTCCGGCCAGCCAATCCACAACGCGGCGGCCGCCCAACTTAGTCTTCATCTGCACGAAGCCGTGCGCATCTTCCAGTACCTCGCCAATGACAGATGCTTCACGCGCCAGCGGATGCGCGCGCATTACAACCAACAGTTTCTCAGCACTTTCCGGCGCGCAGATCGCGATCAGCTTTCCCTCGTTCGCCACGTAGAGCGGATCCAGCCCCAAAAATTCACACGCCGCCTCGACCGGCTGATTCACCGCAATGGCAGACTCGTGCAACATCATGCCCACGCAGGATTGTTTTGCGATCTCATTCAACGTGGTCGCCAGACCGCCGCGTGTCGGATCGCGCAACACGCGAAGCTGAGCGCCACAGTCCAACATGTCCGCGATAAGTCCGTGCAGTGCGGCGGTATCCGACAGAATGGGTGCGGAGAAGGTCAATCCTTCACGTTGCGACAGGATCGCCATACCGTGATCGCCTATCGTTCCGGACAGCAATATCTTGTCACCCGGCTGCGCAAGATCCCCGGACAGGTTGATGCCCTCGCGCACCACACCCACGCCCGTCGTGGTGATGAACACACCGTCACCTTTGCCCTTCTCCACCACCTTGGTGTCGCCGGTGACGATGGGCACACCGGCTTCGCGCGAGGCTTGCGCCATCGACTCGACGATGCGTTTCAGATCGGCCAGCGGAAAACCTTCTTCAAGGATGAACGAAGCAGAAAGGTACAGCGGCTTCGCGCCCATCACCGCCACGTCGTTGATCGTGCCATGCACCGACAGGCAACCGATGTCACCTCCCGCAAAGAACAAAGGCGACACCACATGACTATCGGTCGCCATCACCAGGCGACCGTTCGCCACCGGCAACAATGCGCCGTCGTTACCCTGCGCGAGATATTCGTTATCGAACGCAGCCGCAAAAAGCTCATAAACGAGTTGCGCCATCGCGCGTCCGCCGGAACCGTGCGACATATCTACCCGGCCATTTTTGATGTCGAGGCGACGCGCGTAATTGGTTTTGACTGTGCTCATTTTTTCATCTTTAAATATTTCACAACCTCAATCCCTAGCGTGGACGCAGAAGCGTACCCCCTACAAAATCGCATACACCTTCTCCCGAAATCGTCCATAACTGTAGTGCGCCGCGCACGCGCCTTCGGATGAAACCATACATGAGCCGACCGGATTTTCCGGTGTACACACTGTGCCGAAAATTTTGCATTCTTGCGGTTGTTTCTGACCGCGCAGGATGGCGGCACACTCGCAGGCCTTGTTGTCAGGCACTGCTTTGTAAGCGACTTTGAATTTCAACTCCGCATCAAACGCGGCGAACTTGGGACGCAGCTTCAATGCGCTGTTAGGTACGGACCCCAAGCCGCGCCATTCGAACATTTCGCGCACTTCGAACACTTCCGCCACCAGTTCTTGCGCTTTGAGATTCCCCTCGCGCGTGACGGCACGCGTGAATTCGTTCTCGATAATGGCGCGTCCGTCGTTGATTTGGCGCACCAGCATAAGGATGGCCTGCATGACATCCAGCGGTTCGAATCCGGCGATGACGACCGGTTTGCCGTAGTCATACGCAAAGGGTTCATAGGGTTTGCTACCGATGACGGTGGAAACATGTGCCGGCCCGACGAATCCATCCAGTTTCACACCGCCCTCCACTGCCAGAATGGCATGCATCGCGGCAGGTGTCAGCACGTGGTCGCACAGGATGCTGAAATTCTCAATCCCCAATGCCATCGCCTGCTTGATCGCCACGGCAGTCGGCGGGGTAGTGGTCTCAAAACCGATGGCCAGGAACACGACCTCACGCAGTGGATTTTCCTGCGCAACTTTCAGTGCATCCTGGGTCGAATAAATCATGCGCACGTCCGCACCGGCAGCCTTGGCACGCATCAGCGAAAATTTGTCGGACGCCGGAACCCGCACCGCGTCGGCGTAAGTGCATAAGATCACACCGTGTTCACGTGCCAGACGGATCGCCTGGTCCACACGCCCGATGGGCAACACACACACCGGACATCCCGGGCCGTGGATCATGCGCACGTTCTTGGGTAGCAAATCGACGAGGCCGTAACGCGAGATGGCATGGGTATGTCCGCCGCAGAATTCCATCAGGCGATAATCGCGTTTAGCGTCAACTTCACGGGCGATGTTGGCAGAAATGTTCTTGGCCAGTTCGCCGTCGCGGAATTCGTATACAAATCTCATGATGCAGAACCGCCGAGTTCTTCTCGCAGATCGTCTAACCGGCCCATCTCCGCAAACATCTCCAGCGTGCGCTCTGCTTCTTCCTGATCCAACTTTTGCAGCGCAAAGCCGACATGCACAATGACGTATTCGCCGACTGCAACATCCTCTACCAGCGCCAGCGAGATCTCTTTGCGCACTCCCCCCAGATTGACGATGGCTTTGTCAACTGTGGTGAATGCTTCGATACGGGCGGGTATGGCCAGGCACATTTTAAAGTCCTTGGTGTGATGAGTGCAGGGCAATCCATGCTTGCCCCAACGAGATCGCGCTATCGTTCGGTTGAATCAATTGTGCAGTCAATACGCGTAAACCTTGTGCGGACAATTTGGCAGAAATCGACTGCAATAAGAGTGCATTGTGGAAACAGCCGCCCCCCAAGGCAATATAGGGGATGTCGCGTCCGACAGCGGCACGTTGCACCCACTCGGCCAGCGCGGCTGCCAGTGTGGCATGGAACAATGCTGCGCCATAACCGATGTTGGGGCCATCCGCCATTACAGCGAGAAGTGGTAAAAAATCGAGCTCGTTTGTCGCGCTTATCCTGTAGCCTCCCGCGAGCGGTTCGACTGCGCCGTGTTGCTCCGCCAACTCCTGCAACCGGATTGCCGCTTGCGCTTCGAAGGTCTGCACCGCGCTCACACCAAGCAGTCCGGCTGTCGCGTCGAACAGTCGCCCCATACTGGAGGTGGCAGGACAGTTCAATTCGCGTTGCAGCATTTCCTCCACAGTCTGCGCACCTGCTTGATTGGGAAAGCGCTGCTCGATCTCACTGCCGCGCCCCAAGCGGAACAACACTGCCGCCGCCATGCGCCAAGGTTCTCGTGCGGCACGGTCACCGCCCGGCATGGCCAGCGGCACCAGATGACCGACGCGTTCAAAATTCGCTCCCTCTACGCAAAGCAGCTCGCCACCCCACGGCGTGCCATCCGACCCAAATCCAACACCGTCGAGTGCCAACCCCAAAACCGGTGACGTGATGCCGTGTTCGGCACAGAGAGCCGCAATGTGAGCATGATGGTGTTGCACGGCGAGTATCGGCAGATCATGCTGTGTGGCATAGGTCTGCGCGAATCGTGTGCTAAAGAAATCGGGATGCAGATCATGCGCCACCCTCTCCGGCTTCACCTTCAACGCGTCGCACATTTGCCCGACAGTCTGCTCAAGCATCAAGCGTGCATCGACACTGTCCAGATCGCCGATCAGTTGCGAGACATGCGCCTCGCTACCGCGTGTCACACAGACGGTATTCTTGAGCCATGCGCCACACGCCAGGACGGACGGGCCGGCAAAAGGCATCGAGAGGATGGCGGTGGTGCGCGGGTACATTTAGCTTCTGTCAGATGTTCTTGCCACCTGTTTTACTGCAACGGCTTTGTGGCATCCTTCACGGATCCACTCCAGCCATTCCTCCAAACCTTCGCCGCTCGTGGCTGAAATACGGATCACCTTGATGTTGGGATTCACCCGGCGCGCATTCGCCACGGCCAGATCCGCATCAAAAGTCAAATACGGCAACAGGTCGCACTTGTTTAGCAGCATCAAATCTGACGCGCGAAACATATCGGGATATTTGAGCGGCTTGTCCTCGCCTTCGGTCACAGAGAAGATGGCCACCTTGTGTGCTTCACCCAGATCGAAGCTGGCAGGGCACACCAGATTGCCGACGTTTTCGATCAGCAGCAGGCTGTCGTCACGCAAAGCAAGTTGCTGCATGGCTTTGCCAACCATGAACGCATCCAGATGACAGCCTTTGCCGGTATTGATCTGCAAAGCAGGTGCACCGGTGGCACGGATACGCGCTGCATCGTTGTCGGTCTGCTGGTCGCCTTCGATGACGGCGAGCGGCAAACTGCCGTTCAAAACATTGATGCTTTTCACCAGCAGGGTCGTCTTGCCGGAACCCGGACTCGACACCAGGTTGAGCGCGAAGATGCCGTGCCCGGCAAGATAGCCGCGATTCTCATTCGCATACCCATCGTTCTTGGAAAGAATGTCACGCTCGATCTTCACTAAACGCGACTGGCTCATGCCGGGGACATGGGTGCCGGCGGGCCCCAAGCCATAATGGGCTGTCACTTCAGTGCTGTGTCCGGAAACAGGATGATGGAAATGCGCCTGATCACCGTGCCCGTGCGGATGCTCGTGCACTGAACTTCCTTCATGCAGGTGGTAGTGCCTATGTCTATTTTGCGCGGACTCATGGGAATGGCTGTGCGCATGGTCGTGAGAGTGAGCATGCGAAGTACCGTCAGCATGCACATGAAAATGTACGCCGGACTCCTGGCCATGTTCGCCGTGAGCAAGCGCTTTTCCGCCAATGATCGTTTCGCCTGTTCCACAACCGCATACGTTACACATCGCCACCCTCCCTATTCAACTTCGAGCTCTTTGACTCGCATCACGTTACCGCCCGTCACTTGCACTGGGTAACTGCCGCATTTTGGGCAGACATCGTACAGCGCCTGCACCTGAACCACCTCGGCACAATGTTGGCACCATGCTCGCCCCGGTATTTCGATAATCTCCAACTGCGCATCCTGCGCGATGCTGTCTCTCACCACGGCGTCGAAGCAGAACTTCATCGCCTCGACCTCCACTCCCGCCAACTGGCCGATCTCCAGCCACACCGTTTTGACGCGGCTGAAATTCTGCGTCATGGAGGAATCCTCGATTATTTGCAACACCCCTTCTGCCAGCGACATCTCATGCATGACTTTATGCTTCGGAAAGCATCATCTCCTATAGACCGCAATATTCACCAGTCGATTCTATTTGTTTTATTCTTTAAAAACTTTTCCAAACAGATTTCATCTGGAAGATGAAAACACAAAGCCCCCAACAGGTGGGGGCTTTGGAGCAGTCTGACGGCCCGAAGGTCGTTTTTATTTGCTAGTTGAATTATTTCACAACTGCCTTCAGCTCGCCCTTGGCATAACGGCTAGCCATGGCATCCAGCGAAATCGGTTTGATTTTACTGGCCTGACCGGCACTTCCAAACGCTTCATAACGTGCCTTGCAGATTGCGCGCATCGCTTTGGTGGTTTCTGCAAGGAATTTGCGCGGATCGAAATCCTTTGGATTGTTTGCCAGATAGCGGCGGGTTGCACCGGTGGAAGCCATGCGCAGGTCGGTATCGATGTTTACTTTACGAACTCCGTGTTTGATTCCCTCGACGATTTCTGCAACCGGCACACCGTAGGTCTGTGGCATCGCGCCGCCGAACTGGTTGATAATCTCCAGCCATTCTTGCGGCACGGAAGAAGAACCGTGCATCACCAGGTGGGTGTTGGGGATACGCGCATGGATTTCTTTGATGCGGCTGATTGCAAGCGTGTCACCTGTAGGTGGCTTGGTGAACTTGTAAGCACCGTGCGATGTTCCAATCGCGATCGCCAGTGCATCCACTTGGGTCAGTTTGACGAATTCTGCTGCTTCATCAGGGTCGGTCAACAGCTGATCGTGGCTCAAGACGCCTTCTGCACCATGGCCGTCTTCCTTTTCACCGTGACCGGATTCGAGTGAGCCCAGGCAGCCCAGTTCGCCTTCGACAGAAACGCCGACTGCGTGCGACATTTCGGCCACACGGCGCGAAATGTTGACGTTGTAATCAAACGTGGAAGGTGTCTTGCCGTCGGTCATCAGCGAGCCATCCATCATCACACTGGAGAAGCCGGAACGAATGGCGTTGATACAAACCGCTTCCGATGCGCCGTGATCCTGGTGCATAACAACCGGGATATGCGGATACATTTCCACAGCAGCTTCGATAAGGTGGCGCAGGAATGGTTCACCCGCATATTTACGCGCACCGGCGGAACCTTGCATGATGACCGGGCTGTTGGTCTCATCGGCCGCTTCCATGATGGCTTTGACTTGTTCCAAATTGTTGACGTTGAACGCCGGCAGGCCATAGCTGTTTTCTGCTGCGTGGTCGAGTAGTTGACGCAATGATACGAGTGCCATAATTCCTCCTGATTAAATTAAATTATGCTTCAATTTCATTTTGGTATTTCTGTTCGTTTTCTATATTTGTAGGGAATAAACAATCAACCTTTACGGTGGTCGCCTACACGAACGATTTTCATCGTGTTTGTGTGTCCAGCTTTACCTACAGCCTCACCTACCGTTATCACGATGATGTCACCCTCTTGTACCCAGCCTTTATCTACCAATGTCTGCTCAGCATTGAGCATTTCCTGGGATTGATCTTTGGCTGCGGAGTGGAACACGACGGGATGCACGCCGCTGAACAAAGTGACCTTGGTCAACGTCTCTTGTACCGGGGTTAATGCAAAGATAGGCACCCCTGCACTCATACGAGACATCCACAATGGAGTGGAACCCGATTGGGTCAAGGCCACGATAGCTTTCACTTTGAAATGGGATGCGGCGTACAAAGCTGACATCGCAATGGACTGGTCAACGCGCGTGAATTTCTGCGTGATCGTGCGACGATCGACTGCGTGATGTTCATCTTCACGCTCAGCACTGAGGCAGATACGCGCCATGGCTTCGATGGTTTCGACTGGATAGTCGCCCACCGCAGTCTCTGCTGACAACATCACGGCATCGGTACCATCCAACACAGCATTCGCCACGTCCGATACTTCAGCACGTGTCGGGATCGGCGCGGTGATCATGGACTCCATCATCTGAGTCGCTGTGATGGCGAGCTTGTTACGCTCACGTGCCATCTTGATCATCTTCTTTTGCAAACCGGGAACAGCCGCATCGCCGACTTCGACGCTCAGATCGCCACGCGCCACCATGATGGCATCGGAGGCATCGATGATCTCAGCCAGAACCGGGATCGCTTCCGCGCGTTCGATCTTGGCCAGTAGCATCGCTTTACCACCCGCCGCGTGCATCAACGTACGGGCCAGCTTCATGTCATCCGCGCAACGCGGGAAAGACACGGCCAGATAGTCGGCCTTGATCAGCGCAGCCGTCTTGATGTCTTCTTTGTCTTTGTCCGTCAGCGCAGGTGCTGTCAATCCGCCGCCCTTGCGGTTGATACCCTTGTTGTTGGACAACACACCGCCGCGTACTACGACGCAATGTACTTCCGTGCCCTTGACGCTCGTGACATGGAATTCCAACAAGCCGTCGTTCAACAATAGAACGGTGCCTTTTTCAACATCATTAGGCAGTTCTTTGTAGTCCAGCCCGACGCGTTCTTGATTTCCCAATCCATCCAACGATGCATCTAGGATGAAAGCGTCGCCTTTGTTCAAAACGATCTTGTCGTTGACGAATTTACGTACACGTATCTTCGGTCCTTGCAGGTCAGCCAAGATACCGACGGTACGTCCCACGGCTGCCGCTGCCGCGCGCACTGTGTCCGCACGCTTCATGTGATCTTGGGCCGAGCCATGAGAGAAATTCATCCGCACCAGATCGACTCCGGCACGGATCATTGCCTCAAGGACTTTTTGATCGCTGGAAGCAGGGCCCAGCGTTGCAACTATTTTTGTTCTACGCAGCATGTGATTCCTAGTTAATTAAGACTTAGCGCGTTCTTCCAGAATCGCCACGGCTGGCAATGTCTTGCCTTCGAGGAACTCTAGGAACGCACCGCCTGCGGTAGAGATGTAAGACACTTTGTCGTAGATGTCGTACTTCTGGATCGCAGCGATGGTGTCACCGCCGCCTGCCAAGGTGAATGCCTTGGTATTCGCGATCGCCATTGCAATTGTTTTTGTACCTTCGCCGAATTGGTCGAACTCGAACACGCCGACTGGACCGTTCCAAACTACGGTTCCGGCATTCATGATGATGTCAGCGATAGCTTGAGCCGAGTTAGGGCCAATGTCGAAGATCATTTCGTCATCAGCAACTTCCTTCGCATCTTTCAAGATCGCTGGGGTGTTCTCGTTGCCTGGAACAAAAGGTGCGGCTGTACCAACCACGACGTCTGTCGCGATGGGGATGGATGCGCCGCGCGCTGTCATCTTGGCGATCAATGCTTGTGCGGTCGGCACCAGATCGTTCTCGCACAGCGATTTGCCGACTGGGTGACCAGTCGCTTTCAAGAAGGTGTTAGCGATACCACCGCCCACCACCAACTGTTCGCATTTCTCAGACAGGGATTCCAACACGGTCAACTTGGTGGATACTTTAGAACCGCCAACGATAGCCACCATCGGACGTGCCGGGCTCAACAATGCCTTGGTCAGCGCTTCCAATTCTTCAGTCAACAAGATACCTGCGGCAGCAACGGGAGCGAACTTCGCTACCCCGTGTGTCGACGCTTCAGCACGGTGCGCCGTACCGAATGCGTCCATCACGAACACGTCGCATAATGCGGCGTATTTTTTTGCCAATTCGTCGGTGCTCTTCTTCTCGCCTTTGTTGAAGCGGCAGTTCTCCAACAGAACCAATTCGCCTTCAGCGACTTGAAAACCGCCATCGGTCCAATCTTTGATTAGACGTACAGGCTTGCCCAACTTGTTGGCGATGCAATCAGCGACTGGCTTGAGAGAGTTCTCTTCGGAATAGACGCCTTCTTCTGGGCGACCCAAGTGGGAAGTCACCATCACTTTTGCACCAGCCTTCAGCGCAGCGTTGATAGTTGCCATAGAAGCGGTGATACGAGCATCAGAAGTTACTTTGCCGTCTTTGACGGGCACATTCAAATCGGAACGGATGAGGACGCGTTTGCCCTTCAACGCCAGATCGGTCATTTTGATAACAGACATGATTTTTCCTTTGAACAAACTTGAAGAAAAAGGGCTGGAAGTGCCAGCCCTCCTTGAGGCAATTACTTAGCGACGTGACGAACCAAACGCATCAAGTTGCAGGTATAGCCATACTCGTTGTCATACCAAGCGACCACTTTGACGAAGGTCGGATCCAGCGCGATGCCAGCTTCTGCATCGAACACGGAAGGTTGTGGGCAACCACGGAAGTCGGTAGAAACCACTTTCTCATCGGTATAACCCAGCACGCCTTTCAATGGACCATTTTCAGAAGCGGACTTCATCGCTGCACAGATCTCAGCGTAAGTCGCCGGCTTGTTCAACTCGACTGTCAAGTCAACCACAGACACGTCAGAAGTAGGTACGCGGAATGCCATACCAGTCAGCTTCTTGTTCAGTTCTGGGATCACCACGCCAACCGCCTTGGCTGCGCCAGTGGAAGAAGGGATGATGTTTTCCAAGATACCGCGACCGCCGCGCCAATCTTTGTTGGACGGGCCGTCAACTGTCTTCTGTGTCGCTGTCGCAGCGTGCACAGTCGTCATCAGACCACGCTTGATGCCGAACACATCGTTCAACACTTTAGCGACTGGTGCCAAACCGTTGGTGGTGCAAGAAGCAGCAGAAACGATGTTCTCGCCTTTGTAGGTCTCGTGGTTCACACCATAGACGAACATCGGTGAAGTGTCCTTGCAAGGAGCAGACATAACCACTTTTTTGGCACCCGCATTGATGTGCGCTTGGCAAGTGTCCTGGGTCAGGAAAAAGCCCGTACATTCAATGACGATATCCGCACCTACTTCGTTCCACTTCAGATTTGCTGGATCGCGCTCTGCTGTCAGGCGAATCTTCTTGCCGTTCACAACCAGATTGCTACCGTCCACCTTCACGTCGCCATTAAAGCGGCCGTGTACGGAATCGTACTTCAGCATGTATGCCAGATAGTCCGGCTCGAGTAAGTCATTGATCGCAACGACTTCGATCTCAGGGAAATCTTTAGCTGCTGCACGGAACACCATACGACCGATACGACCGAAACCATTGATACCAACTTTGATAGCCATTGTTTTCTCTCCCGTTCTAGTTAATTAATTCTGTGTGGCTTTAAAGCACGCTTTTGACGGTCTTCACCACGTTCTCAACGGTGAATCCGAAATGCTTGAACAATTCCGGCGCAGGGGCGGATTCACCGAAGCAATCCATGCCAATCACAGCACCATCCAAGCCAACGTACTTGTACCAACCACCGGTCACGCCCGCTTCTACGGAGACACGCTTGACTCCCTTGGGCAACACGCTGTCCTTGTATGCTTGGTCTTGCTTGTCGAACACATTGGTGGAAGGCATGGAAACTACGCGTACATTGATGCCCTCCGCAGCTAACGCAGCTTGCGCTTTGTTTGCAAGATCGATTTCAGAACCCGTGGCGATGATCACCGCTTGCGGCTTCCCGCCTGCAGCTTCGTTCAGCACATACCCCCCCTTGCGGATGTTGGCGATCTGGGTTTCGTCGCGTTTTTGGAACGCCAAGTTCTGACGGCTGAAGATCAAGCTTGATGGTCCATCACGGCGCTCAACCGCCGCGACCCAACTCACTGCGGCCTCGACCGTATCGCATGGACGCCATACTTCCATGTTGGGAATGTAACGCAAGGTGGCAGTCTGCTCGACCGGTTGGTGAGTAGGACCGTCTTCTCCCAAGCCGATTGAGTCGTGCGTAAACACATAAATTACCCGTTGTTTCATCAGCGCGGACATACGCAATGCATTGCGGGCGTATTCCGAAAACATCAGGAAAGTGCCACCGAACGGAAGCAAACCGCCGTGTAGAGCCATGCCGTTCATGATGTGTGACATGCCGAACTCGCGCACACCGTAACTGATGTAATTGCCGGGTTTTTTGCCGCTCACATGATGTGCGCCGGTCCAGTTGGTCAGGTTCGAGCCGGTCAAATCTGCTGAGCCGCCGAGGAATTCTGGCAACGCGGGCTGTAACGCATTAATCGCGTTCTGTGAAGCCTTGCGAGTCGCGATAGTTTCGCCTTTGGCGTTGATGTCAGCGATCGCCTTGGCGGCATGCTCAGCCCAATTCGCTGGCAGTTCATTTTTGGTACGGCGTTCGAATTCGGCTGCTTCTTTTGGAAAAGCCTTTTTGTATTCTGCGAATTTGTTATTCCACAGTTTTTCCAGACCTTCACCTTTGGTGCGCGCATCCCAAGCATCGTAAACATGCTTTGGAATCTCGAAAGGGGGATATTTCCAACCGATGTGCTCGCGTGTTGCGGCTACTTCCGCATCACCCAGCGCTGCGCCGTGAACGTCATGTGTGCCGGCTTTATTGGGTGATCCAACACCAATGATGGTCTTGCAACAGATCAGTGTGGGCTTGTCTGTTACCGCCTTGCCCGCTTCGATCGCGGCATTAATCGCCGCACTATCGTGCCCCTGTACATCCGCAATGACATGCCAGCCATAAGCCTCAAAACGTTTTGGAGTATCGTCGGTGTACCAGCCATCAATATGACCGTCGATGGAAATGTTATTGTCATCCCAGAATGCGATCAGTTTACCCAGACCCCAAGTTCCCGCGAGTGCACAGGCTTCGTGCGAGATACCTTCCATCATGCAGCCGTCACCCATGAAAACGTAAGTATGGTGGTTGACTATTTCATGACCTGGCTTGTTAAATTCATTGGCCAATAATTTTTCCGCCATCGCCATTCCCACCGCGTTGGTGATGCCCTGTCCGAGCGGCCCACCGGTCGTTTCCACACCGGGTGTGTAGCCATACTCCGGATGGCCGGGAGTCTTGGAATGCATTTGACGGAAACGCTTCAATTCGTCTATCGGCAAGTCATAACCAGACAAATGCAACAGCGCGTAGACCAACATCGACCCGTGACCGTTGGACATCATGAAACGGTCGCGATCCGGCCATTTTGGATTGGCCGGGTTATGGCGCAAGTGATGGTTCCACAGGACATCGGCAATTTCAGCCATGCCCATCGGGGCTCCAGGATGGCCTGAATTAGCCTTTTGCACCGCATCAACCGCAAGCATGCGGATGGCGCCGGTGATGTCGTTATATTTTGGTGGGGTTATATTTCGCGCTGCTGACATTTCTGTTTTCCTCCGAAGAAACTTTGCGAATTGAGCACTGGTTTTTATGATTAAGGGGCGGGATTATGCCTCAGGGGCAGTCAGTAGGGCAACCTAGAGTAATATCCTAGTCGTTGAAGTGGTTAAACTATTGAGGTTCTATCCCCGATCTTTTGGGAGGTTTGATTCCAAGTTGTTTAAATTTTCGGTAAAGGTGAGTTCGCTCCAAACCAATCTTATCTGCAAGATCGGATATATTGCCCTCTGATTTTTGGATGTGATAATTTAGATATAGCAAGTCGAACTGCTCACGCGCCTCCCGGAACGGCAAATCAAGCTGCAACGTTACTTTCTGCATGCCATCCGGTATTGTGACTCCTGAATCAGACTTGGATTTTATTACATTCGGCGATTTACTTTGCTGTAATACTCGTTCAACTGTTTCCAACAATTTTTTGAGAGCGATCGGCTTTTCCAGAAAATCGATTGCTCCGATACGTGTAGCTTCAAGTGCGGTCTCAATCGTTCCATGCCCAGACATCATGATCACGGGCATCTTTAACTCTCCCTCAGCTACCCATTCTTTGAGTAAAGTCAGCCCATCTTTGTCTGGCATCCAAATGTCCAACAGAACAATGTCGGGATGATATTGTTGGATCATCTGATTTGCCTGAACAGCATTTTCAGCCTGACGGACCCCATACCCTTCATCGAACAGTATTTCTGAAAGTAGCTCGCGTATTCCAGGCTCGTCATCCACAACCAATACATTTTTTGAGTCCATCACACCACCTCGATTTCTTCCTGTAGCAATGGTAAAACTATACTCACGCTGGTTCCGCCTTGAAGTTGATTATCAATGGTTATGTTCCCACCGTGCTCCTCAACGATTTTCTTGACTATGGGTAATCCCAATCCGGTGCCTTTGGCCTTGGTTGTCATATAGGGCTCGAAGGCTCTGGCCAAGAGGTGTTCGGGAAAACCACAGCCATTATCCGCGATGGTCAGTTTTAACACGTTATCTTGGGTGTTGGAGGTGGTGAGGGTGATCTGCTTATCATTAATTTGCTGAACAGCATCGTGAGCGTTTTGGAGCAAATTGTGTACAACCTGTCTCAAACGTGTGGCGTCTCCATTGACCCATGTTCGGGTTGCATCGAAGTGCAGAGAGATCGGAATGCTGTTGGCTTCGTATAATCCCATAACTTCGTTGATCAGCTGGTGTGCCTCCAGCCGGGCCAACTTTGTTGCGGGAGCACGCGCGTAATCGGCAAAATCCGACACCATGCTCTTCATTGCTCCTACTTGGCTCACAATAGTTTGTGTGGCGCGCTGCAATAATTGCGCATCTTTTTCATCGAGTTTTTCCGAAAGCTTGTGCTGCAACCTTTCCGCAGAAAGTTGGATCGGTGTAAGTGGGTTCTTGATCTCGTGTGCCAACCTTCTGGCAACCTCGCCCCAGGCAGCCTGCCTCTCCGCTTGTAGCAAGTGCGATATGTCATCGAATACCACCACATAGCCCTTGTCCGAATCCGTATTCAATCGTGTTCCGCGAACCAGTAAAACTTGTTCACCATTCTTACTCAAACGTTCGACCTGGCGTTGCCACACTGCATTTTGATCGGACTCAAGACCCTCAGTGATTACCTCAAGGAAGGGGCGCAAAAGCGGATTGTCAGCGCCCAGTTGTTGCAGGCCAATACCGCTTTTTTCATGAATATTCACTCCTAATATCTGGCTCGCGCTGGCATTGCTCGACCGCAATTTTCGTTGTTCGTCCACCACCAACACACCCGACGAAAGGTGCGCAAGCACACTCTCTAAATAGGACTTGGCATCCTCTACTTGGCGGCGTTGTATTTGGCTGAGTTTTTTGGCCTCTGCCAATTGTGACGTCATTTGATTGAAGAGAGCAGTCAACCCCCCCAGCTCGTCTTTGCTTTGAACAGGATATTTCCCGGTGAAATCGCCGACCGCTACGGCCCTAGTGCCCGCCGCCAATGCCGCCAATGGCGCGCTGAGTCTCGCGCTTAAAAATACAGCAGCGGATACTGCGCTTAACAAAACAATCAACATCGACAACGTCAGAGTAATGCCGAAAAGTCTTTTCAATCCGACGCGGGATAATGACAGTTCTTGGTAATCGCGATAAACCGCCTGTACCGTTTCCGCATCCGCCGCAAGTTGTTTGGGTACCGGTTGGATAAACTGCAGTACCTGTTTTTCACTCGACCAGCCTGATCGGATTGGTACCAAAACCCGCAATATCAGACTGTCGTCAGGCAATGTGTCTACACGACTGAAGTTCCCGCGTAGCCACGCTTCTTTGACCATTGCGTTCGATGGCGGCTCTAGCTTTTCATTTATCGTCTTGCCTGCTACCGCTATCTGCTTGCCAGAGTGGCCATATATTGCAGCCTCCTGCACGCCACCTTCATTCACGAAGCGTTTTATCGTTTCTCCATATTGGTTCTGATTCTGCTCTGCCAAAATCATGGACACGAATCGCCCCTTTTTGCTGAGCTCTTCCATACCGTTTTCAAGTGTGCTTCGCGCAAGACTCAGCCCTCCTTCCAAAGCCTTTTCCACGCGCACATCGAACCAGGATTCAATACTTTTTCCAAGAAACTGAACCGAGGCCAAATACACCAGCACGCCTGGCAAAATGGCGATCAGTGTAAATACGATGGTCAATCGCAGCGTGAGCTTCGCCCCGTAGACTTGCAATTTGAGTTTGTTTCGCAACTGCCAAAACTGGTACGTGACAAGCACGGTCAAGCCAAATGCCAATGTACCGGCAAGTATGAATAGTGTGAAATAGTTGCGTGAGAAAAAATCTGTATTCGCACTGGCGCTCGACAACATGTACAACAAAACAGCACCGGCTACAGCACAGAACAATATCAGGAACTTCATGGGCGCCCCCCCCCATTGTTTCTGCCTGAAACAGGACTGATGTCCCAGTGATAGCGGATGGAATCGACATTCCATTGGTCATTTGCCAAGGCATTCACCTGAAGCGGTTTAGGCAGCTGACTAACGTCTAACCTCATTGCGGCATAAGCCCCTATTTCACTTCCTTTTTTTGTCCACCTTGAAATGTATCCACCACTGTTATTGTCAAGCAGTGTCGCTGTGATCGCGGGCGCTGTTTGGTGCCCCAAAACATGCAGTGCCTCCTTTAGCTCAAAAAAACTCTGGTACAAACCTCCGCGCGAGATTCGATATTGTTGTGTCAAAATATTGAATGAAAGTTTGGTCGTTTGTTCATGGCTTCGGATTTCATCATCCATCCAGTACCAGCGCGAACGATGAATTGACAGCTCGCTGATGAAGTAAAGCGTTACGCCACGTTTGAGAGCTTCTTCAACAGGGGGAGGTAGACTGATTTCGAAATCAGCCGAGAGGATGTATCCCTCATCGGTCAATCGCGCTTCAACTTTGCTGATTTCGATACCTTCAGCAGAAACAATTTGTGAAGTGAGAACTATTCCGAGCAGGCAAACCGCCTCAAAAATTCTTTTAATTATTTTTGTGCAACAAAGCATAAAAGAACCCGTCGTGCTGCTCGTTAGGAAGCAATTGGCCTTCTTGTAAAGATTTTAGCTTCTGCTGTGAAGCTTCCGGATGTTTCTCCAAAAATTTATCGATTACATTCTGATTTTCTTGCTTGAATATTGAACAAGTTGCATACAGCAATTTTCCATCAACAGCCAAGAGGGGCCACAGTGCTTCCAGAATCTCCGTCTGCTGTTTCGCAAAGAAGTTGACGTCCTCAGGTCTGCGCAACCACTTGATATCCGGATGACGGCGCACTACACCCGAAGCAGAGCAGGGCACATCTGCCAGAATCCGCTGAAACAAGCCACCATCCCACCAATCCCCGGGTGATGCTGCATCTCCGCAGAGAATTTCTGCCTTTAATCCAATGCGTCGAAGGTTTTCATCTACTCGCGACAGGCGTTGTCCATCTTTATCGAGTGCCACCAGTGTAATTTCAGCCGATTCCAGTAGATGTGCTGCCTTCCCACCCGGTGCAGCACACGCATCCAGCACTCGCATACCCGCTCTTACTTCCAACAAATGTGCGGCATATTGTGCGCCTGCATCTTGTACTGAAACCCAGCCTTCTGAGAATTTCGGCAATCGTTCAACGGCAACAGGCTTGCCTAATTTCAACGCGTTCGGTTCGATGACCTCCGCTTCAATTTCTTGAGCAGCAAGCAAAGATCGATATTCCGTCGTCGTCGTATGCTTTGTATTGATGCGTAAAGTCATAGGTGGATGTTGATTTCCCGACTCAAGGATCGCTCTTGCTTGATCGCCATATTGCGCTCTTACCTTTTCGATCCACCACTTTGGGTATGAATACAGGCTTTCATCATTTCGTTTTGCCGCATCCAGAATATCTTTCCGTTTTCGCTGAAAATTTCGCAGCACCGCATTAACCAAGCCACCTGCTGATGGATTTAGTATCTTTGCTGCACGCACTCCCTGATCCACAACGACATGCTGGCCTACCTTGCTATATTCGAGCTGATAGAGTGCGACCAACATTAATTTCCCCAGCAGCTCATCACGGGTTGGGCGCTCCAGCAATTTAGACAATACAAATGTGAGCAATCCGTAATGCCGCAAAGTGCCATAGCTCAAGTCTTGCAATGCACCCCTCTGCTGCGGGTTGAATTCAGGATGTTGGCGCATACTTTCGCTCAACACTTGGTTGAGATTGCGTCCTTGAATCACGCTGTTCACAACTCTGGCGGCCTCGAGCTGAACGTGTTGCATGATCAATTAGTACTGAAGCGGTCGCCCACTTTGATTGAAAAACCCTGAATGAATTGAGAGACAGTCTGCACTTTTCCGCCCGGCTTTTGCAGCTGTTCAATCGCGAGTTTCCCCTGTCCGCAGGCAACTACGATTTTTGATTTTTGTATTGAAACGACCGTGCCCGGAGACTCATCACTTTTTTGATCCGCTTCTACCATCGTGCGCAGTATTCTGATCGGCGTCTCGTGCAGAGTGGTTGTCGCAACAGGGAAGGGGAGATACGCTCGCACAGCTCTTTCTAATTGCACGACACTATCATTCCAATCCAATCGAGCTTCAGCCTTGCTTAATTTCGCGGCATAGGTCGTCAACTTTTCATCTTGTTTCTCAGGTGTTAGCAGATTCTTTTCAAACAGCTCTAGTGTTTCGACGATTGCCCTAGCACCCAAATCGGCCAATTTGTCATGTAAAGTCTGAGAAGTATCGTGTTTAGTAATTTCACAATTCTTTTTCAGCAACATTGCTCCCGTATCAAGTCCTTCATCCATCTGCATAATGGTTATTCCGGTCTCGTTGTCTCCTGCCAGGATCGCACGTTGAATCGGTGCCGCGCCGCGCCAACGCGGCAAGAGCGAAGCATGAATATTTAGGCAACCTTGCGATGGAATTTGTAACACGGCTTTTGGAAGAATCAAACCATACGCAGCCACTATCATGATGTCGGCTTTTAATTCTTCCAGTTCTTTTTGGATGACTTCCGTTTTCAATGTGTTGGGTTGCAGTACGGGGATGCCAAGACGTTGTGCCAGTTGCTTCACCGGACTTGCTGTTAACAACATACCACGACCTGATGGGCGATCCGGTTGTGTGAGCACCGCAACGACCTCGTGCGCGTTAACTAGCGCCTCCAGTGCTCTTGCGGCAAAAAGCGGGGTCCCGGCAAAGATGATTCTCATTGGTTAGTTAGTCACAGCGTTTCTCGTCGCTGCTTTTTAATTTTCGCGCGAATTCGGGTTTGTTTTAGTTGCGACAGATGTTCTACAAATACTTTCCCCTGTAGATGATCTATCTCATGCTGGATACAAACAGCAAGCAAACCACTTGTTTGGAGAGTGAACGATTTACCATTCTCATTTAATGCGCACACCGTTATGTACTCGGCACGTCTGACGTTTTCGTATATTCCCGGTACCGACAGGCATCCTTCTTCGCTTACTTCCTCGCCTTCGGTACTGATCAGTTGCGGATTGATAAACACCTTCAGATCGTCGTGCTCCTCCGAGAGGTCGATGACAATTATCTGTTCATGAAAATCTATCTGGGTTGCAGCAAGGCCAACCCCGGGAGCCGCGTACATGGTTTCCGCCATATCTAGAATCAACTTTCGTGTCGATTCGGTAATCGAAGAAACAGGTTTTGCCACCTTGTGCAAGCGTGGATCTGGATACTGAAGAATAGGAAGGAGTGCCATAAAAGCTTGCCAACTGAAGTCACTAGATGCAGAATTTAAACAGGTGCGCAAACTTTGCACCGCATTTCTTTACTTTGCCGGAGTTTTCCATGCGCAAGATTATATCGCTGATTTGTCTTTTGTTGCCTATGCTGGCTGTCGCTGACGTGGTGCAAATTCGCGATGACGCGCCTGATCGTCACATCGTTGTGAGGGGCGATACGCTGTGGGACATCTCAGCCAAGTTTTTCAATGATCCTTGGAAGTGGCCCCAAATATGGGCTCTGAACAAACAAGAGATAGCAGACCCGCACTGGATTTATCCCGGTAATGTTATCTATCTCGACAGGCGTTCTGGCACTCTGTCTACAAATGAACCTCCTGCTGTTCAAGATGAGTCCGTAGCAACTTTTACTGAACGCGTTCCTTCCGATGGGGCGGTCAAGTTGCAGCCTAGGGCTCGTGTCGTGTCTCTTAATAGTGAGGCTATCCCCGCCATTCCTTTAAATGTCATCGCTTCCTACTTGAGCCGCCCTCTTGTAGTAGACGGTGAGGAACAGAAGTTGGCGCCCACTCTTGTTGGTACTTTTGAACAACGTACTTTGTTGTCAGTTAATGATCTTGCCTACGTTAAAGGCCTTCCTGAAGACAAGGGCACAAAATGGCAAGTATATCGACCTGGTGTTACCTTCACCGACCCGGATACGGAAGAAGAATTGGGCCGGGAGGTTTTATATTTGGGAGATGCCACTGTCGAAAAATTCGGTGAGCCAAGTACGCTCAGAATTACTCGTGCCATCTTGGAGATCAACAAAGGTGATCAATTCGCTCAAGCCGCCTCAGGCTATTCCAATAATTATTTACCACACCCCCCCGATACGAACATCAATGCCAAAGTAATCTCGATTTATGGTGGGGTGCATCAAGCCGGGCAACATGCTGTGGTCACTCTCAATAAAGGCCTCCGCGATGGTATTGAATCAGGACATGTGCTTGGACTTTTTCAAAAGGGCGAGATTCTCAAAACCAAAGGTTGGTTTACTCCAAATGTCGCTTTACCAGATATGCGATACGGGTTGATCATGGTTTTCCGCGTTTTCAATAAAGTCTCTTATGCGTTGGTGATGGAAACAAAACTGCCAGTACAGCTGCAAGATAGCGCCCGAAATCCAGAATAGATGCAACTCCTCGATGCTGTACTTGAAGCATGGGTCAAACTCAGTCTTATTCCGGGTTTGGGAAACGAGGGTTTGCGCCGTTTGTTGCAGGTTTTCGGTTCACCCGGAGCAATTATTGATGCACCCAGTTCCGCACTTGTTGGCCATGTTAAACCGTCCGTTGCCAAAGCCATCACAGCAAATCTTAACGAACAACCCTATCTCACGACTGTCGCCGATTGGCTTGAAGACCCACTAAATCGAATCTTCTCCATTGCTGATACCGAATATCCGCAGTCACTTCTCAATATCCCAGATCCACCGCTTCTTCTCTATGTCAAAGGTCGTCTCGACCTGTTGAATACTCGCTCGCTCGCTGTAGTTGGCAGTCGGAGCGCCTCCGCTCAAGGATTGCGCAACGCCGAATCATTTGCAAAAGCCATCTCTGATGCGGGCCTGTGCGTTGTCAGTGGGATGGCTCAAGGTATTGATGCCGCTGCTCATAAAGGAGGAATGCAGGGTGCTGGTTCAAGTATTGCCGTGGTGGGCACAGGTTTGGACAAGGTCTATCCATCGGCCAACCGAGATCTGGCCCATCTTTTGTCTCAACAGGGAACGATCATTTCTGAATTTTCTTTGGGTACGCCGCCGCTTTCTTCTAATTTCCCACGGCGCAATCGCATCATCAGCGGGTTGAGTGAGGGTTGTTTGGTCGTTGAGGCTAGTTTGCAAAGCGGCTCTCTTATTACCGCACGCATGGCTCTTGAGCAAGGACGTGATGTTTTCGCTATCCCCGGTTCAATTCACTCTCCACATTCCAAAGGTTGTCATGCACTGATAAAGCAAGGGGCAAAGCTGGTTGAAAGTGCGCAGGACATTCTGGAGGAGTTGGGGTTTTCCTCACTGTTGCGTACTCCTGTCATTTCGCACGAACACGCACTTTTTACATTTCTAGGCTTTGAACCCGTTGATGTGGATACACTTGCACGTTTGAGCGGCTTGACGATATCAGAACTATCCGCCATCCTGCTACAACTGGAGATGGGTGGCGCTGTCGCCTCTCTGCCCGGTGGACAATACCAACGAATTGCTTAGATATTTCTATCCTCATTTATGTTCGATATTTTGCTTTTTTTATTTGAAAGTTACTTTGATGCGGGAAGCTATCCAGAATCGGATAGGCTCTCCGTCAAGCTCAGTGCTGCGGGGTTTGAGGAGGATGACATTCATCAGGCTTTGACTTGGTTATCGGGACTACGTGATCTTTCCGACGCTACCTATCCTGATAGCATCAATCAAAGTGGCTTGCGTTGTTACACAGAGTTTGAATCCGAACGCATCTGTACAGATGGCCTGCTTTTCATCGCTTTTTGGGAGCACAATAAGATCATCAAACCGATTGAGCGTGAGATGATCATCGATCGCGTCGTCGCGTTGGGGCACAATAAGTTATCTTTAGATAAGGTAAAGTTAATCGCATTGATGGTATTGTGGAATCAGCACGAGGAACTCGACCCCTTGCTGATTGAAGATTTACTTACCCCGTCCGACGCCACCCAACTTCACTGACAACACACGTATGGCTAAAAATTTGCTGATCGTCGAGTCTCCCGCTAAAGCTAAAACTCTAAAAAAATATTTGGGCAAAGACTTCGAGGTGCTGGCCTCGTATGGTCACGTGCGCGACCTTATCCCTAAGAACGGTGCCGTCGATACCGAAAACGGCTACACCATGAATTACGAGACCATCGCGCGTAACAGCAAGCACGTCGATGCCATCGCCAAAGCCGCCGCCGACGCAGACACCATCCTGCTCGCACCTGACCCGGACAGGGAAGGGGAGGCTATCGCTTGGCATATCTCCGAGATACTGAAAGGTAAGCGCGCACTCAAAGGCAAAGCCATGAAGCGCGTGGTGTTCTACGAGATCACCCAGTCAGCCGTGCAAGAAGCGGTCACTCACCCACGCGAGATATCCATGCCGCTGGTGAACGCCCAACAAGCGCGCCGCGCCTTGGATTATCTGGTCGGTTTCAATCTGTCGCCGTTGTTGTGGCGCAAGATCCGTCCGGGGCTTTCTGCTGGTCGTGTACAAAGCCCGGCTTTGCGCCTCATCGTGGAGCGCGAGTTGGAGATCGAGAAGTTCAAGAGTCAGGAATACTGGTCCGTACATCTGGACAGCCAAAAGAACGGCGTCCCGTTCAAGACCAAGCTGTTCCAATATCATGGCAAGAAGCTGGAACAACTGAGCATCGGCAGTCAGGCGGAATACGACGCCATCCACGCCAAGCTGGCCGACGCCAAGCTACCGCCCAAAGTGGTGCGCGTGGAAAAGAAGGGCAAGCAGCGCAGTCCTGCCGCACCGTTCACCACTTCCACCTTGCAACAGGAAGCCGTGCGTAAGCTGGGGATGACCTCGGATCGCACCATGCGCACCGCGCAGTCGTTGTACGAAGGTGTGGACATCGGCGGCCAAACCATCGGTCTCATCACCTACATGCGTACCGACTCGCTGAACCTAGCGAACGAAGCCGTTGCCGAAATACGCGGCTATATCGGTGATAATTTTTCCGCTGACTACCTGCCCAGCAAGCAACCCGTTTACAAGAGCAAATCGAAGAACGCGCAAGAAGCGCACGAGGCGATTCGCCCGACTGGAATCCAGCGTACACCGGACAGCCTGCGCGACCATCTCACCATCGACCAGATGCGGCTTTACGAGATGGTTTGGAAGCGCACGCTCGCCTCGCAGATGTCGCCCGCGCGCTTTGATACTGTCAGCGTCGATATCCGCTTGAGCAGCGACGACACCTTGTTCCGTGCCAGCGGCCAGACCTTGGTGTTCCCCGGCTTCATCGGCGTCTATATGGAAGACGTGGATGATGCTGAAGAGGAAGACAGTGCCAAATTGCCGCCGCTAGTAGAAGGCGACATCTTGCCGGTGGACAAGCTCTACGGTGAACAACACTTCACCCAGCCGCCACCGCGCTTTTCCGAAGCCAGCTTGGTCAAGTCACTGGAAGAGTACGGCATTGGTCGTCCTTCCACTTACGCCACAATCATCTCCACCTTGCAAGCGCGCGAATACGCCACGCTCGATAAGAAGCGTTTCATGCCGACCGATGTGGGTCGCGTGGTCATCAAGTTCCTCACTGAACATTTCACCCGATATGTGGACTACGGCTTCACTGCAAACTTGGAAGATGAATTGGATGAAGTGTCTGAAGGCAAACGTGATTGGATACCCGTACTGGATGATTTCTGGACTAACTTTTCTAAACTCATCAAAGAAAAAACCAGTATCGAGCGCCCTGTTGAGCTAATCGATGAAGCCTGTCCAGATTGCGGCAAACCCCTCGCAAAAAAGCTCAGCCGTTATGGTAGTTTCATCAGCTGCACCAATTATCCCGAGTGTAAATACAAACGCAGCTTGAGCGGCGAATCGCAAGACGATGCCGCAGTCCGCGTTGAGCTGGGTACGTATCCTGAAACACAACAAACCGTGCTGTTGCTCAAGGGACCGTATGGTCACTATGTGCAGCTCGGCGAAGTGATTGAAGGAGAGAAGGCGAAACCTAAACGTGTATCGTGGCCGAAAGAAATGCCGGTCGATCAGGCTAATTTGTCCAGCGCGTTGCAGCTGCTTTCCTTGCCGCGCGACCTCGGTCTGCACCCGGAGTCCAGCAAGAAAATCATCGTCAACATCGGACGCTTCGGCCCCTACATCGGGCATGACAGCAAGTTCAAATCCATCCCGCGCACGGATAGCATCTTCGACATCGCGCTAGACCGTGCCGTGGAACTGCTGGCACAAGCAAAAACGGGCGGCAACTCCGTCTTGCGCACGCTGGGCGAGCACCCTGATGACAAAGCGCCCGTGGAGATCTGTATCGGTCGCTACGGCCCTTACGCTCGTCACGGCAAGGTTAATGCAACCTTGCCTAAAGACATTTCATCTGAAAACATTACGTTGGAAGAAGCACTTGAGTTGATTGCCACCAAAGTAGCAAAGGGCGACACCGGAAAAGCCAAAACTACGAGAAAACCTGCTACCAACACGCGGACAAATAAAGCAAATACGCTAGCTAAACCCAAGTCTACGGTGAAAAAATCCTCGACTAAAACAGTTTCTGCAAAGAAAACCACAAAAATAACGGCCAAAAAGTCGCTGAGTAGTTAGTCGTCCCTGAACAACCCCAAGAATGCCGTATTTATTAGCGTTCAGGGGTAATCAAGGCGATGTGAATTTGCAAAAATTCGGTACGTTGAGCAGGGAATTCTGCAATATGAAACCACACTGTGGAAGACGGCGAGGCAGTCATACGCGGAAGCCATGATGCGCTTGCCCACGCTCTGCACCAAATGAAAATGGGCACTTGTAATCAAGTGCCCATTTTCATATACGATTGGTGCGCCCGGCGGGAGTCGAACCCACGACCCTTGGCTTCGGAAACCAATACTCTATCCAGCTGAGCTACGGGCGCATTTTTGAAACGGTGCGCAGGATAACGACTTTTGCAGCCCCCGTCCAACTGCGTTCAGTTGGGAATACAGGCCAGGTTCTGCGCGTGGCAGACATAACCCTTGGCATAGACCAGTGCTATCCATATCCAGAACAGGATGAAGAAACTCGCCAAACCCATGTGCTGGTCGGCGATGAACTTGGGCGATATCCTGCGCACGGTCTTGGTGATGGGCGAAGTGACCACCTGGAAAAGGCGATAGACGAAATTATCGTGTTTAGCTCTGCCGGAAAGCAGGCCGATCAATCCTTGGGCGAGCAGAGCCAGAGCAGCGACCTCGACCAGTGCCTTCAATGTGCTGACGATGAACAATTCGAGTGAGAACATGGCTTCTTTATTGATTTTTGCGGGGCACAATTTTAACACTTCATGGTGATTTTACTTGCGGCTAGATGCTGCAATACGGAAAATACGCCACGCTTTATAAATTGGAACGAGACCGATGAATTTTGAAAAATGGAAACACTATTTGCGCGCAAACTTCTTCCAGTTCATCAACAGGGACGATGCGGCTCTGGAAGCGTATCGCCAGACTTTGCGGTTTGCGCCCGACTACTCGCGTGCAGCAGAACGTATCGCCTTCATCTATTCCGGCCGGGGGGACTTCGTCTCGGCGGCCGCCCAGTTTCGGGATGTATTGCGCATCGAGCCAAATAATGCGGTGATGTTATTCAATCTGGGATTCGCGTGCGACAAACAGGGTGATCTGGTTGAAGCGATCCAAGCCTTTCAATCCGCAACTAACCTCAATCCTCAACTTGACCGTGCCTGGTATGGCTTGGGCATCTGTTTTGCCAAACAAGGTAAACATGCCGAGGCGGCACACGCACTGCATGAAGCTGCCACATTGCAGCCGATGAACCCGCACGCATGGTACGCGTTGGGCATGGCCCACCATCATTTGCACAACCCGGATAAGGTGACCGAGGTGATTATGCATTTGCACCGCTTCGATCCGATCATGACCCGCCATCTGATACAAGACACCGAACGTTCCGACTTAAAACATCTGGTCGCTGACCTAGCGATCTAAGCAACGCCTCTCAATTAAGATTCATCCGACACATGCAGGGGTTAAGGTCGGATGAACCCGTAGCTCGAAAAATAAGTCTTCACACCGAGTGTTCCCCCACCCTAATCCCTGATGGAACTACTAGCCATTCGACTAAGCACGATAAAGCCGTGCAAGTC
>CAZRZH010000011.1:0-31816 GCA_964604485.1 uncultured Sideroxydans sp.
CAGCGCCGAACTGACGCACACGCTGATGAAGGTGGAGACGCACAACCACCCGACCGCCATCGCACCATTCGCGGGTGCGGCCACAGGTAGCGGCGGCGAGATACGCGACGAAGGCGCAACGGGCACCGGCTCCAAGCCCAAAGCGGGTCTCACTGGCTTCTCTGTTTCCAACTTGAACATCCCCGGTTTTGTACAGCCGTGGGAACAATACGACCCCCTCCCCAACCCTCCCCCGAAGGGAGAGGGAGCTGGTGTGGCAGTTGAACCCTCTCCCACCGGGGGAGGGCAGGGTGGGGGAAATACCTACGGCAAACCCTCCCGCATAGCATCAGCGCTCCAGATCATGATCGACGGCCCACTCGGTGGCGCGGCATTCAACAACGAATTCGGTCGTCCTAACCTCACTGGCTATTTCCGTACCTTCGAAGAGAAGGTCAACGGCGAAGTGCGCGGCTATCACAAGCCCATCATGATCGCGGGTGGCTTGGGCAGCATCAAAGCGGAACACACGCACAAGCACGACTTGCCCGAA
This sequence comes from uncultured Sideroxydans sp., assembly GCA_964604485.1. Lineage (GTDB taxonomy): Bacteria > Pseudomonadota > Gammaproteobacteria > Burkholderiales > Gallionellaceae > Sideroxyarcus. The sequence goes on from CAZRZH010000011.1 coordinate 533, forward strand.
GGCGCGTTGCTCATCCAATTGGGCGGCCCCGGCATGCTCATCGGTTTGGGTGGCGGTGCGGCATCCAGCATGGATACCGGCGCGAATGCAGAGAACCTCGACTTCGATTCCGTACAACGCGGTAACCCAGAGATGCAGCGCCGTGCGCAAGAGGTCATCGACCGTTGCTGGCAACTGGGCGATAACAATCCCATCCTCTCCATCCACGACGTGGGTGCGGGCGGTATCTCCAATGCCTTGCCGGAACTGGTGCATGGTGGTGGCAAGGGCGCACGTTTCGAATTACGCAATGTGCAGATCGAAGAGCGCGGCATGACGCCGATGCAGATCTGGAGCAATGAATCGCAAGAGCGTTACGTGCTGGCCATCCCCGCAGAACGTCTGGATGAATTCGCAGCCATGTGCGAACGCGAGCGTTGCCCGTTCGCCGTGTTGGGCAAGGCCATCAGCGAAGACCAACTCATCGTGCACGACGAAGAATTCGCCAACAACGCAGTGGATATGCCGCTCTCCGTGTTGCTGGGCAAGCCGCCCAAGATGACGCGCAACGTGAAGCGCGAGCAAGTGACGCTGCCCGCGTTCGATACCAGCGACATCCTGTTGAAAGACGCTATCGAGCGCGTATTGCGTCTGCCTTCCGTGGCCGACAAGACCTTCCTTATCAGCATCGGCGACCGTACCGTGGGTGGCTTCACCGCGCGTGACCAGATGGTCGGCCCGTGGCAAGTGCCCGTGGCTGACGTGGCCGTGACCACGCTGGGTTACAACACCTATCTGGGTGAAGCCTTCGCCATGGGTGAACGCACGCCTATCGCCGTGTTGGATGCGCCAGCATCAGGTCGCATGGCCATCGGTGAGGCCATCACCAACATCGCCGCAGCGCGTATCGACAAGATCGGTGACATCAAACTCTCCGCCAACTGGATGGCCGCCGCCGGACACCACGGCGAAGACGCCGCCATGTTCGACACCGTGAAAGCCGTGGGTATGGAACTGTGCCCGCAGCTCGGTATCAGCATCCCGGTGGGTAAAGATTCGATGTCGATGAAGACCACTTGGACTGAAACTCCCTCTCCCACCGGGGGAGGGGCGGGGAGGGGGAACACAAGTAATAACGAAGCGATAAAGAAAGAAGTTATCGCCCCACTCTCGCTCATCATCACTGCCTTCGCAACATGCAGCGATGTACGAAACACACTCACCCCGCAACTGGTGGCTGACACCGACACCGTGGTGTTGCTGTTTGACTTGGGTGCAGGCAAGAACCGCATGGGCGGCTCGGCCTTGGCGCAGGTGTATAAACAAGTGGGTGATGTGGCACCGGATGTGGATGATGCCAGGAAGCTCAAAGTCTTCTTCGACCTCATCCAGAAATTCAACCGCGAAGGCAAGTTGCTCGCCTATCACGACCGTTCTGACGGCGGCATGTTAGCGGCACTGTGCGAGATGAGCTTCGCCTCGCACATCGGTGTAGATATCCGCGTGGACGAATGCAAGGGCGACGATCTGAGCATCCTGTTCAACGAAGAGCTGGGCGTTTTGGTGCAAGTGCGCCGTGCCGATCTGGCCGACATCTTCGTGTTGTGCGACGAGGCAGGTTTGAGCAACGTGCACGAAGTTGCGCGCCTCAACACCAGTGGCAACATCAATATCACACGCGGCAAAGCGACCCTGTTCAGCGAGAACGCGATCACGTTACGTCGCATCTGGTCCGAGACGACCTATCAGATCCAAAAGCTGCGCGACAACCCAACGTGCGCTCAACAAGAGTTCGACCGCATCTTGGATGCGAAGGATGTTGGTTTGCATGTTCATTTGACTTACGACTTGAACGAGAATCTTCCCCTTCCTCCTTCGACAAGCTCAGTACAGGCCGAGCCTTCCCCCGAAGGGAGGAGGGCTACAGAATCATCATTCACCTCTGCGACCAATGTTTTAGAACCCTCTCCCACCGGGGAAGGGCAGGGTGGGGGAACACTCTCTGCAAACTCACCATCTATAATTTTCACCCGCCCCCAAATGGCCATCCTGCGCGAGCAGGGCGTGAACGGCCATGTGGAGATGGCTGCCGCATTCGACCGCGCTGGCTTCGCTGCGGTGGATGTCCACATGAGCGACATCATCAGCGGTCGGGTGAAGCTGCAAGACTTCAAGGGCGTCGTCGCCTGTGGTGGATTCTCTTACGGCGACGTGCTGGGCGCGGGCGAGGGCTGGGCGAAATCCATCCTGTTCAACCCGCGTGCGCGTGATGAGTTCGAAGGATTTTTCAACAGGAACGATACGTTTGCGTTAGGCGTGTGTAACGGCTGCCAGATGATGAGCAACCTGCACGAGATCATCCCCGGTGCAGAGAACTGGGCGCACTTCGCACGCAACCAATCGGAACAATTCGAAGCGCGCTTCGTGATTGTGGAAGTGCAAGAGACACCGTCCATCCTATTCGATGGCATGGCCGGTTCGCGTATGCCTATCGTCGTGTCACACGGCGAAGGCTATGCAGACTTTGGTAATGCGAAAAAACTCAAAGCCGCACAGCCGCTGGTCACCCTGCGCTATGTCGACCACAAAGGCAAAGCCACCGAGACCTATCCGCTCAACCCCAACGGCTCGCCGCAAGGTATCACCGGACTCACCACACCAGACGGCCGCTTCAGCATCATGATGCCGCACCCCGAGCGCGTGTTCCGCGCCGTGCAGAACTCATGGCACCCAAGCGACTGGCAAGAGAATGGCGCGTGGCTACGTATGTTCCAGAATGCTAGGAAGTGGGTGGGGTAGTAGAATGCGTCCAAACCCGTTCGCCCTGAGTGCCGCGCAAAGCGCGGTGTATCGAAGGGTAGGGCGGGATGGGCTACAAGATAGGGTAAACGTGATCTCCGAACAAACCATACAGCAAGCTGCACAGTTGTTAGGTGAAGCCGCCAAGCCAGCCAGAGTGATTCTGTTTGGCTCGTATGCGCGTGGCGATGCAAAGGAAGATTCTGATCTGGATTTTTTGGTCATTGAGCCAGAGTTGAACGACAAGTTCAGCGAGATGGTGCGCTTGCGCCAGGTTTTGCGCCCATTGAAAGTGGCCGCAGATGTGTTGGTCTATTCGCAAGCGGAAATCAACCAGCAACAAGGTTCATGTTCAACGGCTGTCTATTGGGCAATGCGCGAAGGCCGAGTGTTGTATGACACAGCCCATTGAGCGTGCGCGCAGATTATTAGTGCTCGCCGAACGAGACATCACCTCGTTTCGCGCCTTAACGACCCACCCCGAAGTTGATATTTCTGCGACAGGATTTTTTGCACAGCAGGTCGTAGAGAAATGCCTCAAGTCGATTGCCGAATATCACGGCATCGTGTTTCGCAGAACGCATGATGTAGATGAGCTTGTCGATCTGCTGTTGCAACACAAAGTTGCGATGCCATTCCCGCCTGACCAATTCAGCAACCTCAATCCCTTTGCCGTCATCTTGCGTTACGAAGAAACGCCGTATGTCAGCATGACACTGGGTGAGATGGAGCAACTGGTTGCTCTTGCCTACGAATGGGCGAAGTGTGTGATTGCGGTTTGAAGTTTGGCTTTGAAAAAAAATGGCAACCGTTCGGTCGCCTCTTTCATGTCCAAGCTTTTTGGTTGTTTGTGCTGTCGTTGGCCGAGTGAGCCTGAAATTATTATGTGTACTCTCGATTAGAAAAAAGTCATCGCCGAAATATTGAAACCCAATCCGCCACCCGACATTGTAGATTTATCCCCAGAAGAATAGTTGGTGACTATGTCGCCAACCTTCACATAGGCACCATCGAATTTGACTGACAGGTGCTTGGAAACATCTTGCGTGATAGAAAGCCCTGCACCAAAAATGCTATACGCTAATTTGGTGCCAGTGCCGCTATAGCCCGATGATGTATTCATATACCGCGCATACGGCGCGATTGTGGTCTTGTCAGAAGGCATCACTTCAATTCCAAAACTGAGTGTTGTATCACTACCATTCTTTGACTTCACTCCGGCGGTTGTTTTTTCACCGTAAACTGAGTGCGTTGCCTCGATATAAAAATCACCTCCTCCTGCAGGAATGCTAATTAACGTACCAATTCGAGTGCTTGAGTATCCGTTCCCTGCCTTTCCTGGTTTACCTACTTGGGTTACCACTCCATTTGTTGTGAGTTCTGAATCCCCCTCATCGCTGGCGGCTGTGGCAGGACGAAACTTTAACCCCACTCCCCAGCTAATTTTTGATTCCTGTTTCTCCAACAGAAGTGCCTGTGCAATAAATGAAATATCACCCACACCTTCAGTTTTGTACTGTTGTTTGAAAGTATCTGTCCCATTTTTGTACTCTGCATCCGCCGTCACGGCATCGGATAAGGGCATGGATATGCCTATATCAAATCTATCTGTGACCCCGAGCATGTATTCTAGGGCCAGTGTGTTTCCAGTTTCTTTGCCAGATATAAAAATAGTCCCACCCCCTAAAACATCATACTGTCCAGAGAGGTCGACTGAAGCGAATATGTAAGCAATACTCACCCTGCTATTTCCTGCACCTTGAGTATCCGCCACATGCGTTTTGTTCGCCGCAAAAACAGAGTTTATCAGCGTTAGAAAAAGCGCTATGGATGCTACAAATATATTTCTGTAAGTCATTATGATCTCCCTATTGATGTAGTTAACATCCCTCCTATACCTATCGGCCGATTGGGTCGGCGCTTGTTTTGTATTCCAATGCGCTTGAACCATACTCCCCCGTGCACAGCATTGTCCATCTATTCGCTGGCCTATATCAAAAAGTGTCAGCATCGCAATCACTTCTGTCCAAACAACTCATCCAACGGATTCTTTCCCGCAGGCGCACTTGCTGAAACTTTCTTCACGGTGAATTCCTCTTCGATGTTGTCGCGATAGAAGCTCCATGCTGCACCGGAGCTTCTGAGTCTACGCCACAGGTCTTCGCCCACGCCGCTGTATTGCAGTGTGTCGCCCGTGTCGAGTTTGACTTGCAAGATAAGCGCTTGCGTGTCGTAGCCGATGGCGCGTAGTTTGCCGGAGTTGATGGTTTTCATTTCCATAGTCTGATGTGATCCTGCTTACGGATTGAATACTCGACCGAGACGTTGTTGGTCCCAAGTGTTGCTGTCGATGCGATACCGCGTCGTGCCTTCGATGTCGCGCAGGGTGACGATGATCTCATCCGCATCGATATCCAATGTTCCCCAGTTGCGCACGTCGTCGAGTTTAAGGGGTAAGCCCCAATCATTGATGGACAGGCCAGAAGAGACGATCTCGTAGCAAGGCGGTTTGTTGTGAGGGGCGGGGCTGTTGAATTTGTTGTCGTGAATGTCACCGCCTAGGTAGATGACTTTCTTTTGCGAGACGAGCTGGGTGAATCTGTCGAACTCTAGGTCGTACTTCGACCAATTCTCTCCGCCTTCTGTCAAGGTGAGTCCGCCACAGATGATGGTGTAGGGGAGGTCGTGTTCGAGCTTGGCTTTCAAGAACTCCATTTGTTTGTCTCCCATCAAGGCTGCGTTATCAGCTTTGGGTGAGGTCGCGTGATAGCGATTGTCCAAGATGATGACGCGGGCAAAGGGGGTGTCCACATGGCAATACACTTCGGGGCGATTGGTGGAGCATTTCATGTATTCGTGGAATAGGTCGCGGGAGATGGCTTTCTTCTCCGCTACATTGCAAAACCTCGCCCACAGGGAGCTATCACTCGCGCCGTAGGCGTTGTTCCACAAAAAGTCATGGTCGTCCCATGTGCCAAAGAACCCGTTCTTAGCGCGTATCTTGTCTATGAGTCTTGCGAATTCGGGCACTGCCCACTGTTCTTCATATTTCTTGCGCATCTGTTCTTCGAAATAAGCGACCGTGTAGAAGCGCGGAATATTTCCAAACTCATATTTGAAAGGCCGGATGCTGGGCAATATGCCGTAATCCATGTAGATGTTGTCACCCGGCAGGAACAGATAGTCCGGGTCTGCCTTTGCGATCTCATCCCATTCAGGTTGCGGCGTGTATTTGTTGTAACGCACACACGAGGTGAACACGATCTTTGTCTTCGCCATGTCGTTGCCCTATGAGAAATAGGACGACAGGATTTGATGTCGTTGCGCTAGATGGTCGAGCGACACGGCAAAAGCTTGCCGCGCTGAAAGCGAATGTGTTGAAGCGTTCATAGATTCCCCTCGATGAACTGGTTGTGCTGCAGGTGTTGCTTTCCGCTGTTGCGGTCTTTTCAGCCACAGCTCCTAATCTGGGGATTCCGCCGTCCGCCTCTTACCGTGCGTTCGGTGAGATGTGACTGTGGCGGATGTGCAAGTGGCTGAACTTTAGGTGAGCATCCTGCTACTGTCAATGATGCGAACAGGGTTTTGCAGAAAGGATTGGTTGGTACACTTCACGTGCGGTCTTGAGGGTATTTATTCGGTGAGGTGCGTGTATGAAAAAAGAATTTTGGTTGGAGCGTTGGGAGCGGGCGGAGATCGGTTTTCACCAAGATGAGGTGAATCCTTATTTGCGCCGTTTCTGGCATGAGTTGGATGTGGCGCGCGGTGGTGAGGTGTTCGTGCCGTTGTGCGGCAAGAGTATGGATATGGTGTGGCTGCGCCAGCAGGGAAGTCTTGTGCTGGGGGTGGAGCTGAGCGCTATCGCGGTGCAGGATTTCTTCAAAGAGAATGGTCACTTGCCCACCCATACGAACACGGGCAAGTTCGCGTGTTGTGAGGCGGAGGGCATCCGCATCTTATGTGGAGAATTTTTCGACCTGAGCAGAGAGGATATGGCGAATGTGAGTGCGGTCTATGACCGTGCATCGTTGGTGGCCTTGCCGCCGGAGATGCGTGAACGCTATGCTCGCCATCTGGCGCAGGTGTTGCCGTCCGGTACGCGCATCTTGCTGGTGACTTTCGATTATCCGCAGGCTGAGATGCAAGGGCCGCCGTTCGCGGTGTCGGTGAACGAGGTGGCGGCCCTCTACGGCCAGTACGCCGAGATACGTTTGCTGGCACAGGAGGATGTGCTGGAGCAGAACCCGCGCTTCAAACAGCGCGGAGTGACGAGGATGCAGGAGAATGTTTTTTTGCTGTTATTGCGGTAGTCAAGTCGCCGAGAGCCGGGTTCGTCAGAAGTTGTAGATACCAATGTAATGAGTCGTTTCCTGTTGTTCATTCTTGATGGCGGTGATGGTCAGCCAGAATGGATGGAGGATGCGCCCTTCTTTGGTTTTGCTACGGATCTCGCCACTCCAACAACCATTGCGCAATAACTGCTTCCAAAGTTTTTCATAAAATTGCTGGTCGTGTAGTCCGGATTTAAAGATGCGGGGATTCTGTCCCACGATCTCTTCCATGCGATAGCCCAACCTGTCCAGAAATAATTTGTTGGCCCGGATGATGTTGGCATTGGCATCCGTGATGATCGTCGGATCCTTGATCTCGAAGGCGACGGCGGCAATGCGCAAATCGACCTCGATCAGCTTGCGCTCTTCGATGTTGCGGATCAGGGGACGAAAAATGAGGTAGTAGAAAACGGGAAACAGCAGCAGGGAAAGTAGTGCGGCGTCCAGCAAAGCACCTGCCGTTCTCGACATGGGCGGCAGCCAATGCAGCACACCCATCAACAAAGCTTCGATAAAGAACACCGAACCGATCAGCACGATCAGCAATCTTCTCACTGACTGGTGATTGTCCTTATTTGGGATCAACTTTAGCGTTGATGGATGTGTTGGCATGATTGGCTCCTTGTTGATCCCGGTTAAAATCTGCCCGGCAAATATTTTTCAGACCTTTGAATCTGATGAAGAACAGGATGTGCAAGTGTGGTGAACTTTAGTGGAGCCCATAGCGTGCTGTCAATGCGGTTCCGACTTATGTTGGTGGAGTTGCCGTTTCATCCGGCGAATTTCCTTCAAGGCATTAGTTTGACCATCACGATGGACGACACGAAAAAATGATAGCCTGTCGAACTTTAAAAAAAGGGAAGTGCAATCATGACTGAAAATTCAAATTCCGCAGTGGAATTCCGTCGGCGAAAGCGAACATTCGCCGTGCGCGGATTATTGCCTGTGCTACTTCTTATTCTGGCGGGTTGCGTGATGATGTCGTGGGCATTACCCCGTGACAACAGTGCATTCATGCTGCTGGCGAATGCGCTGATTTTCGTCGGCGGGATGTGGTACGTAATCTCGGCAAAACGTTATTACCGCTGCCCCGTGTGCGAAAAGGTAGTGGTCAACACCAAAGAAGACGGCACTCCCAGCGAGATCAGTTTCGGCATCGACTGCAGTCCCAGCGTGTGCCCGTATTGCGCGGCTGTTTTGAAGTAATTTGGCCGACGCGTTTTTCCACGGATATTTTGTGAAGCGGATCGCTACCAGAATCCACCCTGTTTTTTGGCTTCACCGGCTTTGACCATCTCTTCCAATTTTGCCTTGGCGCCCGCGTGTTTTTGTGCGGCCGCTTTTCTGAACCACTCTTCGGCTTTTTTCAGATCTTTGGCCACGCCCACACCCTTGCGGTAATAGCCCGCCACGATGTATTGCGCAGCAGCGTCTCCTTTCGACGCGCTTTTCAGATACCACTCGAAGGCCGTGGCGAAGTCGGGTTGGAAGGCGGCACCGTCGCTGTAAACGTCGCCGAGCGCGATGTACGCTTTGGCATAGTCACCTGCCGCCGCCTGGGTGTACCAACCGATTGCGGTTCGATCATTTTGTTTCACACCGTTGCCTTTTGAATACGCCACTCCAAGGTTGTACATCGCCCAGACCTCGCCTTTTCCCGCCAGATGCCGGAACAGTGCCAGCTTTTGTGGGCACGTTGTTTTGAGGAATATTTCTAGGACTTCGGTGTAACGTTCGTCGATGTTTTCGCCGGTATTCCGGTATTTATTGCGCCAATCGCCGCCCCGGTATTTATCCAACAACAGCACGGCTGAATTCAGCGCAGTACACATGTTTTGGTTGTCGCTTGTTGACTCCGCCCGGTTTGCTTCGGCCAGATAATCAACGGTTTTTTCCAGCGCCGTTTTGGCACAGTCGGATTCGTTCAGATAATAAATTTGCACATCCACCGTGGTAGGTGCGGAAGGGTCGCAAGTAGAAGCGTTTGCCGGGAAAATGCTTAGCGACAGCAATGCGGAGAGCGTAATTTTGCAGAGGATTTGATTCATGGTGCCGCTCCTGTTCGTGATGTTCACAACGTTTGGCGAACTCTAGGGGAACGGGGCGCGCGATGTCAATGTGCAACAAGCACAAGCTGAAACATAAGCGTGCTTTCGCTCTGTATAATGCGCGATGTTTTGAGCTGCCAAGCTGCAGTTTTAATGTTCGCGTATAGATGAAATATTTTTTGGATTGATCGATGTCTACCACACTCCCCGTGCTTTCCCTGCTTGAAACCCGTGTTCTAGGCGTGCTTGCCGAGAAACAACGTACGGTGCCGGATACGTATCCGTTGACTCTGAATTCGCTGGTTTCGGGATGCAACCAGAAGAGCAGTCGCGACCCGGTTATCGAGGCTTCGGTGTCGGAAGTGCAGGTCGCGCTGGATAGTCTGCGGGTCTTGTCGCTGATTTTGGAAACCAGCGGCGGCAGGGCGTCGCGCTACGCGCACAACATCGAACGCGTGTTGCACATCCCCACCCAGTCCACCGCGTTGTTGACCATGCTGATGTTGCGCGGCCCGCAGACGGCGGGCGAGCTGCGCATCAATTGCGAGCGATTGCATAAATTCGCCGACATCTCCTCGGTCGAAAGTTTTCTGGTCGAATTGGCCGAGCGTGCGGCGGGTGGGTTGGTGGTGGAGTTGCCGCGCCAACCCGGTTCGCGCGAGAACCGCTGGACACATCTGCTTTCCGGTACACCGCTGATCGAACAGAATGTGCCCGCGAATGTCGCTTTCGCTGCGCCCTCCGGCGATGTGACGGTGGGCGAGATTGCCGCGTTAAAAGCCAATGTGGCCAAGCTTGAAAACGAAGTGAAAGAACTCAGAGCACTGGTGAACAAACTGTGCGCTGAACTCGGGGTTTAAATCTCTTTGGGTCAATTCCCAGCCCCTTGGTTGTAGTGTTTTGTGTAGGTCGGGATTTATCCCGACGGGGTAGGTGAATCGAAGAAAAAAATGTCGGGATAAATCCCGACCTACAAAAATCCAACTGCCCAAAACCCCGCTGCTTGCGATGGGGTGCTTTATTCAGCAGAAGTCGTAGTCGTAAGTGATGCAGCGACGAAAAGCATAATCGTCGTTGCCTCGTTTGTAACCCAACAATTATTTATCGGAGTCATCTTGTTCAAGATTATCGGTGTCATCGCGGGTTATTTCCTCTTGGGATTCTGGGGCGTTTTGCTGGGACTGTTCCTCGGTTCGGTCATCGACCGTGTTCGATCCTACGGGCCGGGCGGATTCAACCCGATGCAGAACGCGCTGCGTCAGACCGTATTCCTCGAAACTATCTTTATCGCCATGGGCAAATTAGCCAAGGCCGACGGCGTTGTGTCGCAAGTCGAGATCGACCATGTCGAAGTCTTCATGCAAAAACTGGGGATGACGGCGGAACATCGCCAGTTGGCCATAAGCTGGTTCAAGAAAGGTGCGGCCCAGGATTTTGATATCGAGCCGACCCTGAAACGCTTCAATGCCATTTGCGGCCATACGAAGAACCTGAAAGAAGTGATGCTGGTGTATCTCATCGTGATGGCGCTGGCCGACGGGCACTTCCATCCCGCAGAAGAAGCACTGCTGACCGAGATTGCCGGACATCTGGGTTATGGTCCGAACGCCTTCAAACACTTGTTGGACATGGTGCTGAACCAGTCGCATTTTGCCGGCCAGCAAATCAATTCCGCCGCCGCGCTGGAAGATGCGTACAAGGCGTTGGGCGTGACCAAGGAAAACACCGATGCGGAAATAAAACGTGCCTACCGCAAATTGATGAGCCAATACCATCCGGATAAATTGATGGGGCAGGGCGTGCCGGAAGACATGATCAAGATGGCGACCGAGCAGGCCAAAGAAATCCAAGTCGCCTATGACCTCATCAAGAAGAATCGCAATCTTTGATGTGGCAGGGGAGCGGTTTCCCGCCGTCGCCGGTGTGACGAATAAAACAGCAGCTTCTTGAAGCCGAAAATAAGAACGCTCATTCGGCGGGTTGTTCGCGCGGCATGTCGCGATAGAATTTATGCGTGTTTTTCCCGCTATGTTTTGCGTGGTACATCGCTTCGTCCGCCTGCTTCACCAGATTCTCCGGATCCCGTGCATCATCGGGAAAAAGCGAGATGCCGATGCTGCCGCCAATTTTGCGGGTTTCACCCGCAAGTTCGAATGGAACCGAAAGGGTGGCGATGATTTTTCCGGCAACCAGCGCGGCATTCTCGTAAGTCTCAATGTTGTTCAGGATGAAGGTGAACTCATCCCCGCCTACTCTGGCTACCGTATCCGAGGCTCTGATCGTGGCTTTCAGTCTTTTTGAAACTTCCTGCAACAACATGTCACCCGCGTCGTGACCCAGCGTGTCATTGACTTGTTTGAAGCCGTCGAGATCAAGGAACAAAACTGCCAACTTGTGACTATTGCGCTGCGACAAATGTACGTCATGATCTAGGTTGCCCAGAAACATGGCACGGTTGGGCAGGTCGGTGAGAAAGTCGAAATGCGCCAAATGCGCGATCTTTTTTTCTGCCAGCTTGCGTTCGGTGATATCGCGCACGATGCTGACAAAATATTGCTGGCCACCCAGCATGACTTCCGAAATCGAGAATTCCATGGGGAAGCGATCGCCGTTTTTGCGCAGAGCCGTCACCTCGCCACCGCGTACATTAAGAACCTGCCCCCCGCTGGGGTGGAAATACTGATTGCTGCCGGCATCCTGCCCACCTTGCTCGGGCGCCGGGATCAGGATCGCCACGTTTTTGCCCAAGGCATACTGGTGCGTATATCCAAAGATCTGCTCGGCCGCCGGATTGAATCCCAAGATCATGCCGGAATCGTTGATGGTCAAAATACCATCCATCGCATTATTGATAATGGCCTGCAACTGATTCTGGCTTTTCTCAAGTTCACTTTTGAGCTGCTTCAGATTCGTCACCATCTGCCAAAATAATTTCACCTCGTTGCCGCTGGCGACACGTTTGTCACCAAATATCCGGTTGGCCTCATCGGTGATCGATTCGTCGTGCGACAAGTTGTACACGATGCAATCGGGATAATCTTTTCCGGCTTGAAGCGCCTCGATTGTGTTGGTGTAAGTCGGTATGCCGTGATTCTTGGCAAGTTGGATTCCCGCCGTGTCGGGATTGGTGTCCGCGATGGCGATCACCTGCACTAGGCCATCCTGCAGGAACATCTCCAGTAGCGCGGTCCCCCCGCGCCCGGCACCGAGGATCAGCACGGGATACCCCTGAATTCTTTTTGTTGGCATATTCATTCCTTCCCGACGTTGATGCTACGTTACAGATGAAACCCCAAGCATAATTTCTCGTGCAAAGACAGAGGCGGAGTGCAATGCGTGATCAAACTAACAACGTCTTTCCGCTGCGCAGCAGCAGGGCGAACTCCTCCGGCGGCAGCGCGTGGCTGAAATAGTAACCTTGCAGTTCGTCACATTGCTTGTCGCGCAGATAATTGAGTTGTTCGAGGGTTTCCACGCCTTCGCCGATCACCCGCAAATCCATGCGTTTCGCCAGGCTGATGATGGCATCGACGATCATCGCGTCTTCCGGTTTGTTAGTCACACCCTGGACAAAAGACTGATCGATTTTCAGACTGTCGATGGGAAAGCGTCTGAGATAGGCGAAGTTGGAATAGCCGGTGCCGAAATCGTCGAGTGAAAGTTTTACGCCGATCTGCTTTAAGCGTTGCATCGTGTTGATGGCACTTTCCGGATCATGCACCAGCATGCTTTCGGTCAGTTCCAGTTCCAAGCGCTGCGGATCGACATTGAATCTTTTGAGCGCGGTTGCGACCAGTTTGTCCAGATGGCCGCTGCGGAACTGGCGCGCCGAAACGTTCACCGCGATACAGACCCCGGGCAATCCCTGTGCCGTCCAATCGCGAATCTGCTCGCAGGCCTTTTCGATTACCCAATTGCCGATCGTCAATATCACCCCGGATCGTTCCGCAAGCGGAATGAATTGGTCGGGTGGCACCCAGTGTCCATCCGGTTTTTGCCAGCGTGCCAGCGCTTCCGCGCCGTAAATCTTGCCGTCGCGGATATCCACTTTGGCTTGATAGTGCAGGCTTAATTCGTTGTGCAGGACAGCGCGGCGCAAGTCGTTTTCCATCTCCAATTTGTCGCGTGCACCCGCATTCAATTCCGGTGTGTAAAAGGAGAATTGGTTACGGCCGTTATCCTTGGCCAGATACATCGCGGCATCGGCGTTCTTGGTCAATTCAGACACACTTGCGCCGTTGTCCGGGAACAGGCTGATGCCGATACTGCCGCCGATGAACACCTCGATACCATTGGAAAGTTGGAAGGGTTCGCTCAGCGCATTGATCAAGTCGCGCGCAATGATGGCGGCATCCTGTTTTTCTTTCAAAGGCGAGGCGATGAGGATGAATTCGTCGCCGCCCAATCTTCCCAGCGTGTCGCCCTCGCGCAAACGTTCGCGCAGTTTGTTTGCGACAGCACACAACAATTCATCACCGACCAGATGGCCGAAGCTGTCGTTCACTTGTTTGAAACGGTCAAGGTCGATGAACAAGACACTCAGCCGCAGATTGTGCCGGTGGGCCTGCTCCAGTTCCTGCTCAAGCCGTGATTCCGCCAGTGCCCGGTTGGGCAGTTGGGTCAACGGGTCGTGGTGCGCCATGAACTCAAGCTGTGCCTGATTTTCCTTGAGCTGGGTGATGTCGACGAAGAGACCGATGTAACGGAGCGGCTGCCGCTGGTCGTTGTAGATGGTGCTGATGGTGAGCAGTTGCGGATAAATCTCGCCGCTCTTGCGACGGTTCCACATTTCACCTTGCCAGTAGCCATTCTTTATCAACGTAATCCACATGGCTTCGTAAAAAGCCTTGGTCTGACGGCCAGAACTGAGCATGCGCGGGTTCTGGCCGAGTGCTTCCTGCGCGCTGTAGCCGGTAATGGTGGAAAAAGCGGCATTGACCGCGATCAAATTGGCAGACGCGTCAGCGATCATCACACCTTCATGGGTGCTTTGCATCACCGCCGCCGCTTCGCGCAAATGCTCTTCAGCTTCTTTTGGGATGGTGATATCCCGGGCAACTGCAATGACGACCGCTTGACCGAAATATTCCCCCTTCACCAGGTTGACACTTTTGGGGAAGACGGTGCCGTCCTTGCGTTTACCCCAAAACTCGAAATGTTGGGGTAAACCGGCAAAGGCTTGTTTGACGGATGTCATCGTGGCGGCAAGGTCGTTCTTCCCGGGGGCACCGACGTACGTCGGGGTCAAGCCGATCAATTCTTCCCGCGTGTAACCATACATGACTTCCGCGCCGCGATTGACGTCGATGAACTCCCCCTTTTCATTCAATACATATACGGCCTCGCTGATGCTGTTGATGATGCCTCGGTAAGTGGTTTCGGATTGGGCTAGTCTGACTTCGTTCGCTTTGCGTTCGCTGATGTCCTGTTTGACGGCGATGAAATGGGTGATGACTTTGTCTTCCGCATACACCGGTGTGATGGTCATCTCTTCGGTGTAAAGCGAGCCATCTTTGCGTTTGTTCACCACTTCACCGTTCCAGGGGAGACCGCTGAGGATGGTGTTCCACAACGCTTCGTAGAACTCGCGCGGCTGGATGCCCGAGCTCACCAGATCTTTGGGGCGTTTGCCGATGGCCTCGTCGAGCGCATACCCGGTCATTTTCGAGAACGCCGGATTGGTCCATTGGATGACGGCGTCTTTGTCGGTGATGACAATGGCGTTGGCAGTGGAATTGAGCGCGGTATTTTGCAGGCGCAAGCGTGCTTCAGTTTGTTTGCGTTCGGTCAAATCGCGGGCGACGGCGACGATAAATTTTTCGTTGTCTCTTTGGACAAGTCGCGCATTGACCTCCACCGGGTAGAGGCTACCGTCGCGGCGGCGGTGTTGGGTTTCGATGGTGCGCTCACCGTCACGTCGAAAGATTTCACGCTCAAACTGCCAAGAGTTCCCTGCAGTGATGGTGGTGGCGATATCAAAAATGGTCAGCAGCAACAACTCTTCGCGCGTGTAACCCAGGCTGCGGCACGTCTGGTCGTTGCAATCGACGATCTTGCCGTCCGCTTCCTGCGACACAATGACTGCATCGTTCACCTGCTCAATCAGGCTGTGATACAGCATTTTTTGGCGGTTCGTTTCAAGTTGCTGTTGCGCGTTCTTCAAGTCGTTGCGTTGCCGTTCCAAAGTCTCGTGCAGGAATTCCAGGTAACGTCCCTGCATTGACTTGACGATGTCGTGGCGGGTGACGATCCCGGCCAGGATTTCACCTTCGATCACCACCAGGCGGCGGATGTGGCTTGCTTCCATTTGTTGCATCGCCTGTTGCAGCGGCAAGTTGGTATCGACGCTCAATACCGGCGATTTCATCACGCGGGTGATGTGTACTTGCGTGGGGTCTGTCACGGTCCGCGCCAACACGACGGTGTCCCGCTCGGTGAGGATGCCGAGAGGACGCAGCTCCCGGGTGACGATGACGCAACTGATTTTGTGTTTGTTCATCAGGTCGACGGCATCGGCCAGCGTGGCGTCTTCTTGCAGTGTGATCAGTTCTCGCGTCATGGCGGAACCCACTGTTTTTAATTCGACTAGGTATTCCATACCCATGTGATGCAGGAAATCGGCTTCACTCACGACGCCGAGCAGTTTTCCCTGTTCATCGGTCACGACGAGATGGCGAAAGCCTTTCTCAGAAAGGAGGCGGTACGCATCACGAAAATCGAGGTCGGCGGGTGCGGTGAGCGGCGGCACGCTCATCACATCGGCCATGCGCAATTGCGGGATGACCCTGCGTTCCGCCATCAGGCGAATGGCATCCTGTTCGGTGAAAATTCCCAGCGGCAGGCGGGTGCCGTCTGTGGCGATCACACAGCTGATGCGCAGCGATTCCATACTGGCAAGAACGTCAGCCAGCGGGGCGTCCGGTGACACGGTGAAAACCGAAGGGGAGAGAATGGCGTGTAGGGAAAGTTTTTGCATTTCAGCTCTGTGCCCGGCTGTTATGTGGCGCATTGTAACCAAGGGTTGGACATGCGTCTTGACAAAAATTAAAGTGCGAAACTCCGGGCGAAAAAAAGGACACCACGCGGGTGTCCTTTTTTGGGGGATGGGGCGGAGCGATTATTCGACCTTGGCTTTTTCGCGCAATTCGGCGATGGCTTTTTGCAAGGCTTCCTGTTGTTTGCGCTTCTCGATGTTCGGCTTCATTTCTTCAAAGGTTGGAACTTTCAATTCGCGGGTGTCTTCCACCTTGATGACGTGCCAGCCATATTGGGTTTGCACCGGGTCGCTGGTCTGGCCTTTGGCCATTTTGACCACGGCGTCACCAAATTGCTGTACATAATTGGACGGAACAGACCATCCCAAGTCGCCGCCGTTTTCCTTGGAGCCGGGATCTTTGGTCTTTTCTTTGGCGACTTTGGCGAACTTCTCTTTCTTCAGACGTTTGATAACGGCTTTGGCTTCCTCTTCAGTAGCGACCAAGATATGCGACAACTTGTATTCCTTGTTGCCCACACGGGTCTTCAGTGCTTCGTATTCCTGTTTCATAACATCGTCGGCCACCGGGTGCGACTTTGCGTAGTCCTGCACGTAGGCGCCAGCCAGCACGGACTGTCTTGCCAATTCGAGTTGCTGGATAATGTCGGCATTTTTGTCCAGGCCGTTCTTGGTGGCGGTCTGCGAGATGACTTCCAGATTGATGAGGTCTTCGCGCACGGCTTTGCGCAAGTCGGGAGTATCCGGCTGGTTTCCTTGTGTAGTCGCGACCTTGATGCGCAGTTCCACACGGGATTCAGGGATGGACACGCCGTTCACCAGCGCGGCAGATTTCTCGGCGGCTGGCTTGTCGGAGGCCGGAGCCGGTTTATCTTCTGCGGCTTGTACCGATGCATTCAAGGCAAACAGAGCGGATAAAAGAGCGATTTTGGAAAATTTCAGCATGTTTCTTTCCTTAAGTTACGTTGATTTGGGGTGGGTGCAAATTTCAGGACGCGCAATATAACATGCCTTTTGCTCAGGCTGGAAAGGTCTTCCTGAACGGCCGCACCGTGACGTGTGCATAAACGCCCGCCTCGATGTAAGGGTCAGCGGAGGCCCAAACCTGAGCGTCTTCAAGCGAGTCGAATTCGGCCACGATCAAGCTTCCAGTAAATCCGGCTGCACCCGGATCGATGGCATCGACGGCGGGGAAAGGGCCTGCCAGCAACAAGCGGCCCTCGTTCTGCAAAAGTTGCAGCCGTGCCACATGCGCCGGGCGCGCGGCGAGGCGTTTTTGCAGGCTGTCTGGTACATCATTGCCGAAGAGGGCGTAGAGCATGTCAAGTTTCCTTTTTGTCTTCTTCCACATATTTGGACAGCAATGCGGCCTGCGCCAGGATGAATACCAGCATGATGCCGGTGGCACCAAAGAGCTTGAAATTCACCCAGGCATCGGTGGAATAGTTGAACGCCACATACAAATTGATCACCCCGAGCGCGGCGAAAAAAACGCCCCAGGAAACGTTGAGATTGCCCCACACCGCATCGGGTAAGGTCATCTTTTCCTGCAACAACGAACGCATCAGGTTCTTCTTGAACAGCACGGGCGAGAGCAACAACGTCACAGCAAACACCCAATACAGGATGGTCGGTTTCCACTTGATGAAGGTTTCATCATGCAGCAGCAGCGTCGCGCCGCCGAACACGGTGATGATGCCGAGGCTCACCCATAACATGGTGTCCACTTTGCCATGGCGATATTTCACCCAGGCGACTTGGACGAATGTGGCCACGATGGCGGCTGCCGTGGCGGCGAATACGCCGAAAAATTTGAAAGTGACAAAAAACAGGATAACGGGGAACAGGTCGAACAGTAGTTTCATGGTGGTTACTTTTTAGGGGGTAGGGTGTCGATGAATTTAAGGCAGAGATTGCACCATTGCTCAAGTGATTCAATCTTGGTGATGCCGCCACTTGCGACGAAGACATAACCTTTCATCGGTTTGCCGGTGAAGTCCATCTCGCGTACATGCGCTTGCCGCAAGGCATTCGGGTAATTGTCGGGCCCGACACGCGCCATCAATTCGTCGCCAACAACGCCGACGAACATGTGGCCGCGACAGGTGAAACACAGTCCGCCGAACATTTTTAGCTCGCGGATGTCGAGATTGCCTGCGAAAAGTTTGCGCAGCTTTGCCGCAAGTTTCTCATCAAAAGCCATTTTATTTACGGTCCAATGCGAGTGAGGCGGAGTTGATGCAGAAGCGCATGCCGGTGGGTTCGGGGCCGTCTTCGAACACGTGGCCCAGGTGGGCGTCGCAGGCGGCACAGCAGACTTCGATGCGATCCATGCCGAGCGGGTCTTCGTCACGGTATTCGAGCGCACTTTCTACTACCGGTTGCCAGAAACTCGGCCAGCCCGTGCCGGATTCATATTTGGTATCCGCATCGAACAGCGGGTTGCCGCAGCAGATGCAGCGGTAGATGCCGGCATCGTGGCAATCCCAATATTCACCGGTGAAGGCAGGCTCGGTGCCGCATTCGCGGCACACCTCGTATTGCTCCGGCGTCAGTTGTTCGCGCCATTCGGCATCGGACTTGTCAGTGGAAGCGCTCATAACACCTCGGCTGCATGATCCGCCAAGCGTGAACGTTCACCGCGTTGCAGGGTGACGTGACCGCTGTGTTCCCAGCCCTTGAAACGATCCACCACATAGGTCAGCCCCGAACTGCCTTCGGTGAGGTAGGGCGTGTCGATCTGCGCAATGTTGCCCATACACACCACTTTGGTGCCGGGGCCGGCGCGGGTGATCAGCGTCTTCATCTGCTTCGGCGTCAGGTTCTGCGCCTCGTCGATGATCAGGTATTTGTTGAGAAAGGTGCGGCCGCGCATGAAGTTGAGCGACTTGATCTTGATGCGGGAACGGATCAGGTCGCGTGTCGCGGCACGTCCCCATTCTCCGCCCTCGTCGGAGGTCTGGTTAAGCACGTCGAGATTGTCGTCCAGCGCCCCCATCCACGGCGACATTTTCTCTTCTTCGGTACCCGGCAGGAAGCCGATATCCTCGCCCACCGGAACGGTGACGCGGGTCATGATGATCTCGGAATAGAGCTTGGATTCCAGCGTCTGCATCAGCCCGGCGGCCAGCGTGAGCAGGGTTTTGCCGGTGCCTGCCTGTCCCAGCAGCGTGACGAAATCGATCTCTGGATTCATCAGCAGGTTGAGCACGAAATTCTGCTCCCGGTTGCGCGCGGTAATTCCCCAGATCGCATTTTTGCTGTGTGTGTAATCAGTGAGCGTGCGCAGCGTGGCTGCGGTGTCATCCTGCGCGGTGACCACGGCGTAGAACGGCTTTTCCGCATCGTCCTGGAACACGAATTCATTCACCAGCAGATCACGGCACAACGGCCCCTTGACGTTGTAAAAAGTGTGCGCGCCAATGGTTCCGGACTTCATGTCCTTGCCGTGTTTCTCCCAGAAATCGGCATGCAGTTCAAGAACGCCGGTGTACAACAGGTCGGTATCTTCCAACACCTTGTCGTTGAAATAGTCCTGTGCCGACAAACCCAGCGCACGCGACTTAATGCGCATGTTGATGTCTTTGCTGACCAGCGTGACCTGACGTTTGGGCTGCTGCTTGTGCAGATAGGCGACCACGCCGAGGATGGCGTTGTCGGCCTTGCCGTTGGCCAGATTGTCCGGCAACGGGTTGCTGATGAACTCGGTCTGCAGGAACAGGCGACCGGTCGCGTTTTTGTTGCCCAGCGCGGCCAGCGGCACGCCTTCGTCAATTTTGTTTTCGCTTTCGCTGACCAGGTTGTCGAGGAAACGGCTGGCCTGGCGCGCGTTGCGTGCAACTTCCGTCATGCCCTTTTTGTTGTTGTCCAGTTCTTCCAGTACGAACATCGGCAGATAAACATCGTGCTCTTCAAAGCGGAACAGACTGGTCGGATCGTGCATCAACACGTTGGTGTCCAGCACGAACAATTTTGTCGATTTTTCCGATGAGGCGTTGCGAGCGTTCATTTCATTCCTTAGAGGGTTTGTACAAATGCGAGAACTTCCTGTGCGTGGCCGTCCGCCTTGAGCCCGCGCCATTCCTTGGTGATGCTGCCGTGCGAGTCGAGTACGAAGGTGCTGCGCTCGATACCGCGAACGTGTTTGCCATACATCATCTTTTGCTTCATTACACCGAACAGATTGCATACTGTTTCATCACCATCGGAGAGCAGTGCGAACGGTAAAGTGAATTTTGCTTTGAAGTTCTCGTGCGACTTGATGCTGTCGCGCGAAAGACCAAGAACTTCGCAGCCTGCCTGCTGAAATTCGGCATACAAGTCGCGGAACTGTTGCACTTCGGTGGTGCAACCCGGGGTGTTGTCTTTGGGATAGAAGAAGAGCACCAGCGATCGGGTTTTGATGGGATATAGCGTGAAATCGACAGCGCCGGTGGCGGGTAAAGTGAAATCTGCGACAGCGTGTTTTGGCATTGAATGCTCCGGTGAATGGACGACATTGTTGTCAAAATCCGTCCTCAAGGCAAGTGAACATTCGATAAAGTGTGTCCGGCGTAGCCGCGTGCTTAAAACCTGAAAACCGCACCAAAGGTAATGCCGTTCGCACTTTTAACGGGCACGCCAGCCCTATCGTAGTGGTTACACTCCAGTCACAGCATTCGTTCTGCAAAGCAAAATAACTTTCACTTACAATGCGCGGATGAATTCACCCACATCCCTATTTCAAACACACGCTGTCACTTCGCCCGCGATGGATGAAGCATACATGCGCGAGGCGTTGCTGCTGGCAAACCAAGCGGCTGCGGCCGGTGAAGTGCCGGTCGGCGCGGTGGTGGTGAAGGACGGGGTGATCGTCGGGCGCGGATGCAATGCGCCAATTTCGCGGCACGATCCCACAGCCCATGCCGAAATCCTGGCGCTGCGTGACGCGGCGCAACATTTCGGTAACTATCGGATGGTAGGCTGTGAATTGTTCGTCACGCTGGAACCTTGTGTCATGTGTATCGGCGCGATGTTGCATGCGCGTGTTAGCCGGGTGGTGTTCGGGGCGAGCGATCCGAAGACCGGGGCGGCGGGCAGTGTGTTCAATTTGTTCGGAGATTTCCCCCACCCCAACCCTCCCCCGGGGGGAGAGGGAGCGGTTATCAGATTGAACCATCATGCGCGTGTTCAGGGCGGGGTGCTGGCGGAAGAATGCGGCAAGGTATTGAGTGATTTTTTCGCAGCGCGGCGCGCGCAGCAAAAGTCGGCATGAAGATCAACATTTTCATTTCCTCGCAGTTTTTGGAACTGACGGACGACAACGGAAAATTGTTGCGTCGTTATTCCGTATCGACCGGCGCGAAAGGGGTGGGTGAAGAGAATGGTAGTTACTGTACCCCGCGCGGAAAACATGTCATCCGCGCCAAGATCGGTGCAGGCCAACCGCAGAATGCAGTGCTGGTTCAACGCCGCCCGACGGGGGAAATCTACACACCGCAATTGGGTGATCGTTATCCCGGACGCGACTGGATTTTGACACGTATCCTGTGGTTATCCGGTTGCGAGAGCGGCTTCAATCGTTCGGGAACTTGCGATACCATGCGCCGCTACATTTATATCCACGGCACACCGGACAATACAACACTCGGCAAGCCCGGTTCGCGCGGTTGTGTGCGCATGCGCAATGCCGATTTGATCGAATTGTTCGATCTTGTCGGGGTAGGTACTGAAGTCAAAATACATGTTTGATGAGGAATACAGATGAGCAATCCTTTCACGGTCAGTCTGGTGAGTTGGCATGACGGCGAACCGTTGTTGCGCGCCATACGCGAGACGGTGTTCATTCGCGAGCAGGGTGTGCCGGAAGTGCTGGAATGGGACGACACCGACGCTGTTTGCCGTCACGCTTTGGCGCTCAGTTTGAACGGTGACGCGGTCGGCTGCGGCCGTATTTTGACCAACGGGCACATCGGGCGTATTGCAGTGATGAAGGAATGGCGCGAGAAAAAAGTGGGGACGGCGATTGTTGAGGCGTTATTGGATGAAGCGCGCAGCCGGGGTTACAAACTTGTCGATGTGGATGCACAAACCCATGCCGTTCCTTTCTATCAAGGCTTTGGCTTCAAACTGAAAGGCAACGAATTCATGGATGCGGGACTACCGCATATCAAGATGGAACTCAAGCTGCTGCCGCGCTGAGTCACTTGCCGTCCAGATACTCCGCATCGCTAAAATTTAGCACTGCCTGCGGCTGAAACACAGTGAACGCGGTGATCAACATGCCGGTGACAAAGGCTTCGGTGAGCATGATGACGGGGGCGAAGACCAGATAATGATGCTGGATCTCGTGCCAACTGTAGTGGCTCAAAAATAACAGTAACAGAGTGGCCGCCGCAATATTCAGCGCGACCGCCAAGGCGGCGCAGAGAAAACCGTTCAACAGCACAAACAGAAACAGGTTTTTTGGCAAATTCTTTTTGCTGAAACGCAACAGCCATTCGCTGAACAGCACCGGAAGAACGATCATCAGCAAACCGTTCAAGCCCAGCGTGCTCCACTCCATACCCATGCGAAACCAGGTGGCGACCATCACCAAAGTGAGGACGAAGATCGCGATCTGCCAGCCGAACATCAGCATGAACAACGTCGAACCCAGAATGTGAAAATTGAAGCCGGGACGGATGCCGGCATTAAACTGCCAGAAGATGAATGCGCCTATCAGCAGGCCAACCAGCGCGTTGACCATGAGAGCGTTGTCCAGCAATTTGCGCCACGGGGCACGTCGCGCCGCAGTGAATACCAAGAACGCGAATCCGAAATTTGCCAGCCACCACACATCACTTTGGAAAAGCTGGACAGGAAGATTCACGGCAGTGGGTAGGGCAACGCTTGGAATTGCAAAGTTGTGCCTAGTAATGAGCCGAGGTGAACCGGAGAAGATGCGCGGCTGGCAGTCTGCACCACAACCAACAGATCGAAGCCCCCACTCGCGGCAGCCGCACTGTTCACCACCGTGCCGCAGGATTGGCCCTCCAGCCCTTCGCTGAACAGTTCATCACCTGCTTTGGGTGCGGTTTCACTTGCAACAAACGCGAGATACATGCGTTTTTTCGGTGTACCCAGATAATGCATACGCGCCACCACTTCCTGCCCCGGATAACATCCTTTTTTGAAATTGACACCGCCGATGACTTCGAAATTGAGCATCTGCGGGACGAACGCTTCTTGTGTGGCGGGCAGCACGAAGGGCACACCGGCGCGAATATCCAGCCCGTCCCAGCAGGGTGAGCCTGCCGGTTTGGTGCTCTCGCCCAGGGTCTTCCACAATGTTGCCGCGCGTTGCGGTGTGGTGGTGATCTGGAAACGTTGAGTGTCTCGCCGCAACAAAGTGTCCGTTTCGTGTTGCGAGACTTCCATCGCATTTTGCGGCAAATTTGGATAGACCTTTTGCAACGCGGCCCCGGCATTTGCGCCGGAAAGTCCGATACAAACGAACTCATGACTCACATCGCTGATCTTCACTTTGGCGCGTAACACATACATGGAAAGTTTCTTGCGCATGGTTTCACACAGGCCGCGCGGAAGTTGTAACAGGTAGTCGTCCGCGCTTTTCCACACCAGCATACTGGCCAGCATACGACCCTTGGCATTGTTGAAACTGCTGAGTTGCGCGCGGCTGCTCTTCACATCGCGGATGTCGTTGCTCAACAGGTTTTGCAGAAAAGTCTGCGCGTCTTCGCCCGAAACTTTAAGCAGGCCAAACTGCGACAAATCACACAACACCGTGCCATCCCGCGTGGCGAACCGCTCGGCGGAGGCATCCCCGAAATCCGCCACGATGCCGTCTTGAATCCGCGCACCCTGTGTTGCCATAAAATTTTGCCAGTCTGGGTTCATTGCTTTTGTCCGTGGGTGAATGTCGTGCAATCTTACCGCGAAGCCAAACCTTTCGGCTAAACTCTCGCGTCATGAAATTCCTGCTCGCCGTCTTGTTATTATTGTTACTCACCGCCTGCGACGGCAGTCTGTGGAACAACCCTTATCCGGATGAAGACGCGGGTAAATCCATCCTCTACACGGCGTTCACCGAACGTCCCAAACACCTTGATCCGGCGCAGGCTTACAGCGAAAACGAATACGAGTTCCTGGCGCACATTTATTTGCCGCCGCTGCAATACCATTATCTGAAACGCCCGTATCAACTGGTGCCGCTGGCCGCCAGCGCGATGCCGTCGGTGACGTATCTGGACAAGAAGCGTCAACGGTTGCCGGAAAATGTGTCGGCAGAGTCTATCGCTTTCAGCGTGTACGAAATTCATATTAAACCGGGCATGCGCTACCAGCCGCATCCGGCTTTCGTGCCCGATTATCAGCCACTGGGCGCGGCGGATCTGGCCGACATCCACTCGCTAAATGATTTTCCCAAGACCGGTACGCGGGTGGTAACAGCGGGTGATTACGCCTACCAGATCAAGCGTCTCGTGCATCCGCAGCTGCACACGCCCATCGCCGGCGTGATGGGGGAATACATCGTTGGGCTGAAGGAATACGCGGCCACCTTGCAAGCGACCACCCAAGCGCAACCGGATGTCTTTCTTGATTTGAACCAGACCTCCTTATCCGGTGTGGAAGTGGTAAACGACACCACGTATCGCATCACCATTCACGGAAAATATCCGCAGTTCGCATACTGGCTGGCAATGCCGTTCTTCGCGCCGATGCCGCACGAGGTGGTGCGTTTTTATGCGCAGCGCGGCATGCGCGAACGCAATCTTTCGTTGGATTGGTGGCCAGTGGGCAGCGGGCCGTATTACCTTTCGGAGAACGATCCGAACCGGCGCATGGTGATGACACGCAATCCGCATTACGACAGTGAGAATTATCCGAGTGAAGGTGAAGCCGGGGATGCGCAAGTCAGACTGTTGGCCGATGCGGGCAAGCAATTGCCGCTGATCGAGCGCATCGTGTTTTCACTGGAAAAAGAAACCATCCCGTATTGGAACAAATTTCTGCAAGGTTATTACGATGCGTCGGGCATTAGTTCCGACAGTTTCGATCAGGCAGTGCAGGTGAATGTCAGCGGCGAAACGGCAGTCAGTGAGGAGATGAAAGCGCAGGGCATTCGACTATCGACCTCGGTGGCGACTTCCACCATGTACACCGGTTTCAACTGGCTGGATCCGGTTGTGGGCGGCGGTTGCGACACGTTACCGGCGAAGCCGGCCGATTGCGGGAGCTGCCGCCAATCTGTCCCAACTATGCAGAAGGATGACATGGTGTCCTGTCGGGACAGATCAGAGAGAGCGCGCAAGTTGCGCCAAGCCATCGCCATCGCGGTGGACTTCGAAGAGTTCATTTCCATCTTCGCCAATGGGCGCGGCATCGCGGCGCAATCACCCATCCCCCCAGGGATTTTTGGTTACCGTGAAGGCAAGGATGGCATCAACTCTTATGTGTATGACTGGGTGGATGAGGTGCCCAAGCGCAAATCCATAAACGAAGCGAAACGTTTGTTGGCCGAAGCGGGTTATCCGGGAGGTCTGGATGCCAAGACCAAACAACCACTGGTGATCCACCTCGACACCACCGCCAACGGTGTGGGCAACAAATCGCGACTGGACTGGATTCGCAAACAGTTCGACAAAATCGGCGTGCAACTTGATGTGCGCAGCACCGATTACAACCGCTTTCAGGACAAGATCCGGCGCGGCGATACGCAGATGTATTACTACGGTTGGAACGCGGATTATCCCGATCCGGAGAATTTTTTCTTCCTGTTGCACGGGCCGCAAGCCAAAGTGGGCAAAGGCGGCGAGAACGCATCGAACTACAGCAACCCGGAATATGACGACCTGTTCGAGAGGATGAAGAACATGGAGAACTGCCCGGAGCGGCAAGTCATCATCGACCAAATGCTGGAAATATTGCGCCGCGATTCCCCTTGGTTGTGGGGCTACCATCCCAAGAGTTATGTGCTGCAACACGGCTGGCTGAACAACATCAAACCCAACATCATGGCCAACAACAAACTCAAATATTGGCGCGTGGAGAGTGACCGGCGTGAGCGGCTGCGTGGTGAATGGAACCAGCCCGTGCGCTGGCCGTTATGGGTGGCTGCGGCAGTTTTGCTCGGGTTTGCACTGTGGATGAGGCGGGTGTTGCAGAGACGGGAAGAGGCGAAGTGAGTTGGCTGTTTTTCGCGGCAAGTTAAATGGCGTACCACACCGCAAAATAATGGCAGGCCGTGCCGCCCAGCACAAACAGATGCCACACGAAATGACCGAATCGCAAACGCCAGTCGGTCGCGAAAAATGCCACACCGGCGGTGTAACAGATTCCGCCGGCGACCAGCCAATATAATCCCGCAGTCGGAAGCAGCGCATATAACGGTTTGATGGCCACCAGAATCAGCCAACCCATAACCAGATACAAGCCGGTCGAAACGCCCGGGTATCCGAACTTGCGAAACAGTTTCAGGGTGACGCCCACTGCGGCCATTCCCCAGATCAGTCCGAACAACGTCCAGCCCCAGGCACCGTGCAAAACGCCCAGGGTGAACGGCGTGTAGGTTCCCGCGATAAGCAGATAAATCATTGAGTGGTCGACTACGCGGAAGATATTTTTCAGCGGTGTCGGTTTCAGCACGTGATACAGCGCGGACGCCAGGTAAAGCAAAATCATGGTGGTGGCGAAAATGGACGTGCCGACGATGTAACCGGTTCCGCCGTGGCGCGCCGCATGTACGATCAGGAACGGCGTGCCAAAAATTGCCAACAAGAACCCGATGCCGTGACAGGTGCTGTTGGCGATTTCTTCCTGACGCGTTTGTTCGCGCAAGGGGGATAAGCGGGTAGGGGAGTCCTCAATCAATGGGTGTTCAACCTTGTGTGGGTTTGCGAATCGGCCCAAGCCTGTTGCAACGCCTGAGTGAACACCTCAAGCGCTTGGGCGCCTGAGATTCCGGTCTTTCCGTCGAACAGAAAGAACGGCACGCCGCTGATACCTAACTCGGCGGCACGGGCTTCGTCTGCCCGCACATCACTGCCGAAGGCATCGCTTTGCAGCATGGACATTGCTTCGTTTTCGGCGATGCCGAATTCAGGTGCGAGACGGGCCAGTGAAGCGCGGTTACCCACCGCGAGGGATTCGGAAAAATACGCTTGCATGAGGCGTTCGGTGGCTTGGTCAGCCAATTGTTTTGATGCAGCGAAATGCACAAGACGGTGTGCATCGAAGGTGTTTCCGGGGCGCGCTACAGACAAGTGATAGTCCAATCCCACTTCTTTGGCGAGGGTCGTGACACGGACATTCATGGCAGTCGCCTGATGCAAACTGACGCCGTATTTATGCGACAACATTTCTTCCAGGGACTCCGGATACACAGCGGGGGAATTCGGATCCAGCTCAAAACTGCGCCAGACCACCTGCACGTTTTCTTTATGTTTAAACTTTGCCAGTGCCATTTCAAAGCGCCTCTTGCCGATGTAGCACCAGGGACAAATTACGTCCGACCAAATTTCGACTTGCATGATAATTTCCCTTGGTGAAGTTAAATTCTCAGGAAGGTTCCGCGCTTATTCGCCTGTGTTTATCCCGGATTGTTCATTCGGTTTAAACCCCTCCCAGCCTCCCCTTGTCTGGGGATGAGCGGGCTTAGCTCTCCCCCTGATAAGGGGGAGTTGGAGGGGGTTTGGTTCTAATCGATTACCTGTGTTTATTCTACCCGTGGCGCTTGTCCGCCGCCCAATGTTTGCCCTTACAATACTGCCACTCATGATTGCCTACCTCATCCGCCGCATCTTATACGCCGTGCCCATTTTGATCGGGGTGAACCTGCTCACCTTCGCGCTTTTCTTTGTGGTGAACACTCCGGACGATATGGCGCGTATGCAACTCGGTATCAAACGTGTGACGCCGGAAGCCATCGACAAATGGAAGCAGCAGCGCGGTTACGACAAACCACTGATGCTCAATGCTACCGCCGGTGGAACAGGGAAATTCACCGATACTATTTTCTGGCAGAAATCCGCCAGCATGTTCGTATTCGACTTTGGTTATTCGGATGATGGTCGCAGCATCGGACGCGAGATCGCCACACGCATGGGCCCTAGTCTCGCCATCGCGTTGCCGACGTTCCTTATTGGTCTGGTTGTGTATGTCAGCTTTGCTTTGCTGATGACATTGTTCCGTGCCACCGCGCTGGACATGGCGGGCGTGGCCTTGTGTGTTTTGCTGATGTCCATCTCGGGATTGTTCTACATTATTGGCGGCCAATTTCTGGCAAGTAAACTGTGGCATCTGGTTCCCATCTCGGGTTATGCGGGTGGTACAGACAGTTTCAAATTCGTGGTGCTGCCCATCGTGATCGGCGTGATCGGCGGAGTCGGTTCCAGCAGCCGCTGGTATCGCACTATTTTCCTCGAAGAAATCGGCAAAGACTATGTGCGCACCGCGCGTGCCAAGGGCTTGTCCGAGATGTCTGTGTTGTTCACACATGTCCTTAAAAACGCAATGATCCCGATTCTGACCGGGGTGGTGGTGGTCATCCCGCTACTGTTCATGGGCAGCCTGCTCACCGAATCGTTCTTCGGCATTCCCGGCCTGGGCAGTTACACCATCGACGCCATCAACGCGCAGGATTTTAGTGTGGTGCGGGCGATGGTTTTTCTAGGCTCGGTGTTGTACATCGTCGGGCTGATCCTGACGGATGTGTCGTACACGATGGTTGATCCACGGGTGAGGCTGCAATGAACGAACCATCCAGAATTCGTCATTCCCGCGCAGGCGGGAATCCAGCTAAAAAAGAATCGCCTTTTGTAGCAAGGTCAAACTCAAAGGCTTTATTGATTACATCACTGTATTAACGCCTTCGCGGGAATGACGTAGTGGAGTGTTTGGGTTTGATATGAACTTCACACCCGTCATCTTATGGAGCGATGCGCTGGTGTTTCTGCTTTTGGCGGCGGGAGTATTTGGCGTCTGGTATATCCGGCGTCGCGAACATCTGTTGTTGCCTTGGCGGCGAGTGGGGCAGAGCAGTGTGGCGATGGTGTCGCTGCTAGTTTTGTCTTTGTTCATTGTGGTGGGATTGCTTGACACCCTGCATTTCAGAAGCGTGTTGCCACAACAAAATAATGGCGAAAAAGTCTATTCGCCGGAAGTGTTAAGTCTGTTCGACAAACTGGTCGAGCCCCTGCGCACCCACACCGAAAAGACCTATTCCGCACCGTTCGCGCTGACGCTTTTTGCCAAAGAAAGTTTGACGGATACACAAGGCAACATCGTGCGCGAATATCCAAGATTGCAATATGGCGGGGCGCATTTGACTGATGTATCACAGCGCAATGCGGATGTGAGAAAGCGTGCGTTGAAAGGTGGATTGACGGGTTTGTTGGCGGGCCTTGTTCTCTGTTGCATGTGGCTGGCCTTGCTTCCCTCTCCCGCAGGCGGGAGAGGGATTGAGGGTGAGGGTCGCCAATCAAGGCAGGGTATTGCAGGAAGTGATACGCGATCCAAGACCCTCACCCCGACCCTCTCTCGCCTGCGGGTGAGGGTGTTGCTTCTGCGTCCCATTCTTATCACCATCCTTATCATCGCCACACTCCTCGGAGCACTGGTTAATCTCGCCTCCGTGTATCACGTCCTCGGCACCGACAAGGTGGGGCAAGACGTGTTGTACCTTTCGCTGAAAAGTATTCGCACCGGACTCATCATCGGCACCGTGACCACGCTGGTGACTTTGCCGTTGGCTTTGTTCCTCGGTGTGGCGGCGGGATACTTTCGCGGCTGGGTGGATGATGTCATCCAATATATCTACACCGTGCTCAGTTCCATTCCCAGCGTGTTGCTGATTGCGGCGGCGGTACTGATGATGCAGGTGACGATCGACACCCATCCGCAATGGTTCGATACCGCCGCGTCACGTGCTGACCTGCGACTGGTTTTTCTGTGTCTGATATTGGGCGTGACGAGTTGGACAGGCTTATGCCGCTTGTTACGCGGCGAGACGCTGAAATTGCGCGAGATGGAATACATCCAGGCGGCGCAATCCTTCGGTGTTTCCTCAATGCGCATCCTCACCCGTCACATTTTACCCAACGTGATGCACATCATTCTCATCGCACTCGTCATGGATTTTTCCGCGCTGGTGTTGGCCGAGGCGGTGCTGTCTTATGTGGGTGTCGGCGTCGATCCCTCGATGATCAGTTTCGGCACCATGATCAACGGTGCACGGCTGGAAATGGGACGCGAGCCGATGGTGTGGTGGGCGCTGGCCTCCGCGTTTAGTTTTATGCTGGTGCTGGTGCTGGCGGCGAATTTATTTGCCGATGCGGTGCGCGATGCGTTTGATCCGAGGTTGAGTAGGACGGGTGTTTGAGTTGAGTGGTGTGGTTTTTTTGATGTGTTAATGCAAGACTTGACTCCGCGCACTGTGACCCCGCGCACAGTGCTAATTGTTTTCAGTTACCTCGTATGGCCTAACGACGAGCTAAATGGCGCAAATGAAGCGTAGCGGAATTTGCGTCCATTTTGAGCGCCGTGTTAGCTGTGTATTCTTTCACTGCGACCATATTTTCTCTCGTGCTCGTTTGAGATGTATTTTGACCACTTTTCATTTTCCCTAACTACCACCCAGTCATTTTTCTCTGGATTTAGAAGATCGCCATTACCACCCCACAAGCACGCAAGCTCAAACCCTCTTCTAAGCTTGGTTCTGACTATACTGGACATGCCTGTGGAATGCTCATGTAGATGGTCATTGAATTCGATAATGGAGAAAATCAGTGAATCGACAAGTAGCATTTCCTTTTTGTTAACTTTGATGTCATCACCCAACTCGGTATATCCCATAGGAAAAACCCATAGATATTCTTTCTTCTTCAGGTGGACAACTTCATACGCTAGACATTTTCGTATCCCTACCAAGTCCTCTTCCCACGGCCATCCACTGACTACACCGAGTGCTAAATTAACAACTGGAAATCCAAATAGATGTTTCCATGACTTATTTGAGGCAGTATTTTTTTCATAGGCTTCGTAAGTTCGAACCAAATCTATTGTTGGATTTTCAAATTTGATCATGGGTAGCTCAGTCAGCTAACGAAGCTGTAGAAAAAGTCTGATCATATCCGCATCGTGCCGTGAACCAAAT
>CAZRZH010000012.1:0-29456 GCA_964604485.1 uncultured Sideroxydans sp.
CATGCACGAAGCGGGCAATAATCGCCTTGCCTTGATAAGTATGCGTGACTTCCGGATGGAATTGAACCGCATAAAAACGTCGCGCTTCATCCGCCATTGCCGCGAACGGCGTCGCCTCGTTGGAGGCGATTGCAGAAAACCCGGAAGGCAAAACAGTGACTTTGTCACCATGACTCATCCACACATCAAGCAATCCGTGCCCTTGTGCATTGGTCTTGTCCTGGATGCCATCGAACAGTTTGGAATGACCGTGAGCACGAATCTCGGCATAACCGAACTCACGTACCGTGCCACTCTCTACCGCCCCCCCCAGTTGTGACGCCATGGTCTGCATACCGTAGCAAATTCCCAACACCGGCACACCCAGCTCAAACACGATTTGCGGCGCTTTCGGTGTCTCGTCCTCATAGACAGAATTCGGCCCCCCGGAAAGGATGATGCCTGCCGGACCGAATTCTCGAATATCGGCCTCGGGCATATCCCAAGGATGCAACTCGCAATAGACATGCGCCTCACGCACCCGGCGCGCGATGAGTTGTGTGTACTGTGACCCAAAATCAAGAATGAGGATTTTTTTGTGCATTGCGAAGAACCGTGAAAGGTGAAACGTGAAACGCGATCAGTTTGCACCTTTCACGCTTCATGTTTCACAGTTAGTCAATGTGATAATTGGGCGCTTCTTTGGTAATTTGAACGTCGTGCACGTGCGATTCACGAATGCCTGCCGAAGTGATCTCGACAAACTCCGCTTTGGCATGCACGGTCGTGATATCCGCGCACCCCAGATAGCCCATGCTGGCACGCAGGCCGCCCAACAACTGGTGGATCACTGCCAGCGCGCTGCCTTTGTAAGGCACGCGTCCCTCGACACCTTCCGGCACCAGCTTGTCCTTGTTGTTTTCGTTGTCCTGGAAATAACGGTCGCTGGAACCTTGCTGCATCGCCCCCAGACTCCCCATGCCGCGATAGGATTTGTATGACCGCCCTTGGTACAACTCAATTTCACCGGGCGCTTCTTCCGTACCGGCGAACAAGCCTCCCAGCATCACGGAATGCGCTCCCGCAGCGATTGCTTTGGAGATATCCCCGGAAAAACGCACTCCGCCATCGGCGATGAGTGGCACGTCGGTATCCGCGAGCGCATCTGCCACATTCTGGATGGCTGAAATCTGGGGAACGCCGACGCCGGCCACCATACGTGTAGTGCAGATAGAACCGGGACCGATACCCACTTTGACCCCGTCTGCGCCATGATCCACCAGTGCCTTGGCTGCCGCACCGGTCGCGATATTGCCGCCGATCACGTCGATCTTGGGGAAATTCTTCTTGACCCACAACACACGGCTCAACACGCCCTGCGAATGTCCGTGAGCCGTATCGACCACCAGCACGTCCACACCCGCCTCGACCAGTAACTCGACTCGCTCTTCCGTACCCTCACCCACCCCGACAGCCGCCCCCACACGCAAACGTCCCAATTCGTCTTTGCACGCCAATGGATGTTCACTGGATTTCAGGATGTCCTTCACCGTGATAAGTCCGCACAGTTCGAATGCGTCGTTGACCACCAGCACGCGCTCGATGCGGTGCTTGTGCATCAAGTGGCGCGCCACCTCGCGATTGGAGTTCTCCTTGACGGTGATCAGACGATCGCGCGGGGTCATGATATTGGTGATGGATTGGTCGAGGTTGCTCTCGAAACGTAAGTCGCGATTGGTAACGATGCCCACCACCTCTTTGCCTTGCAGTACCGGCAATCCGGAAATCTTGTGCTGGCGGGTCAAATTCAAGACATCGCGAACCGTCATGTGCGATGCGACCGAAATCGGGTCTTTCACCACTCCGCTTTCAAAACGTTTTACTTTGGCCACATGAACCGCCTGTTCTTTGGCGGTCATGTTCTTGTGCACAATACCGATTCCACCCTCCTGTGCCAATGCGATAGCCAATCGCGCCTCGGTGACAGTGTCCATGGCGGCGGAAAGCAAGGGGATATTCAGACTGATATTGCGGGTTAACTGGGTGCGTAAACTGACTTCACGCGGGAGTACATTGGAATGGGCCGGGAGCAGCAGCACATCGTCGAAAGTGAGAGCTTTTTGAATGATACGCATGGAACCTTCCTCTGCAAAGCGCGCATTATATCAAAACTTGGAAACACGACCGCCCTACCTTCAGCGTGATTTCAATTCCTCAGTCCTGTTTTTGTCCCATCACATAGATGATGTGTTCAAAAAACACGTCACACCAGCTTTGGTCGTTACCTTTCAGGGTCTGCAACAGTTTGTTGACCTCACCCACCGGCCAGTTCGGATTGAAATTGACCAGCATATTGAGTGAATAATCCGGTAGCAGGTTCTTGACATTGGCACCCCGCTTGTTGATCTCGTCCAGCATGAGCGCCAAATCCTTGTCAGAGTCGATCTCGGCGGTCAGGTCACCGTAAACCCTGGGATTTTGTTTGGTAAATTCGATGAACCTGCTCAACAGAAAAAAGAATTCCCCCTGGTTGTTTTGCGTGACTTCGTCCCCCAGCATGTAGGGGAAAACCGCCAATTCCAGCCAATAATAATTCAGCTTGGGATTGCGCCACTTGCTCACGCCCACATAGCCTTTGCGCGCCTGGGCACGCGAAACACAATCGTTCAGGATCAATTTGTCCGACGGACGCGTGACCAGGTCCGCATCTTTCAGCACAATGGGTTTGACCAAAAAGAAATCCGGGAACTCGTCGAACAACTTGCCCGTGGTCAGGTGAGAACGATAATAAGAACGAAACAGGCTGAGAACCAAATCCTGGTTGCTTTCGACCTGCAAAAACTTTTGTTCACTTCCAGACTGTTTCTTCCGCTGCGTCATCATCTATCCCGTTAATGCAACTCTCGACCCTGTTTCTGTCGGTTATTATATTCAGTGCGCCTATGATAAATTGACGCTCGATAAAATAATAGGTAGTTTTAGAACTGTACGTCATTCTTGGAGCATTTAAATGAAACACGGCATTATCCTTTTTACTTTGGTTATTTGTACCTTCTCCGCCCATGCCGGTATGCATAAATGGGTGGCTGCGGACGGTACCGTTCATTACTCAGATACGATTCCACCGGACATCAACAAGACACAAACCGTTCAGAGCACCTCCGGCAAGGGCTCATCATCAACTTCAGGGTTTTCGGCAAAAAGCGTCGCAGAACGTGAAGCTGATTTAAAAAAAGCGAATAAGGAAAAAGAAACAGCCGACAACAAGAAGGCTCAAGAAAACGCGCAAGCTGAACTTAAGAAACAGAATTGCGATGCCTTGCGCGACAACCTGCGCACCCTGCAAGAAAGTACCCGTATCGTTGCTTATGATGAGAAAGGCGAAAAGATCTATTTGGATGACGCGGCTCGCGAGCAACGTTTGAACGATGCGCGCAATGAACTCAGTACCAACTGCAATTAAGCCTGCTTGGCGGAGGGCTTGCCTCCGCTCTCTTCACTGAGCCGCAAGGCTTCCTCGATATCCACCGAGACCACCTTGGAGACTCCGCGCTCCTGCATAGTTACCCCGATCAACTGCTGCGCCATTTCCATGGTGATTTTGTTGTGGCTGATGTAGACGAACTGCGTCTTCTCTGACATTTTCTGGATCAGCTTGCACAACCGTTCGGTATTGGTGTCGTCCAGCGGCGCATCTACTTCGTCCAACACGCAGAACGGTGCCGGATTCAGTTGGAAAAGAGAAAACACCAGCGCGATGGCAGTGAGTGCTTTTTCGCCGCCCGAAAGCAGGTGGATGGAAGCGTTTTTCTTGCCGGGAGGATGTGCCATCACCTGCACGCCGCTGTCCAGAATCTCGGCGCCGGTCAACACCAGACGCGCATCGCCGCCACCAAAAAGCACCGGAAACAGCTCGGATAAATGGCGGTTGACTTCATCATAAGTCACCATCAGCAAATCGCGTGATTCCTTGTCGATACGGCGAATGGCATCTTCCAATGTATCAATGGCCTCGTTCAAGTCTTTGGCTTGTGCATCAAGGTAGGTTTTTCGTTCCTGGGCGGTATGCAACTCTTCCAATGCGGCCAGGTTCACCGCGCCCAAGGCGATGATCTCGTTACTCAGACGGGTCAATTCATTTTGCAAGCCGCCCGGCTTTGCGCCTTCTATCAATGGCAACAGTGGCGATTCATCCACGCCCTGCAACAGCTCTGCCCATTGCTGGTAATGCAAACGCGCCTCTTGTTCCTTGAGCGTGATTTCGCTCACTTTCTCGCGCAGGGGATGCAGTTTCTGCTCGCAGGACAGGCGCTCCTGTTCCAACTTGTTCAAATTGAGTGTGGCGTATTCAAGGGAATTGCGCGCTTCGGCGAGCGCGTGTTCCTGCGTCTGGCGTTGCTGCAAAGCGCGCTGCAATTGTTCTTGAACATCACCGTCACTCAAGTTTGACTGCTCGTTGCGGCTGTGTTGTAACGCTTCCTCCAACTGCACCAGTGTGGTGGCATTGTGGCTCAGGTTCTGCGCAAGATCGGCGAGCTTGTCCGCACAGGTCTTGGCGAAAAAACGCGACTCCTGCAATTCGGTCTGCGCTTTTTGGGCACGCACGCGCACCTCACGCAGCGTCATTTCAAGACTGTTGGTCTGTTGTCTGGCGTGCTCACCCTCGATCTGCAACGCGGAGAGTTGTTCGTGCCGGATTGCCATGTTTTCGGCAACCTCCTCCAATTGGCGCTGTTCGTGATGCACGCGTTCTGACAGTTCTTCCAGTTCCGTGGCGATCTGTGTGTCGCGTTCCCGGCTGCGTTCGTTGGCCTGGGTGAGTTTGAGAATCTGCATTTGCAGCTGGTGTTGCTGTTGCTGCGATTCCGAATTCGCGCTACGCAACGGACCGATGCGGCTTTCGAGCACACGAAAAGTCGCTTCCGCCTGTGCGGTCTGTTGCTTGCCTTGCTCCAGTGCATCGGTACGCAAACGGATCTCTTGTTGCAACAGCTCGATCTCACGCTGACGCGCCAGGATGCCGTGTACTTGGCTATCCGGGGCATGGAACAACACACAATGCGCCCCGACCAAATGCCCCTCTGCTGTGACCAACCAGACGCCCGCCGCCAAATCACCACGCCGCTTTAGCGCCTCGGACAGATTCGCAACGGCATATACGCCGGTCAGCCAATCCTCAACTACGGTAGCCGTTTGTGAATCCGTGCTGCGCACGTAATTCACCAAAGGCACAAGGTCCCTTGCTACCGCCAAAATGTTTTTGGAGGAACTGCCTGTCCCATAAACGGCCAACTTTGCCGGAGGAGCGTCACCCCATTCTGCGGTGACTTCCAATTGTGGCAAGGCCAACGCATTGATCCGTTCGCGCAACACCGCTTCCAGCGCATCTTCCCAACCCGTGTCGATGCGGATGGATTGCCACAGGCGCGGTGTATTTTCCAGCTGATGGCGCGACAACCAGGCTTTCAGATTCTTGTCGTTATCAACTTGGGATTGCAGTTGTTTGAGCGCATTCGAGCGCGCTTCAGACTGCCCCAGTTGACGTTCCAATTCATTCGCGACATCGCGCGCATCGCGCCGTGCCGTTTCTGCCAAAGGCAATTGTTCCTGCAAGTCTTTCAGTTGTAACTGCTGTGCCTCGTATTCAGCCTGTATCCCGATAAGCTGAAGTTGCGCTTGTTCCTGTGCAGCAATATTCGGCTGCGGCAGATTGTCCCGCTCCAGCATCAGGCGCGACCTGCGGCTCTCCAATTGCTGCACGTTACCCTGAATATGCCCGCGTTGCGTTTCGGCCAGCTGCAGTTGCTGTTGGATCAGTAACTGCTCCCGCTGCAAAACGTTAAAACGTTCCTGTGCCACGCGTGCCGCTTCTTCCGCTTGCGGCAAATGTTGCGCCTCGGTTTCGGCATGACTTTCGCAAACAGCCTCACGCACCGCAGCTTCCTGCTGCTGACTTTGCCAGTGAATCTGCAACGTTGTCAGGCCTTGCAATTGAACCTGTTGCTGCGCGATCTGGCGCTCACCATTCTGTATCTGTTGTCCCAAACGATTGCGTTGTTCGTTCTGGAAGGCGATCAACTGTTCCAGTCGCGCCACTTCTGCGTTGCGCTCATACAAGCCGCCTTGCTTGGCATGGAGCGCATCGGACAGCGTGAAGTGTTCAGCACGCGCACCTTCCAGCTTGCTTTCCACTTCGCGCAACCTGGCGATCTCGGCTTCCAATTCATTCTTGTTCTTTTCGACGTGTTGCGCAAAGCGGAGACGCCGCGCTTCCGCATCCAGTTTGTTCACCAACCACAGCAAGCGCTGCGTGGTTTCGCGCCTGGCTTCCAGTTCCCGATAGCACTTTGCCACTTCGGCCTGCTCGCTCAAGTGCCCAAGTTGCTTGTCCAGTTCCTGCAGAATATCGGAGACGCGCAGTAAATTGTCTTTGGTATCGCCCAGACGTAATTCGGTTTCGCGCCGACGGTCGCGGTATTTTGAAACACCTGCCGCTTCCTCCAGAAACACACGCAATTCTTCCGGCTTGGCCTCGATGATGCGCGAGATCATGCCCTGTTCGATGATGGCGTAGGCACGCGCACCGACACCGGTACCGAGGAAGATATCGGTGATGTCCTTGCGCCGCACATTTTGATTGTTGATGTAGTAGTTGGAATCGCCATCGCGCTGCAACACACGCTTGATGGAGATCTCGGCGTAGCTGGCCCACTGTCCGCCGACTTTGCCCAGAGTGTTGTCGAAGACCAGCTCCACACTGGCACGCGACACCGCCTTGCGGTTACCCGAGCCGTTAAAGATCACATCCTGCATGGATTCGCCGCGCAACGCCGAGGCGCGCGATTCGCCCAGCACCCAGCGCACCGCATCGATCACATTGGATTTGCCGCAGCCGTTGGGCCCGACGATACCCACCAACTGCCCGGGCAGCGCGATATGGGTGGGATCAACGAAGGACTTGAAACCGGCTAACTTGATGTGGGCTAAACGCACTTCTATTTTCGATTCGGGCTGGCGATATAATGCGCCGCATTCTAACCGAACTCCCATAGGCGACCAACAATGACCACCCTTCCCGGCAAAACTCTGGAGACATTTCCCAACCCGCAACCTCAACGCGATTACCACATCCACATGGAAATTCCGGAATTCACCTGCCTGTGTCCGAAAACCGGCCAGCCGGATTTCGCCACGCTGATCCTGGATTACATCGCCGACAAGAATTGCGTTGAACTGAAAAGCCTCAAGTTGTACATGTGGTCGTTCCGTGAGGAAGGCCATTTCCACGAAGACGTGACCAACCGCATTTTGGATGATCTGGTTGCTGCTACTCAGCCGCGTTTCATGCGTCTCACGGCAAAATTCTACGTGCGCGGCGGCATCTTCACCAACGTCGTGGCCGAGCATCGCCAGTCCGGCTGGCAACCTGCACCTCGGGTCGAACTGACGCAGTTCCAAACGCAATCCAACACGCGCGGATAAATCCAAAATGGACTATCACACGCTCGGAAGTAGCGACCTGAAAGTATCCGCCCTGGCACTGGGTACGATGACTTTCGGCGAACAAAACACCGAAGCGGAAGCGCACGCGCAACTGGATTACGCGGTATCGCACGGGGTGAACTTCATTGATACGGCCGAGATGTACCCGGTGCCGCCACGCGCTGAAACCGTGTATCGCACCGAAAGTTATATCGGCACTTGGCTCAAGCACCGGCAACGCGACAAGGTAATCGTCGCCAGCAAAATTGCCGGGCCCTCACGCGGATTTGGCTGGATACGCAACGGACCGCGCATCAATCGCGAACATATGATTACTGCCGTCGAAGGCAGTCTGCGCCGCTTGCAAACCGATTACCTTGACCTGTACCAGATCCATTGGCCGGATCGCTACGTGCCGATGTTCGGCGCCACCAGTTATGA
The DNA here is from genome assembly GCA_964604485.1 of uncultured Sideroxydans sp. Classification (GTDB taxonomy): domain Bacteria; phylum Pseudomonadota; class Gammaproteobacteria; order Burkholderiales; family Gallionellaceae; genus Sideroxyarcus. The sequence goes on from CAZRZH010000012.1 coordinate 7,903, forward strand.
CGTGACGCAGGAACATGACAGCACCCCCATCGCCGAGCAACTGCAAGTTCTGGCTGAATTGGTCAAAGCCGGGAAGGTGCGCCACATCGGGCTTTCCAACGAAACACCCTGGGGCGTCTCCGAATTTGTGCGCTGTGCCGAGCAACTGGGTTTGCCCCGGATTGTCAGTATACAAAACGCCTATCACCTGATGAATCGCACCTTCGAGAGCGGCCTTGCGGAGACATGCCGTCACGCCAATGTCGGTTTGCTCGCCTACAGCCCCCTGGCATTTGGCTGGCTCACGGGAAAATATCTGGCCGACCCGAATGTGCGTGGCCGCATCACACTGTTCCCCGGCTTTGGCCAACGTTACAACAAACAAAATGTCCCCGCCGCTGCAAAAGAATACGCGCGCATCGCTGTGGAAGCCGGTATGACGCCGACTACATTGGCACTTGCTTTCGTTCGGACACGTTGGTTCACTCGCAGTGTCATCTTGGGTGCAACCACTCCGCAGCAACTGGAAGAAAATATTGAAAGTGCAAATATTTCGCTTTCACCTGAAGTGATTTCAGAAATCGAAATAGTACAAAAGTACTATCCAAATCCGGCACCTTGAGTGCTTTTGAAGGTGCAACACATTCCCATATTCGGCTATCATACGAACCGGTTGTGCCATATTTGCAATGTACGGAGGGGTGGAAATGTACGAGTCAGAATCGTTTAAAAAAATTGCAGCAGTTGTACTGATCTTGTTGACAAGCGGTGCGTGGATCTATCTGGACATGTGGAACGAACAGGAAAAACAAGCCGCAATCCAATTACACCGAGAGATGCAGCAGGCCGGTGCCCAAGCCCGATCCAGAGTCGAAACCAAAACAAAATTCGAAACGCATATTCTGGTTGATCTGAACAACTGCAAAGCCGCCGCCGAAACAGCGAAGAACTTTTACCTGAGCCAGAATCAGAAACCCGTGTTGCAGAAAAAGACGTGTCTGCTCACCGTGCCGGATGTGATCGTAGAAGAAGCAGAAAAAATGGTGGCAACCGCCAATCAGGCTTGCCAAGCCAAATATGACGCCTACCTGCAAAACGGCGGATGGTAATACGGCGCACTCTCAATCCTTTTCATTGGGCAATAGACAAGCCGGTTCTTTGCATCCAAAAATAGAGAAATAGCGCCACCACACCACCAATAGAAGCGGGAACAAGGATACCCATATCCAGTTCCCGTCTTCTGTTAATGAGATCTCATCCCGCCACCAAGCCAGCGTGACTTTGAAGGCGGCGATCATCAACCCCAACACCAAGATCAAATAAAGCGGGCGCAAAAGTGCCCGCGTCAAATCCGGTTTCATTTTGCCCGCCCTTCGTGTAAATCCACCACATTGGTCAAATTCGCCCCACGACTGTGATGCGGCAACTCCAGATAATGCCGGGTTTGCATCTCGGTCAATCGACTAGAGATCCGTTGAGATTCGCTATCGCTCCTGCCCGCTTCATACAAACAATTTATCTCGACCTCGAATGAGGCCACGAGCTTGACATGGTTGTCGTACAGCACATCAATTAACCAGGTAAAGCGTCTCGCCTCCGCACCATTTTCGCTGTTCAATTTCGGGATTTTGGACAGGAATAGTGTCGGATAGCGATGCGCGATCTCAAGGTAATCAGACTGGTCAAAATGTCCGCCGCAGAGTGTTATGAAATCGAACCACACCACTTCGCGTGTCACTCGTTTGACCGGTAGGCTTATATTTCGTATCTGAATGTTCTGAACTTCGGCCTGTTCCGCCGCCGTCAGGCGTTGGAATAACGACCCCATCTGTGTTTCACTCGCCGCACCGGCAGGCACCAGAAACAAGGGATCACGCGCCATTTGCATCATGCGGAAATCGGTGTCGCCGTCGAGATGTAGCACTTTCAATTCGCGCTTGAGCATGGCGATCGCGGGTAAGAAATTTTGCCGCTGTAATCCGTTCGGATACAGGCCATCCGGCGGATAGTTGGAGGTGGTGAGCAACACCACGCCGCGCTCCAGCAACGCGCCAAGCAAGCGTCCCAGAATCATCGCATCGGCGATATCGTCCACATGAAACTCATCCAGACACAACAAGCGGGTGGAATGTTCGATGCTGTCGGCAAGAGCCATCAACGGGTCCGGCTCATGCGCAAGCAACTTCATATCATGGTGAACCTCAGACATGAAGTTGTGAAAATGAATACGCCGTTTGCGGCGGTAAGGCAAACAGGCATAGAAACCATCCATCAGAAAAGTCTTGCCGCGCCCCACTCCGCCCCAGATGTACAGACCTTTTGGCACATCCGGACTCAGCAGACTGCGCCCGAGAAATTGATTACGTTTGTTTTTGAATTCGACCAGCTGTTGCCACAGCGCCTGCAACTCATCAATTGCGGAGAGTTGGCGCGCGTCACAAACAAAACCTGCCTTGTCGCACGCATTCTGATACCAGAACTTCGGGCTGATTCCGTCATCCAGCGAAACGTTCTGTTTCATTCGGTGACCTCGATGAACTCCAGTGCATTCTGGTCGGCATCGCGGCAGAAAATCGCGCGTCGCCCGGACTGGCTTTGCGTATAGGGCACGCCTGCCGCATCCAGTTTTTCCATCAGTTGCGGCAAATCCTTCACGCCCAGCGCCACATGCCGGTCGCGTCCGCCGTGTGTCGGTCTGACGATTCCCGCTTCCGGGTCTGGCAACACCATCAAGTGAATTTGCTGGCCGTGTGCAACGTCGTACCACACGCCCTCGAAACTCATTTGCGGACGATTGGAGTCGGGGCGCAAACCCAGCACACTCTCGTAAAAAAAGCGCGCACGGGTTATATCCCGAGTGATAAACGTAACGTGATGGATGCCGGTGATCATCACATTTTCACTGGAATCACCTTGCTCGCCGCCAACTTGGCACGAACTCTCGCCTCGTCGGTATCTTTGCCATTCGCCAGTGCCACACCCATGCGGCGCTTCACAAAGGCTTCCGGCTTGCCGAACAAGCGCACATCCGATTCCGGCACGCGCAACGCTTCATCCACGCCTTCGAAGGCGATGCCCCGGACGTCCATCTGGCCGTAAATCACCGCACTCGCACCCGCCGCCCTGAATGTGACGTCCACTGGCAAGCCGAGAATTGCGCGGGCATGCAACTCGAATTCATTGAAGCGCTGGCTGCACATCGTCACCATGCCGGTATCGTGCGGGCGCGGACTGACTTCAGAGAACCACACTTTGTCGCCCTTGACGAACAGTTCAACTCCAAAGATACCCAAGCCGCCAAGATCATCTGTGATTTTTTGCGCGATGTTACGCGCGCGTTGCAACGCCATATCCGACATGGCCATTGGTTGCCAGCTTTCGACATAATCCCCCTGCACCTGCACATGGCCGATGGGTTCGCAGAAATGTGTTGCGATGCCTCCATTCGCACCAACAGCACGCACGGTGAGCAGCGTGATCTCGTAGTCGAAGTCAATGAAACCTTCGACGATGACTCTGCCCTGGTTCACGCGCGAGCCACTGGCAGCGTAATCCCATGCGGCCTGCACTTCATCGGCGCTATCCACTTTCGACTGGCCTTTGCCGGAAGATGACATCACCGGTTTGATGATGCACGGATAGCCGATCACGTCGATGGCGGCGCGCAATTCGTCCAGACTGTCGGCGAACCTGTAGGGCGAAGTCGGCAAACACAAAACTTCAGCGGCCAAACGGCGGATGCCTTCACGGTTCATGGTGAGCTGCGCCGCACGGGCAGTAGGAATAACGCGTGCCAAACCTTCGCTCTCAATCTGCAGCAGCATGCCGGTGGCGATGGCCTCGATCTCCGGCACAATAATGTGCGGCTGTTCTTTTTCGATGAGCGAGCGCAGTGCAGCACCGTCTGCCATGTTGATGACATAGGCACGATGCGCCACCTGGTGCCCCGGCGCGTCCGCATACCGGTCCACCGCGATGACCTCCACCCCCAGCCGTTGCAACGCGATGATGACTTCTTTGCCCAGTTCGCCACTGCCCAGCAGCATGACTTTGGTGGCGGAGGGTGACAGCGGGGTACCAAGAACGATAGGTTTCATGTGCGACGAACTCTGATTTGGGATGCCTAAAATTATACACAGCGGAGTAAGATGACCGCTCTGTTTTACCAAGCGGGGAACTTATCATGACGAACATCGTGCAATTGCTGGGAGATGAAGCGGAACCGTTGCTGGCACACCGTTGTACCGGCATCCCCAAGGAGTCAATACACCTGCCGGGGCCCGACTATGTGGACAGAGTGGTTGCAATAAAAAACCGCAAACCCGGCGTACTGCGTAGTCTGCAAGCCTTTTACGGGCATGGCCGCTTGGCCGACAGCGGCTACCTTTCTCTGCTGCCGGTGGATCAGGGCGTGGAACATTCCGGCGGCGCGTCGTTCGCGCCCAACCCGATGTATTTCGACCCGGAGAACATCGTCAAGCTCGCCATCGAAGGGGGTTGCAACGGCGTGGCTTCCACGCTCGGCGTGCTGGGTTCGGTGGCCCGACGTTATGCGCACAAAATCCCGTTCATCGTAAAGATCAACCACAACGAATTGCTCACCTACCCCAACATTTTCGACCAGACACTTTTCGCCAGCGTGGATCAGGCATTCGATATGGGCGCCGTGGCCGTCGGTGCGACGGTATTTTACGGTTCGGAACAATCACGCAGGCAGATTCAGGAAGTGTCCGAGGCGTTCGAACATGCGCATGAACTGGGTATGGCAACTTTCCTCTGGGCCTATTTGCGCAATCCCGCCTTCACCACCCCGGACAAAAATTACCACGTCGCCGCCGACCTGACCGGGCAGGCCAACCACTTGGCCGCCACCATCAACGCCGACATCGTCAAACAGAAAATGGCCGAGAACAACGGCGGCTATAACGCCCTCAAATTCGGCAAGACCAGCCCCAGGGGGTACAGCGAACTGACCAGCGACCATCCGATCGACCTGGTGCGATATCAAGTCGCCAACTGTTACATGGGACGCGTCGGCATGATCAATTCCGGCGGCGCTTCGGGCAAAGATGATTTACATCAGGCGGTGCGCACCGCCGTCATCAACAAACGGGCGGGCGGCATGGGGCTAATCTCGGGACGCAAGGCATTCCAGAAACCGATGCGGGACGGCGTGGCGTTATTGAACGCGATACAGGACGTGTATTTATCCAAGGAAGTCACAGTGGCATGACATCACAAAATCGCGGGAGGTTCGAATGTCAACCCATTTTACAAAACGGACTGCGCCCTTAAACTTCTTCTACCGTGTTGTGCTGGTTCTGGCGGCCGGATTGATTTTCAGTTTGGTCGAGGCGGCGGGAGGGGGCGGCAAAGTTTTCATCAACGGGAAAGCACTGGATCGCGTTACCTTGGCACAGTTACAACAACTCTACCCGCTGCCAATCGCACCCGGCCGTTATTGGTATGACCCCGTTTCAGGAGCCTACGGCATCGAAGGAAAACCGGTCGCCGGCCAAATGTTACCCGGTCTTGCACTCGGCGGCGCGTTGCGAGCGAATGCTTCTCGCGGCACCTCCGGGGTATTCATTAACGGCCGCCAGCTGACTTTCGGGGAAAAGGCTTACATCGAACAAGCCTGCCAGACTCCTGTTATGCCGGCACGATATTGGGTGAATGCCCAAGGTCTGGGGGGATACGAAGGCGCACCGGCCAGCTTCAATCTCGGCCTGTGCGGGCCAGCAGTGGAGCAGCGCAGCGGCGGGTCAAGTACACGAACATTCTGTGATGCAGACGGTTCATGCCGCTCGACCGGAATTCTCGGTTCGATCCTAACAGCTCCACAATAAACAGCTCGGCTAGCTGTCCGGCAATTTCACGCCGAATCGCGCATCGCATCCAAAATACTTAACAGCAAATCCGCCCAACCCGGCGTGTTGCAATACGTCATGCGCGTTACTCTGTGTCAAAACGCTGGACATCAAACATTTTCAAATCGAAAATATGCCATGCAGATTGTTTGCTGGAAATTTTCGCGGTACGTTGACCACATAACAGGAAAACCATGAAGAAACTCAAAAATGAATCCGCGCTGTTCAAGGAAGCTTTTCTCGCGGGAGTGAAATATGCCGAGGGACGCGGTGTAGTCCAATTCGAAGCCGGTGATTCCGCAAGCGAGAAACTTCTGTACATCTACCGGCTGATGGTGCATGACAAAGTCCTCACTCCTCTGCCGGAAGACCAGGTCGCCGAGAAATCGCTGCGGCACAAACTGGCCATGTGGTATGCAAAACAGCTGCCCAAAGATCATCCGTTATTGAACTGAGTTTATAGCAGTCAATATTGCCGCCCCCAGTTGACTTCCCCATTGTCCTTTATCAAATTTGGGTAGGCTCAGATGGGTGATTTTTGACGCTATCGGCTGCTGAATAACACATCGGGAACGCTATATTTTCCCCTCCAAGAGATAAGCAACACGGACCGTAGCTCTCTTCTCGGTTACAGTCCGGTAAAATGCCCGGTTCGGCAGCACCTCCAGCAATTTATAACGCAATCAGATAATGGCCACTTATAACGAATCCAGTTTCAAAGTTCTGCGCGGACTCGACCCGGTGCGGCAGCGCCCGGGCATGTACACCAATCTCGAATCCCCCAACCACATCATTGCCGAAGTGGTGGATAACGCCTGCGACGAGGCGCTGGCAGGTTTTGCCAAACAGATTCGCGTCACCGCGCATTTGGACGGCTCCGTCACGGTGGCGGACGACGGTCGCGGCATCCCCGTGGGCATCCACGCCGAGGAAGGCAGGTCGGTGGTGGAAGTCGCTTTCACCGTATTACATTCGGGCGGTAAGTTCGACAAGGAATCCGACGGTGCGTACAAGTTCGCCGGAGGATTGCACGGTGTGGGCGTCGCAGTGACCAATGCGCTGTCAAACAAAGTCGAAGTGATCGTGTTTCGCGATGGCGGCCAGCACGAATTACGTTTCCTCGATGGAGTGGCGGAAAAACCGCTGCTCAAGACCGGCAACTGCCCGAAAAAACACACCGGCACCACGGTGCGCGCGTGGCCCAACGCGAAATATTTCGACAGCCCAAACGTCAACCTTGCACAGCTCGAATTTTCGCTGCGCTCGAAAGCGGTGCTGCTACCGGGCGTCACCATCACGCTCACACTGGAAAAATCCGGCGAGACCAAATCGTGGACCTATCCCGACGGCTTGCGCGGCTATCTGGCCGAAGCACTGGCGGAATTTGAGCTGGCCACGCCCATTTTGTTGCAGGAAAAATTCACACGCAAAAACGAAGGCAACGGTTTTGCCGAAGGTGAAGGTGCAACGTGGGCCTTAACCTGGTCGGCCGAAGGCAACGTGGTGCGCGAGTCTTACGTCAACCTCATTCCCACTCCTGCCGGCGGCACACACGAGGCGGGATTACGCGAAGGTGTGTTTAACTCAGTGAAGGCGTTCGCCGAATTGCACGGCCTGTTACCCAAGGGCGTGAAGCTGGTGGCGGAAGACGTGTTCTCGCGCCTGAGCTTCGTGTTGTCGGCCAAAGTGCTGGATCCGCAATTCCAGGGACAAACCAAAGAGAAGCTGGTGTCGCGCGAGGCGTTGCGGCTGGTGTCGTCCATGCTCAAAGACCCGCTGGATTTGTGGCTGAACGAACATCTCGAACCGGCCAAAAAAATCGTCGAACTGGCGATTCAGCAGGCGCAGGCACGTTTGCGTTCGGCGCAAAAAGTGGAAAAGAAAAAAGGTTCCAGTGTCGCTGTGTTGCCGGGCAAACTCACCGATTGCAGTTCCGGCGATGCATCACGCACCGAACTTTTTCTGGTCGAGGGCGACTCCGCCGGCGGCTCCGCAAAACAGGGGCGTAACAAAGAATTCCAGGCCGTGTTGCCCTTGCGCGGCAAAGTCTTGAACCCGTTTGAAGTGGAAAAAGACCGCCTATTCGCCAACACCGAAATCCACGACATCGCCGTCGCCATCGGGGTTGATCCGCACGCGCCCGGCGACAATGTCGACCTTTCCAACCTGCGCTACAACGCCATCCTCATCATGGCCGATGCCGATGTGGACGGATCGCACATCTCCACGCTGCTGCTCACCTTGTTCTACCGCCATTTCTACCGCGTGGTGGAAGCGGGCAAAATCTACATCGCGCAGCCGCCGCTGTTCCGCATCGACGTGCCCGCACACGGCAAGAAACAGGCGAGCAAAATCTACGCGCTGAATGAAGGTGAAATGTCGAGCACCCTCGACCGATTACGCAAAGAGAAAATACGCGAAGGCAGCTGGTCGATCTCGCGTTTTAAAGGATTGGGCGAGATGAGCCCCGAGCAATTGTGGGATACCACGTTGAATCCGGATACACGGCGCGCACTGTGCGTGAAGGCGGATATGGCCTCGTTCAAAGCGACGATGGGGATATTCAACATGCTGATGGGCAAGCAGGAAGCTTCGACCCGCCGTGCATGGCTGGAATATCACGGCAATGAGGTGGAGGCGGATATATAGTCGTCATTCCGGCGAAGGCCGGAATCCAGTGTTTTTAATCAACTGGACACCGGCCTTCGCCGGTGTGACGACTTAGAAGTTATGTGGCACTAACTAATTAACACAGCACCAACAACGAATGACCATGAACGAAATCGACCCGCAAGACGATCAACAACCGGCAGTATCTGCCGTTGCAACATCCACCGGCAAACGCGAATTCGCCCCGCTCGCCAAACTCCCCGACAGCGACGAAGTCCTCATCGCCGACTACGCCGAGCGCGCCTATCTCGAATACGCGGTATCCGTGGTTAAAGGCCGCGCACTCCCCGAAGTCTGCGACGGCCAAAAGCCGGTGCAGCGCCGCATCCTCTACGCCATGCGCCAAATGGGCCTCACGCACGGCAACAAACATGTGAAATCGGCACGTGTAGTGGGTGATGTGTTGGGTAAATATCATCCGCACGGCGACTCTTCCGCGTATGAGGCGATGGTGCGGCTGGCGCAGGATTTTGCCATGCGCTATCCGCTGGTGGACGGACAAGGCAACTTTGGTTCGCGCGACGGCGACAATGCGGCGGCAATGCGTTACACCGAGGCGCGCCTCACACCGATTGCCGATTTGCTGCTGTCCGAGCTGGACATGGGCACGGTGGATTTCATCCCCAATTACGACTGCGCGTTTCAGGAACCGGCGATGTTGCCGTCGCGCCTGCCGATGGTGTTGCTCAACGGCGCATCGGGCATTGCGGTGGGTATGGCGACGGAAATTCCTTCGCATAATTTGAATGAGGTAGCGAATGCCGCCGTGGCGCTGGCGAAGAATCCCGCCATCGGCGACGACGAACTGGTGTCGTTTATCAGCGGCCCGGACTTCCCCGGTGGCGGGCAGATTATTTCGTCGGCGGCGGACATACGCGATGCTTACAGCACGGGACGCGGATCGCTCAAGATGCGTGCGCGTTGGACGGTGGAACAACTGGCACGCGGCCAGTGGCAAGTGGTGGTGAGCGAATTCCCGCACGGCGTATCGGCGCAAAAAGTGCTGGAAGAAATCGACGAACTGACCAACCCCAAGGTCAAGGCCAACAAAAAATCGCTGTCGCCGGATCAGGTGCAGAACAAACAACTGATCCTGTCGGTGCTGGATACGATTGCCGATGAATCGGATAAATCGCAAAAGATACGTCTGGTGTTGCAGCCCAAAACATCCAAACAAAATCCCGACGAAATGGTGGCGGTGTTGCTCACCCACACCAGCTTGCAGAATTCGGTGTCGGTCAACCTGACCATGATCAGCCTCGACGGTCGCCCGCAACAGAAAGCGCTGGCGCAAGTGTTGCGCGAGTGGGTGGAATTCCGCCTGCGCACCGTCACGCGCCGTTGCGACTATCGCCTGGGCCAGGTCAACGACCGCTTACACATCCTCGCCGGGCGCATGATCGTTTACCTGAACATCGACGAAGTGATCGCGCTGATTCGCGGCTCGGATAATCCCAAGGAAGACTTGATGGCGCGCTTCGAATTGTCTGATCGGCAAGCCGAAGACATCCTCGAAATCCGCCTGCGCCAACTGGCACGATTGGAAGGCATCCGGATCGAGAAAGAGATCAAGGCGCTGGAAAAAGAAGCGCGTGATTTGAAAAAAATTTTGAGCAGCGAAGATGCGCTGCGCGAGCTGGTGGTGAGCGAGATCGAAGCCGATGCCAAAACTTTCGGCGACACGCGCCGCACCTTAATCGAAGAAGCGCAGATTTCCAAAGTGGCCGTGCCAATTAACGACGAACCGGTGACCGTGTTCATCTCGCAACGCTTCTGGGTGCGCACGCGCCAAGGCCACGGCATCGACGCGACCAGCATCGCGTTCAAAGACGGCGACCACGTGGCCTCCACTTTCGAATGCCGCACCACCGACCCGTGCATCGTCATCTGCAACAATGGGCGCGTGTGCAGCATCCCCGTGTCCGCGTTACCCTCCGGTCGCGGCGATGGCGCGCCGCTCGCCACTTTCATCGAACTCGCACCGGGCGCCAAGATCACTCACGTGCTCAGCGGCAAAGCCGAGACTCCCGTGTTGATCTCCACCAGTGCAGGTTACGGTTTCCCCTGCTTCATCGGCGACATGGTGGGACGCAACAAGGCGGGAAAACAATTTATCAGCGTCAAAGAAGAAACCATCCTTCCCCCCATCCTGCTCGCCCCGACCAAAACTTCACTCGTCGTCGTACTTTCCAAACACGCCAGACTACTCACCTTCATGCTCTCCGAACTGAAACTGCTACAAGGCGGCGGCAAAGGCATGATGCTGATCGACCTAAAAGCAGGCGACGAGCTGACGGCCTGCACGGTCGTCAATCAACCGGCGGTTACCTTGAGCGGAACGGCGGGGAGCAAGGTGCAGCAGGTGAAGATTGGCGGGAAGGAGTTGCAGATGTACTTTGGGGCGCGGGCAAGGGCTGGGAAGGTGGTTGAGACTCGATTGAAGGGGTTAAAGTTTGAATAGGCAAAGCAGTTGAACTCCGGTACATTTCGACCGCTAAATTTAAAAAAAGGAATTGTTATGGCATCCCTAAGTGCATCCCTAGCTCCGATCAAAGTTAGTTTGGATCAATTGCTACTAGACCCAAATAATCCCAGATTTTCTGAACTGGGAGAGGGTTTGAATTCAATTTTGGAAACTCGTTTTGCAGAAGAAAAGGTACAAGCGTCAACAAAGGAAAAGATGAAATCATCCATTTTTGATGTCTCTGAGTTAAAGGATACGATTAAAACAGTTGGCTTTCTTCCGATGGATCGAATTGTCGTTCGTAAATGGAAAGGAAAAGTCACTGACGATGCTGAGCGATTTGTTGTGATTGAAGGCAACCGAAGAGCAACTGCGCTGAAATGGCTTATTGATCTTCATGAAAATGGTAAGGAAACCTTTTCAGAAGAGCAGTTGGCTAACTTCACAAAGCTTAATGCTTTGTTACTTGATGAAACGGTTGCTCCCGAATCTGCCTCTCTAATACTGCCCGGTCTTCGACATGTTTCAGGCATTAAAGAATGGGGACCTTACCAAAAAGCAAAAGCTGTACATGCGCTTCGGAAGGCAGGAATGTCGCCCCAAGAAGCGGCTCAGAGTTTAGGTTTGTCCACTAGAACTGCAAATACTTCATATCGTTGTTTTCTTGCATTAGAGCAGATGAAATCTGATGAGGAGTTCGGCGAATATGCTATTCCAAAAATGTATAGTTATTTTGAAGAGGCCTTTAAGCGGCCTGATGTGAAGACTTGGCTAAACTGGGATGATGTCGCAGAACATTTTGTGAACGAGGAGCATATTAAAGAATTCTATAGCTGGATGATCCCCCCCACAGATGAAGAAGATGGAAGCCCAAAACTTCCAGAGGCAAAATCAGTTCGCGAGTTGGGGACAATAATAAAGGACGAGCAGGCATTGAATGTATTCCGATCGGCAGAAGGATCGCTCAGCCGCGCTTTGGCCAAGTACGAAGTAGATCACCCTGAAGAGTGGTTCCCGAAAGTAATCGCTGCAGCCAACGCCGTTAAGTCACTTACACCTGATATGTTACGAAAGATGGACACACCAGCGGTGGCTGCTTTGGAGGGATTGATGGCAAGCATTGTCCAAACGCTTCAGGACAGAGCCGCTCTCATCGCTTTATAAAGCTAAGCACCTATGGCCAGCTCTCAAGATATTGCCAAATGGGTTGAGACACATTTGGATTCAACTGAGTGGCAGAGATTAAGTGATGCAATTTCTCATGCAATAAGTAAGGCCATACCCAGGGCATCTGTTGAACTTCAAACAGACCTTGCTGAAGAACATTTGGACTATGTTGATGACATACTGAGAAATAGATGTGCACTCATTATTGAAGACGGAGGAGTGCCGTCTTATTTAATGGATGCAGAAGAGCAGTACATTCGGAGAATAAACGAAAAACATGCAGAGGTGGCGGGCAAACTTAGACTCATCGACCCATTTTATTTCGAAGTTGTTTGCAAACGCATTTTGGAAAAACTGGGAGCCACAGCTGAGAATACTCAAAAGACATATGACGGTGGCGTTGATTTCTTCGCGTTGAATCTAACCACCTACTCTGCAAGTTATCCGTTGCCAAAAACTGCAGCCTTGTCTGTGATAGGGCAGGCAAAAAGGTATGCTGCAGATCATGAAGTGAAGGAAAACGAAATTCGAAATTTTGTTGGAGGCGCTATGTTGAAACTCGACGAACTTCGAAAACAGGGCAAAATAAATGTATTGGGGCCAGTTGTATTTGCGTTTTGGACCACATCTGATCTCCAAATGCACGCCAAAGAATATTCTCGAAAAATGGGAATTTGGCATCTTGATGGTATGGCTCTGGCGGAATACGTATTGAAGCTTGAGTTAGTCGACGAAATATTTTCCGCAGAGCCACAACAATAAGTTCTAAAGCTGGGAAACAATCGGGGACACCACGGATTACAGCAGCTTCTTTAAGTTACAGACTATAGGATTCAGGGTCTCAGTATCCTCAGCAACTAAATCCATCAGTCTTTTTTAAAGTCCCGCATAGCCAGCCTCTTGCTGGCTGCGCACGGCAAGGATGAAGACGGTATCGACTTCAACAACGTAACGATACAAAGCCACATAGCCGTGCGAGCGATGCCCGATCACCAGCTCTCGTTTGTTCTTATTTGCGGGGCGGCCGATCATGGGGTTGTACCCCAGCACGTTGAACGCCTCGATGATCTCCCGAATGCGCAATGCCGGATTCTCGACCTGGTATTGTTCAAGGTGATCGAGGATGCGCTCAAAGTCATCCCCCACTTCCGGTGCCAGTTCGATACGCGACATTTTCAGCGCGCCAGTTTGCGGGCAACCGGGCGTTTCACTTCCTTACCGGCAATACGCTCTTCCAAATAGCCGCGCATATCCTGCCAGGGAATCGTCTTTCCGCTGGCAACGATGTCTGCATAACGATCCTCAGCTTCTGCATCAAAAGCGGCTCGCATATCTTCCTGCTCGGCCTTTTCTGCAATGGCATCAAGAATGAAGCCGTGAGTTGTTGTGCCAGCACGTTTCGCAGCCGCTGCAACGCGAGCTTTCAGGTCTTCCGGCAAACGTATGGTGGTTGTGGACATTACTGTCTCCAAAGGTTAAATGGAACGTGCGCACAGTAGCACAACAGTGCTACATCTGGCTCGCAATTTCAGGAATCCGGTGTCAAGTTCAGTGAACCTTAATTACGCAGTTGAAGCTTTTGGGCTTTGGGAGGATTGCTGCCACAACCCGAGAGGCCGAAACACAACGCGAGCGATAAAACCACGGGGAGTTTGATATTCATCACATTTTTCCTTTCTCAAAGAGAAACCTGACTGTCGGTTACTGAAGTGCAACATGAGACTTCTAAAGATACGCCGCCTGCACAAAACGTTGAATCTGCACATCCGGTCAATCTCCATCAAACCCTGCTCACTCTTCTACCTGCGCTGCTCCGCAGCACTTTTTGAATTTTCTTCCGCTGCCGCAAGTACAAGGTGCATTGCGGCTTATTTTTGGAATCTCATTTGCAGCTGTTTTGCCATTGGCACTGTCAGTTACACGGCGTTGTGGCGCCCAGAATTTGTAAATCCAGCCGATGCTTTGCGGGATCTGTTTTGAAAGCTCTTCGCGCTGGGCCGGTATTTTTATCAACTCTTCTTCTGCCTCGGTGATCTCCGGCGCGCCCAGCAAGTAAATCGGCCGCAATGCCACGGGGCCGTGTTTGGATTCAAACAGTGCCTGCCAGCGATCCCGCTGCATGTCGATGCCAGTCATGAATCCGTGCGCCCACATTTCACCGTCCATGTATTCGCGCTCGTCGCCTTCGAAGACTTGCAGATCAAAGACGGGCTCGAAGTGTTCCGCATCTTGTTGCAGGCTCCAGATGATCGCGTTCATGTGGCGCGTCAGCAAGTCGGCGATCCGCGCTGCCTGGGCAGCGGATTCGAAGGTCGGTGCGTCTTTTGCTGTTGGTCCCCACGCGCGCGGGATCCATTCTTCCGGCTTTGGCATGGCCGGGCCGGAAGCGATGGCGGTGAGGAATCCATCCAGGCAATCGAGCAGCATGACTTCGTTGCTTGTGGCGTCGGACAAAAGGAAGCTGTCGAGCTCGTCCATCTCTTTTTCGGAGAGCGCGGGGGTAACTTCTTCCTCAAATGATTCTTGTTTTGACATGATTGCGCTGACTTCCTTTGTTGAATGATTGAGTATCTTGCTTCGCCGTTCGTCCCGGACATTAGCAGGAATTATACGGGGCGGGTTCGGGTTGTTTTCAGCATCCGGCCTCATACCGCCTTGACCGTAAGCCGACATCCACGGGGGACATTTTTAATTAGCCGATGATCGTGGTGAATACGGTAAACTCGTTCGCGCCTAACCTGCCCGACGCTATCCCCGCAAAAAAAGAACCATGCACACCTTTATTGCCCCCACCTTTCGCCACTGCTTCCGCTTTTTCCTGTTCGCACTGCCGCTGCTGGCGCACGCCGCGCTTCCCCAATCATCCAATGTTCCCGGCGGCGTTGCGGTGGTTCCGCTGTGCAGCGTTCAGGCTTGTGCGGTTGCGCCGCAAGCATGGTTGGGTGAGCAGCCGGTGCTGGTGGCTGCCGATCACGATGAATGGGTTGCGGTGGTGGGGCTGGCGCTAGAGATGACTCCGGGGGCGCATGCGCTGCGCGTGAAGATTGGCGAGGAAACGAAGACGCAGGGGTTTTTGGTCAACGCCAAGGAATACCCCACGCAGTACATCTCACTCAAGGATATGAGCAAGGTGGAGCTATCGCCCGCAGACTTGGCGCGCGCCGAGCGCGAAATCGCTGCCATCACGGAACTCAAACAATACTGGCGCAGTGCGCCGGATACCGATCTGGCACTGATGCTTCCTGCCAAGGGGCAGCTGGGTGGGCGCTTCGGCGCGCGCCGCTATTTCAACGGCGAAGCGCGCAAGCCGCATGCCGGCCTGGACGTGGCGGTGAAGCGCGGCACACAAATCAGAGCGAGCGCACAGGGTGTGGTGCTGGCAGTGGAAGATTATTTTTTCAACGGCAAGTCGGTCTTCGTCGATCACGGCAACGGGTTAATCACGTTGTATTGCCACCTCGACCGCATCGATGTAAAGCCCGGACAGAAAGTGCTTAAAGCTCAGCAACTCGGTCTTTCCGGAATGTCCGGCCGTGCCTCGGGGCCGCACCTGCACTGGAGCGTGGTGATGAACGGGGTGATGGTTGATCCGGAATTGTTCATCCGGCCGCAGCAGCCATGATGCCCGTATCGACATGGCGAGTCCCATGCCGATACGGGGCTTCACTTGACCAGTTTCGATAGTTTCTTGAACGACTCGGTACCGGCGATCTTCAGCAACTGGAACACAACTGACTCGGTGCAAGTTTGGACCGCACCGGCAAGCACCATGGCTTCAATCGCGGTCTGTTTGTTGTCGACGCTGCGGCTCATCACCGCGTCCTTGACGACATGCACAGCGAAACCTAGAGCCAGCAGCTCGATGACGGTTTGCAACACGCAGACGTGTGTTTCCATACCGGTGATGACGAGCTGCGTCCTGCCGCTCTTTTTCAGTTGGTTGACAAAATCTTCATTGCCGCAGCAGTTGAAGGTCAACTTTTCATAGTGGGTGGCAGCGGGCGTTTTTTGCTTCAGCTCGCTCAACGTCGGGCCTAGGCCTTTGACATATTGTTCGGTGAATATCACCGGAATCGCGAGTTCGTTCGCGCTTTGCAAAAGGATGCCGGTGTTTTTGATCAGCCGCTGTAATGCGTCTTGTTCCATGGCGGTGCAGAGTTTTTCCTGCACGTCGATGACCACCAGCACGGCTTTGGCTGGCTCCAACAAGAACTTGCTGCGAATTGGCATGCTGCCTCCATTGGGTGATGTTGCACAGTGCTGGAATTATGAATGATTGAGCCTCAATTTGGAGCGGCTTCAAGTTGCCCAATCCGACCGGATATATCCCCTTTCCAGAACGTGGTTGAGTACCGCGATCCATGATTGACGCCGATGCCGACCAGGTCTACGCTTTGCATCGCAGGACGGTTTTTCAGTTCAAAAACTGTCCGGGTCTTTCTAATGGACAAGGAGAATTTCCATGATTAACAAGGATAACGTGCTGCATACGCTGAAATGCAATCCGAGCCAGTACCCGCAAGTGCTGGAAGAGCGGTTTCCTCACATACTTGAAAATATCCTCAAGCTCTGGGACTCCCCCGAAGCGGAACCGTATATCGCCGAACTGTTGCGGCCTAATGTTGGCAGGTTCGACCGAGACGGTTTCCCTGATCAGGCGTGGAAGGAAATCCTGCATTTGCAAGTGCTTCACGGCAAGCAATACCATCACTAAGCGGGTACTCGGACTGCCCAACAAGACGCGTCATTCTCCCCTCTAATCACCAGCGCAACCGAAAGGTACGCCGGCTTTATTTTGCGGCACGGTTCGTAGCATGGCTTTCGGAGCGGTCACCGCAGCAGAAATTTACACACGTCCGACTAACACCCTTCATCCTGGACATGCATCCTCCCCGACAACAGTGTGGCTGACACAATCAGCGTCGCGCCCAACCAATCACGCAGTTCCATTATTTCTCCCGCAAGCAGATAGGAGGTCAATGCCGCCACGACCAACTCGAACAAAAACAGCACCACGGCGCGGTTGGCGGATAAGTGGGTGACACCGTATTGCACGGCAAAACTGGTGGCACAGAGCACGAGACCCATCAACATTAGCATCACCCAAAATTGCGGGGGAATGTTCGATACTTGCGCAAACATTCCGCCCTGCCAAAGTAACAGTGGCAATGTCAGTGCCGCCGTGCCCAACCATAAGCTGAATGATTTTGCTTCCACGGAAAGATGCGCGGCACGGCGCGAGGTAACGTTGGACAATGCGAAGCCCATGCCTGCGGAAAGTCCCAGCCACTCGGAAAGATTCTGCGGCAAAGGCAAGCCCAGACGGGGTTCCCACAACATGACAAAGGCGCCGGTCAATGACAGCGCGACAACGGAATAGCCGTAACGGTTGAGTCGTTCACCCAGCAGCCAGAAAGAAAACAGGATGGTCCACACCGGGGCGAGGTAAAACAACAGCAATACGCGCATCACTTCGCCGTGCAACATGCCCAGCACGTAGCCCAGATTTGCCCAACCGGCACTGAGCACCAGCAGCAGCGCCCACCCTCCAAAGGTGGAGCGTTCGCGCCACACACGCGGCAACATAAAGGCACCGCACACCATCGCCAGCACGTAGGTGATGAATGTCGCCATCGCACCGGACATTCCCGTGTCCTGCAACACGCGATAGGGATACCAGATCAGGCCCCAGACCAACGCACCGCTCAACACGCCGGCAATCGGCAAGACATTTTGTTTTGATGGCACTCGTTAGACCTTTATAATTCCGCGACTCGAAAATCACCGGATTCCCGCCTGGGCGGGCAAACCACGCTGGAAGAACATGAACCCTGATTTGAATCAGTTGCAGCCCTACCCGTTTCAAAAACTCGCCAAATTGTTTGGCGAAGTCACGCCGAATGTCGCTTTAAAACCGGTCAGTTTACACATCGGCGAACCGAAACACGCCACACCGCAATTCATCAAAGAAACACTGATCGCCGGTCTCGACGGGTTGGCAAATTATCCCACAACCCTCGGCAGCGACACGCTGCGAAGCACCATCGCCGACTGGCTAACACGTCGCTATGGCATTCCGGCACCGGATGCAAAAACGCAGGTATTGCCGGTGAACGGCAGTCGCGAGGCGCTGTTTGCGTTTGGACAAGCGGTGATCGACCGCAGCCGGAAGGATCCGGTAGTGGTCTGCCCCAATCCGTTTTACCAGATCTATGAAGGCGCCGCGTTATTGGCGGGTGCCACACCGCACTTCCTCAACACGTTACCGGAAGACAACTACGCGCTGAATTTCGAGCAACTTCCCGAAGCCGTTTGGCAAAACACGCAACTCATCTACGTCTGCTCTCCGGGAAATCCCAATGGTCGCGTGATGCCGTTGGCGGAATGGCAAACCTTGTTCGAGATGAGCGACCGTTACGGCTTCATCATCGCCGCCGACGAGTGTTATTCCGAAATATATTTTGACGAAAAACCATTGGGTGCGCTGCAAGCCGCACAACACCTGGGACGCCACGATTACAAAAATCTGGTGGTGTTCTCCAGCTTGTCCAAGCGTTCCAATGTGCCGGGGATGCGTTCCGGCTTCGTCGCGGGTGATGCCAAGGTGCTGGAAAAATTTGCGCTGTATCGCACTTATCACGGCTGCGCGATGAATCCGGCGATTCAGAGCGCGAGCATCGCCGCCTGGAAAGACGAAATCCATGTCGCGGAGAACCGCCGCTTGTATGCCGAGAAATTCAGCAAGGTCATCGCCCTGCTGACACCGGTGCTTCCCGTGTCCAAACCGGATGCAAGTTTCTATCTTTGGGTAAGGACACCCATCGCCGATACGCGCTTCGCCCAAGCGCTTTTCCGCGACTATAATGTGTCCGTTTTGCCGGGAAGCTTTCTGGCGCGCGAAGCACAAGGAATTAATCCCGGTGCAAATTTCATCCGCCTGGCGCTGGTCGCCAATGTGGACGAAACTTTGGAAGCGGCACACAGGATCGTTAAATTCAGCCGTTCGTTGCATGTTGGGTAGAACCCGGCGTAACGGTCTGAAAAATCACCCAACAATTTCGGACACCCACTTTATTAATCAAGGAAATACCATGCCTCAACTACAAGCCATCATCGAAGAAGCCTTTGAACGCCGTGCCGAAATCACTCCGCGCAATGTCGATGCGCAACTGAAAGAAACTATTAACACCGTCATCGAATATCTGGATAGCGGCAAACTGCGTGTGGCGGAAAAAATCAACGGGCAGTGGGTCACGCATCAGTGGATCAAGAAGGCTGTGCTGTTGTCTTTCCGCATCGAAGACAACGCCTTCATCAAAGGCGGCTTCACCAATTATTTCGACAAAGTTCCCTCCAAGTTCGCCGACTACAATTCCAAGGAATTCCGCGAAGGCGGCTTCCGCGTGGTGCCGCCCGCAGCGGCACGACGCGGCGCGTTCATCGCCAAAAACGTGGTGCTGATGCCCTCGTACTGCAACATCGGCGCGTATGTGGATGAAGGCACTATGGTGGATACCTGGGCCACCGTCGGTTCCTGCGCGCAGATCGGCAAAAATGTCCATCTCTCGGGCGGCGTCGGTATCGGCGGCGTATTGGAACCGGTACAGGCCAATCCCACCATCATCGAAGACAACTGTTTCATCGGCGCACGCTCGGAAGTGGTCGAAGGTGTAATCGTGGAAGAAGGCTCGGTGATCTCGATGGGCGTGTTCATCGGCCAGAGCACCAAAATCTACGACCGCGAGACCGGCGAAGTGTTTTACGGCCGCGTGCCCGCCGGCTCTGTCGTGGTCAGCGGCAACCTGCCCTCTGCCGACGGCAAATACAGCCTGTATTGCGCGGTGATCGTGAAGAAAGTCGATGCCAAGACGCTGGGCAAAGTTGGCATCAATGAATTGCTGCGCGGCATCTAAAGCGAGTGCATGTGCTTCTGAAAATCAAAATGGCTAAGCCAGACAAGGCGCGCGACACAAATCGCAGCGCGGCATATGGAAAATATGTAAGCAAGATTTTTGGAGCGCAACGCCGTATGGCGACGCCATTTTGATTTTAAGGAGTACATGATGATCGTTACCCCGCTACTGCAACTGGCCGCCGACAAGCTGGCTTCCGATTTGTTCTTCTCGGTCGGCGCACCGATCAACATCAAGATCAACGGTGTGGTGATGCCGGTGAATGCGCAAGCGCTGGATGCGGACAACATCAAGCAGATCGCGTACGAAATGATGACGCCCGATCAGATCGCCGATTTCGAGATGCACATGGAGCTGAATTTTTCGTTCCGTGTGCCGCGTGTCGGCAATTTCAGGATCAACGTGTTCCGCCAACGCGGCAGTGTCGCGATTGTCATTCGCTATGTGCGCGGCAACGTGCTCAATGTCGAGGAATTGAATCTGCCCCTGGTGTTGAAAGACCTCATCATGGAGAAGCGCGGCCTGGTGTTGATGGTCGGCGCGACCGGCTCGGGCAAATCGACGACCCTGGCTTCGATGATCCAGCACCGCAACGATACCCAGACCGGTCACATTCTGACCATCGAAGATCCGCTGGAATACATGTTCCGCCACAATAAATCCATTGTGAATCAGCGCGAGATCGGCACCGACACAGCCGACTACGGCGCGGCACTGGTGAGCGCCATGCGCGAGGCTCCCGACGTTCTGATGATCGGCGAGATCCGCGACCGTGAGACGCTGAAACACGCGCTGATTTTTGCCCAGACCGGCCACCTCTGTCTCTCCACACTGCATGCCAACAACAGCTACCACGCATTAAACCGCATCGTGAATCTGTTCCCCTACGATGCGCGCAACAGCATCCTGTCCGATCTTTCACTTTGCCTGCGCGCCGTTATTTCGCAACGCCTGATCCGCAATACACAGGGCATGCTGGTGCCCGCGGTCGAGGTGTTATTAAATTCCTCGCTTATCGCGGATATGATCAAGAACGATCAGCTCGACAAAATCCGCGACGCCATCGAGCAAAGCGTCTCACCCGGTTCGCAGACGTTTGAACAGGCACTTTACAAGATGTTCAAGAGTGGCCAGATCACCAAGGAAGAGGCGCTGCGCAATGCGGATTCGGCCAGCAATCTGTCGTCCCTGATCGACTATTCGCAGACCAGCAAGATGAAGATCTACGATCCCAATTCGAGCCAACCCGCCACCCCGGTATCACCTGCCGCAAACTTTGGTTCCATCAAGCTGAATATCGGCGAACCGGACGCACATTCCTGATGAAACTTTACGGCATCCCAAACTGCGGCACGGTGAAGAAGGCGCGCACTTGGCTGGACGAACACGCCGTGGAATATCAGTTCCACGATTTCAAAAAGCACGGTGTTACTGAAGAAATGTTATCCGGCTGGCTCAAGCAAATCGGCTGGAAAAAGCTATTGAAAAAAA
>CAZRZH010000013.1:0-28239 GCA_964604485.1 uncultured Sideroxydans sp.
CGCGCGCAGGATATTCCCCAACACGACGGCCGCGATGGATGGGATGGAAACCGATGATCGTGTGGCATCTGGTGCTGCATGAAAAGATGCGCTACGGCGAAATCAAAAAATCGTTGCGCACCGTCACGCACAAGATGCTCACCCAATCCTTGCGCGAGCTGGAGTCGGATGGTCTGATTGACCGAACCGTGCATGAGGTCGTGCCACCCAAGGTCGAATATGCACTCTCGGCGCAAGGCCAAACATTGCGCGAAATCTTTCTTGCCATGCGTGAATTTGGCGAGACCTACAAATCAGATTGATGACACAAATACGTTCGGCAGCATTGCGCCGCCGACATGCCGGCGGAAAAATTGAATCCGGAAAGAGCGGGACTGGCCATTTCGTTGCACGGGTGTGGCGTTGAAGCGGATCAAGTTTGGTAGTTTGGGTTAGCGCGGCGTAACCCAACAAGCCGCCCTGTTTCATCAGTGTTGGGTTACGCAATAAAGCCGCTAACCCAAGCTACAAATGCTAAAAAACCGCAGCGGCAATGCAACTGCGGTTATTAATCACTTACCAGCCCAATGATGACCAGAATTTTTCACGCGGAGGCGCGGAGATGCGGGGAGAACTTACAGCGAATCCTCCCCCCGCGTTCTCCGCGTGCGAATCTTTTTTGGTTCCGGCTTGTCCGGCTTAGGATGAACGGAGTGCAGCTCAGGCTTAACGCATTTTCTCCACCGCGTCTTCCACCCGCTCCACCGCGATGATTTCCATGCCTTCGATTTTGTGTTTGGGCGCATTGGCTTTGGGGATGATGGCGCTGGTGAAACCGAGCTTGGCGGCTTCTTTCAAACGCTCTTGCCCGCGCTGCACCGGGCGTATTTCACCCGCCAAACCGACTTCGCCGAACACCACCATTTTTTCCGGCAACGGTTTATTGCGCAGCGAGGAAACGATGGCGAGCAACACGGCGAGGTCGGCACCCGGTTCGGTGATCTTTACGCCGCCCACGGCGTTGATGAACACGTCCTGATCGAAACAGGCGATGCCCGCGTGGCGGTGTAACACGGCGAGCAACATCGCCAGGCGATTCTGTTCCAGCCCCAGCGATAAACGTCGCGGGCTGGGTGAATGCGCTTCGTCGAGTAACGCTTGAATTTCCACCAGCAAGGGACGCGTGCCTTCCTGCGTGACCATCACACACGAACCCGCCACCTGTGCGCCGTGTTGCGACAGAAACAGCGCGGACGGATTGCTCACTTCGCGCAGGCCTTTTTCGGTCATGGCGAAAACGCCGAGCTCATTCACCGCGCCGAAGCGGTTCTTGAACGCGCGGATCAGACGGAAGCTGGAATGTGTATCACCCTCGAAATACAACACGGTATCGACGATGTGCTCCAGTACACGCGGCCCGGCCAGTGCGCCCTCCTTGGTGACATGGCCGACCAGGATGATGGTGACGCCGCTACTCTTCGCCAACCGCGTGAGCTGCGCCGCACATTCGCGCACCTGCGCCACCGAGCCGGGCGCGGAGGTGAGCTGCTCGGAATACACGGTCTGGATGGAATCGATCACCACCACATCCGGCTTTTCGTGCGCGATGGTGGCCTGGATCTTTTCCAGTTGAATCTCCGGCAGCAGATTCACGGCGCGCGCATCGAGTGCGAGACGCTTGGCGCGCAACGCAATCTGTTGCGCCGATTCCTCACCGCTGACGTACAACACTTTTTGTGTCGCCGAGAGATGCGCCAGTGCCTGCAACAACAGGGTGGATTTGCCGATGCCGGGATCGCCGCCGATCAACACCACCCCGCCTTCCACCAATCCGCCGCCCAACACGCGGTCGAACTCGGCGATGCCGGTGGGTGTGCGCGATACTTCACTGGCTTCCACGTCGGCCAGTTGCTGCAACTTTCCCGATGAGGCCAAGGCGCTGTAGCGGTTCTTGCCCGCCGCTGGCAACGCCTCCGCGACCGACTCCACCAGCGTGTTCCACTCGCCGCAATGCGGACACTGACCCTGCCATTTTGGCGACTGCCCGCCGCATTCGGTGCAGGAATAAATTGTTTTAACTTTTGCCATGGTTGACCTGTTTGTTCGACACCCCGCTGAAGGGCAATGTAGTGGGATTGGAACCCGGATTGTTCATCCTAAAAACCGCAGTTGCCACCCCGCTCATGCTTCGATACACCTTGCTACGCAAGGCACTCAGCACGAACGGGATGGTCACCAGTTTGGTGAGAAACCGTTCGCCCTGAGTGGCACGCGTAGCGGGCGTATCGAAGGGTTGGCATCGTGCAATTGAGGTTTTTAGGTTCATTCGTCGCAGAACGCGTCCCCCCCGGAATCGAATGCACTGTTATACCGGAAATAACGAATTCGGATTACCGGCGGCGCAATATTAACGGGAGGATTCGCGCCCCGCCATTTTGACTTGGTACATGGCCTTGTCGGCGCTCTTGAGCAAATCTTCGACGCTTAACTGGTTGCCGAAAAACAAACTCACCCCGACGCTGGCGGTAGTGCGGAACTCAAAATCCCCGAGCTGGTACGGCTGACTCAACGCGACGCGTATCTTCTCGGCAACCCCTTCGGCGTCAATGGCCGCAGTGCTTTCGTTACCGCCCAAGGCTTCCAGCACCACAATAAATTCGTCGCCTCCCCAGCGCGCCACGCTGTCGATTTCACGCACACAGTCCAGCAGCCGTTTGGCGACCTCAATCAGCAACAGGTCACCCGCATCATGTCCCCGGGTATCGTTGAGCGTCTTGAAGTTGTCCATATCCAGAAACAGCACCGCCCCAAATTGGGCATTACGCGCGCTGGCGGCTTGCGCTTTGTTCAGGCGATCCATCAACAGGCGGCGGTTGGGCAGGCCCGTCAACGCATCATAAAAAGCCAACTGATGGATTCTCTCTTCGGCCAACTTACGCTCGGTAATGTCGGTGCGAATTGCCACGTACTGGAAAGGCTTGCCGTCACTGTCCAAGTTGGGCACGAGGGTGGTATCCACCCAATACAGTTGCCCGCTCTTGGCGCGGTTGCAAATCTCGCCGTGCCAGACTTTGCCCGCCGCAATGGTGCGGTACATATCCTGAAAGAAATCTTGCGAATGGATGCCGGAATTAATCAGGCGGTGATTCTGCCCGAGCAATTCAGCGCGCGAATATTGGCTGATGGCACAAAATTTGTCGTTGACATAGGTGATGGTGCCGCGCACATCGGTGATCGCCACGATCGAGTGCTGGTCGAGCGCGTATTTTTGATATTCCAGATCCTTCAATGTCTGTTCAGTAAGTTTCCTCAATCGCTGTATGGTGTGACTCAGGGCAATATGTGTTCTCACCCGTGCGACCACCTCTTCCTTTTGAAACGGCTTGGTGATGTAGTCCACCCCGCCCGCCTGAAAGGCTTTCACTTTGTCTTCCGTATCGGAGGCCGCGCTGATAAAGATCACAGGAATCTCCTGCAAGCGCTCATCTTCCTTGATCCGACGGCAGACTTCAAAGCCGCTCATGCCCGGCATACGAATGTCCAGCAGAATCAGTTCCGGTGCTTCGGCCATGACCAAGCGCAATGCCAGTTCACCGTTGTTAAAGAGGCGAACCACATGGTGGTCGGCGGTCAAAATATCCTGCAGCAACTTCAATGCGCTTGGCTCGTCGTCAACAATAAGAATATTACCGATCATGGTTTGGCTTCCTTGTTGTTGCTGTTTACAGCTTCCAGCGCATTGAGGACAGGCAGGTAATCAAATGCCTGCACATGGCGCATCAACACTTGGGCGAGTGCGGCATCCTGCTGCTCGATGCGAAATACCAGTTTGGCAAGCTGCCCGGTGTTACCCAGAATCAAGCCTTCCGCCAACTCGTGGCGCAAAGTCTCGGGCAGCTTGGCGAGTGACGAAGAAGATAGTGGCGAATCAACCCCGGCATGCTCGACTTGTTCGCGCACAAAATGCACACCGAGTTGCCGCGTCATGCAGTCAAATATCTCGGCGGGGCGATACGGCTTGCGTACAAAGTCATCCATACCGGCGGCCAACATTTCCTCGCGTTGATCGGCAAACGCCGAAGCCGTGACGGCCGCGATCTTGACATCTTTGCCACCGGCCAGGGCGCGGATGCGTTGCGTCGCTTCAAGGCCGTCCATCACCGGCATGCGCCTGTCCATCCAAATGAAATGCGGCTGATAGCTTTGAAAAAACTCAACGCCTTCTGCACCGTTTTGTGCCACCTTTACCGTGAAACCGGCGTCTTGCAGCAGTCGCTGTAACAACAATTGATTTTCCAACTGATCTTCGACAATCAGGATGCGATACTCGGGCTGGCCGGGTGCCAGTCCGATAACCCGCCCGCTTGCTGACGCAGCAGACATCACATCGGCTTCCTCGGCTGTTTGCACCAGCAGACTCACACGAAACAACGAACCTGTATCCGGCGTGCTTGTGACCGCAATGTCGCCACCCATCAGCTCCACGTATTCGCGCACGATGGACAGCCCCAACCCGGTGCCCTTCTGGGTGGCCGGCTTGCCCACTTGCACGAAGGGTTCGAAGATGCGCGCCTGATCCGCCTTGCTGATGCCGATACCGCTATCCTCCACCTCGATCACCAGCCGCAGCGCAGTGTCAGCCGGCTGCACACCTAAACGCAAAGTCACGCCGCCGTGGTGAGTATATTTGACGGCATTGCTCACCAGATTGACGATCACCAAGCGCAGCTTTTCTTTATCGCTCTTGATAAAACGGGGGAACGCGGAGGATTGATCGAGTAGCAGTTGCAAGCCCTTTTCCCTGGCGCGCTTGCCCAGCATATCGGTGATGTCGCGCACCAAATCACCCAGATCGAACGACTCCACTTCCAAAGTAATCCGGCCCGCTTCTATTTTGGCCATATCCAGCACATCGTTGATGAGGCTGAGCAGATGTTCGCCGCTGCGATTGATGATATCGAGGTTTTCGCGCTGCCCCTCGGTAAGGGCGGGGTCGCTGCGCATCAGGGCGGAGAAACCGAGAATGGCGTTTAGCGGCGTGCGCAGCTCATGGCTCATGGTGGACAGGAATACGCTCTTCGCCTGGTTGGCGGCTTCGGCCTGTTTCTGTGCTTTGATTGCGCGTGCCTGGGCGCGGCGCATGGCCTCGGCAACGCCGGAGATCATGCTGCCAGTCAGGATAAAAACCGACATGCCCAACCAGTCGGCAGGATTTTTGATGAAGGGTTGAGCGACGAGTATTGGCCACAAGAACGTGACCGTAAGACAGGCCAGAACAGTTGCCAGCAAACCGGCGGAGAGTCCGCCGTAGATCGCTACAACCATTACGGCCGGGTAAAACGTCAGCCAGGCAAGGCTCGATTCAAGCGCCTGTAGTGGCCATATCCGCAGGGCTGCAGCCAATGCCACAAGGGCGATTGCGACGGCATAGCGTGCCCATGCACGGTGAGATAGTTGTTGAGGGTTCATGCCTTCCTTCCACGTCAGGCGCACTCAATAATCAACGTATGCGTCAAATTTAAAATCTGCCATCCCATGCTGGATGGTCAAGGGTGATCTGAAAAGCACAAGAGACAGTCCGGGTGGAAATGCCGGCGAATTTTATCCATAACTGGCCTGGGGTTGGCAACTTTCTTCTACTTCGATTCTGAGTCAGGCTGCTGCAAGGTAGAATGTCGGCATGTTACGTCTGACTGAAATCAAGCTCCCGTTAGCCCATCCCGAAACACATCTCAAAGCCGCGATTCTCAAACGGCTGGGGATCGTTGAATCCGAATTGCTCGATTTTTCGATCTTCCGGCGCGGATTTGACGCGCGCAAACGGAATGCCATCGTGCTGGTCTACACCGTGGATGTCGAAGTGAATCACCAGGCTAAATTGTTAGCCCAGAAAATACCCCACGTGGTTATCGCGCCGGACATGACTTACCGCGTGGTGGCACAAGCCCCCGCAGAATTAACGGAACGCCCGATTATCATCGGCATGGGGCCGTGCGGACTTTTCGCCGGATTGCTGTTAGCACAAATGGGCTTCCGTCCGCTCATTCTGGAGCGCGGCAAAGCGGTGCGAGAAAGAACCAAGGACACTTGGAGTTTGTGGCGCCAAGGCAAGCTCGATCCGGAATCCAACGTGCAGTTTGGTGAAGGTGGCGCGGGCACGTTCTCCGACGGCAAACTCTACAGCCAGATCAAAGACCCAAAATTCTACGGGCGCAAAGTGCTCACCGAGTTCGTCAAGGCAGGTGCGCCCCCTGAGATCATGTATGTGAGCAAGCCGCACATCGGCACTTTCCGCCTGGTGGGCATGGTGGAAGAGATGCGCCACAACATCGAGCAACTCGGCGGTGAGATTCGTTTCCAGAGCCGTGTTACGGACATCGAGATCGAGAACGATCAGGTGTGCGGCGTCGTGTTGGCGGATGGTGAACGTTTTGCGACCCACCATGTCGTGCTCGCCCTCGGCCACAGTGCGCGCGACACGTTTGAAATGCTGCATCAACGCGGCGTGTATATGGAAGCCAAACCTTTCTCCATCGGCTTCCGCATCGAACATCCGCAATCGGTTATCGACCGCGCACGTTTCGGCGCCAACGCGGGCAACCCGCAGCTCGGTGCGGCGGATTACAAACTGGTGCATCACGCCAGCAACGGCCGCTCCGTGTACAGTTTTTGCATGTGTCCCGGCGGCACAGTGGTGGCCGCGACTTCCGAGGAAGGCCGCGTGGTAACCAACGGCATGAGCCAATATTCGCGCAACGAACGCAACGCCAACAGCGGCATCGTGGTGGGTATCACCCCGGAAGATTTCCCCGGCGATGTGTTGGCGGGCATCGAGTTCCAGCGCAAGTGGGAATCACGCGCGTTCGAACTAGGCGGCAAAAGTTATTCTGCACCCGCACAACGTGTCGGTGATTTTCTCGCCGCACGTGCTTCCGTCAATCTGGGCGAAGTCGTGCCTTCATACACACCCGGCGTGACACCGACCGACCTTGCAACTGCCCTGCCCGACTACGCCATTGCCGCGATTCGCGAAGCCTTGCCCGAGTTCGACAAACAGATCAAAGGCTTTGCCATGGAAGACGCCGTACTCACCGGCGTAGAAACGCGCACCTCGTCACCGGTGCGCATCAAACGCGGCGAAAATTTTCAAAGCATCAATATCACAGGACTGTATCCGGCGGGAGAAGGCGCGGGTTATGCGGGCGGAATTCTTTCTGCGGCGGTGGACGGGATCGAAGTGGCGGAGGCCGTGGCGCTGGATATGCTCAAGTTGGCGTAGAAGGATGGGCACGTCTTTGTGCCCACGCTACTTCTGCTAATGCAGCGTTTTGTTGGCCGCCAGTGCCATGATGTCGGCGAACACCGCGTCGGCATCCACGCGATCAAACACGTAACGCTGGTTGCAGAATTCGCAGTGCACTTCAATTTCACCGCGTTCGAAAAGTATCGCATCGACTTCTGCGCGCCCCAGCATGCGCAACATACGCGCCACGTTGTCGCGTGAGCAGGAACAGCGGAACAGCACGACTTGGGCGTCGAACAGGCGGATGTCTGCTTCGTGATACAGCAGATGCACCAGTTCGGCAGAAGACACGTTTAGCAATTCTTCCGGCTTCAGCGTGTGGGCGATTTGCACCGCGTTCTCCCACGGCTCGACATCCGGTACTTCGCCTTGTTCAGGCAATTTTTGCAGCAGCATACCGGCGGCATGCTGCGCATCTGCCGCCAGCCACAAACGCGTTTCCAATTGTTCTGAACGTGTCATGTAGTTTTGCAAAATTTCGGCGATACTTTCGCCTTCCAAATCTACGATGCCCTGATAGACCTGGTTGCCGTCTTTGGGGTCGAGGGTAATCACGAAGCGGCCATCACCGACCAGGTCTTGCAATTTACCTTGCGCCAGATCACCTTCCCACTTCGCAGTGGCGCGCAATTCCAGATCGCCCGAACATTCCACCACCAAGAGTTTGACTGCGCCTTTGCCATGTATCTGCAACACCATGGAACCTTTCAATTTGAGTGTCGCCGCCAGCAACACTGCAGCGGCACACAACTCACCCATCAGGTCGCGCAACACAGGCGGGTAATCATGGCGTTCGATGACAGACTGCCAGACGCTATCGAGATGTACGATCTCGCCGCGTATTGGGGCATGTTCAAACAGGAAACGTTGCAGGGAATCGGAGGGTGTTTTCATGGCGCGCGATGATATCACGCGAAGGCAAGGCCTCTAATTGCGGACCCGAATTGCGCGCCTATTGGGACGGGCACAACCCGCGATTACGTTCTTCGGTGGCCGGGTGGCTGGACAGGTAATCCAAAATTTCAAAGCGACTTCCCTCGGCAGATTCTGTTTTCGACCCCGATCGGTTAATGCGGTGCGCGACTTCTAACTTATCCAGCATGCTCGACAGCATGCAGGGAGAAAGTGCATTGAGTCGCAAAACTTGCTGCGCATAGTCGTCGGCTTCCTGTTCCATGTCGCGGGAATATTTGGCCTGCACAACCACGGCGGGAAGCGTCGCCAACCACGAGCTGACATCGCCCATAACCAGAGTCATGACCAATCCCACGACGGAGCTTTGCAACACCAAACGCAGGGCATGGCGGCGCTCGACGTGACCACGTTCGTGCGCCAAAACAGCGAGTATCTCGCCGTCGTCGCGTGTCAGTTCGACCAACTCATCCAGCAGCACAATCGTGCCATCCGCAAGTGCGAACGCATTCGCGCCCATTTGCGGTGAGCTGCGGAACACAATGCGCGTTTGCAGTTTGGAAACGGAAGGCGTTTTGAGTCTGGCGTACAACGCGCCAAACTCTTTTTGACGCGCGTCATCCAGCTTGCTCGGGTTCAATACGAAGCGATCCAGCGTCTCCAGCGTGGAGTCGCCCATCTGTTGCAACACCTCGCCCGGCACACGTAAAGCGATGGCTTGCGCACCCCAGGGCAACAAATAGCGGTAGGCAGCAAGGACAGACAAAACGATCAGAAGGGCGGCGAGCAACGCCCAAGCCCGGCTGTGCTGCATCGTATCGGTCAAGGTGGGTTGTTGATCCAAACTTGCCAGCAGTGTTTCCAGCGCAACAAGGTCGGTCACTTCGCAGTGACCGCCAGCGGCATAACTCAAGAGGCGCGGTGTGTTGCCCAAACGCTCGGAGATTTGCACTTCGGCAAGGGGCCAGCGCACTTCGAACCCTGCGCCATGCAACACCCAAACATCCGCTTCAAGCGTGATGTTCACCGCTTGGGCGGCGGTGGTCTTGCCATCAAAATATCGAGCCTGCAACACGATTAAAACAAAAGGCGCGTAGGACTTCGGTCGCCCTCTCTCCCGCCGGGAGAGAGTTGGAGTGAGGGAGCGAATGCGGTGGTAATCATTTCAAAAAATCCGCTACAGCGAGATGTCCACATCGAACATCTCGGCCGTTTCTTCGCCGGTTGCGTTGCTCGTCGGCGATTGTCCGGCAACGAATTCAGCCAGATCGCCTTGTGCCAACAAACCCATGTGTTCAAGTTTGTATCGCATCAAACGTACCGTGGCGAAGGGCACAAATAAACCGAGGGTGAAAATGATACCGAGCAGATTGGTAAAACTGATCCAGACATAGGGTCGCACTTCCATCCGGCTGAAAAAAGTGTGCTCGCCGAGTCCGGTTGAATTCCAGATCAGATTGGGCAGTCGCACCGCGTAATAGCCCGCGATGAATAAGAAGGCGACAGGAAGCAGGATCAACATGAAGGGCAGCCCGAGCGCAGACAGCAATCCGGCGAGAAACGCCAGCCCGAGCAACATGCCCAGCAGTTTGAGATAGATGCCGTAGAAACTTCCCACCGAGGCTTCAAAGTTGAAAAAGGTGTCACCGAAGCGGCTGTTGCGGTGCTGATATTGTTTGATCTGCTGATGGGTGAACGGCGCCAGCAGGTAGAGAGAAAGCGCGGTCAGAATCGGGAACAACAGGAACACGGTGTAGGCCGCAGCATCGCTGCCGGCAAAGCCGAAGCGCAAGCCGCGATAACTGCTGTTGTGCAATTTGAAACGCAGCGAACGCACGATCAACCACGGCATCACGCCGCCGATCAGTAACGCAATCACGATGCCCAGCAAGGGATTGAGACCGCTCGCCACGGTGTACACCGCCAGCAAAGCAAATGCGATCAGGCGACCTTTTAGGATTGATACCGGCGTGCCGTGATACTCGAAACTCGCTCCCGCCAATCGGGTGTTGCGGTAAAAATAGCGCAGGCGGCGGACTTTGGCCCATGCGCTATAGATGCCCAGCGTAAGGATGGTCAGCAGCAAATTGACAATCCATATCCTGAAATATTCCCAGCCGTCAGCGGTGAATTCAAAGGTGTGTTCTTGTTGTTGTGTGTGCATTTTGCCTGCGTGTCCCAAATCCAAAAAATCTAATTTCGCGCACTATAAACCAACCCCGATGCGAACGAATACAAGTTCTCATGCGTGCGGACTCTCTTGCGATACCCGCCCAAGAAATTTAAAACACCGCCCACAAAAAAGGGCAGCCGCAGCTGCCCTTGAACTTCAATACTCCGCGCGCCGGCTCAATCTTCCCAATCGGGATAATTGGGAATTTTCACCGAGTCTTCGTCGAACGATCCTTTGTCCGCCTGGGTATGACACGCATCACAATAGCTCAATGATTTCACATCTTTGTTGCCCTTGATCATCTTGTCGGGAATCTCGTGGTGTTTGCGTTTGATGTAGCGCACTTCGGTGATACGCAAGGGCGCCTCGATGCCTTCGCTGGCGTGGGTAATCTTGCGCGCGCGTTTGTAATACGACTTGTCGGCCGCATTCTCCATCACGTATTGGTAAATCGATGCCAGCACCTCTTTGTCCAACTCGGCGTTTTCGCCAAAGTGGTCTGCCAAAGCTTTTTCAGTCAGCAGTTTTTCCCAGGACCGGGTGGTCAACAATCCGGGTTGATAAGCGAAATGGCAGGAGCCGCATTCATCCTTGTATTGTTTGTTGTTGACAGGGTTCACTTCTTTTTGACGGAACGGGGATACCACCGCTTGCAGCAGGTTTTCTTCCGCAACCGCGTACCCGCTGAGCAACAGCAGCGCTGCCAGTGATGCTGCAATAATCGATTTCATTAACATCGTTCTTCTCCTAGATTATTGGGCCAGCATGAAAGTCAAAAAATCAGACTTCTCTTGCGCCGTACACTCGCGTGCCCAGGTGTCTTTGCAGTTGCGCTTGAACCATTTCTCGATCTTCTTCTCATCGGTATAACGTTCGGCATTCACACGCACCGACATCGGCTCGATCACCTTGCCGGTCTTGTGATGTTTGCCCGACTTGCTGAAATCGGTAGTGTGGCAAGAGGAGCAGGACAGCACTTCACCGTCTTCACCTTTGGCTTCTTTGACCCAGTCTTTCTTGGCCTTGCCGGCATCCGCCTTGCTCACGCCTTCAGTTTTGTACTTCGCCAATAACGCATCGCTGGCAGGAGTTGCCAAGACAGAGGTAGACGTCACCAACGCAAAAACACAGAACAGAGAGATAATTTTTTTCATGAATTTTCCTTGTTTACCAGGTTAATTTAATTGCAACGACCATGCCGAGCGCGCCCAATTCGGCCAGACCCGCATGGCTGACAGGAACGCTTGAAGCCGCTGATTTGTTGACTGCATACGCCATGAGCGCCGCACCCGTGACGCCCAATAAGACATGAAGATTGTCGGGGTCGGTGATGCCATCCTCCAGATGAAAGTCATCCCAATGCACCCACAAACCGGTCGCAATCGTTGCGGCCGCCAGCCCGACAGTTGCCTTCGCCAACTGCGCATGGATACCGTTCACATCGCGCGGAGGAAGTACCGCCGGGCAATTGCTCTCGCAGCCTTCTTCCGGTGCAGTCACCGCAGTCGCGACGGCGGCAGCGATCGTCGCCAAGCCCAGCGCCAAGTGCGTATTGCTACCTGAAATCAGTGGGGGTTCGTACACCTCCTTTGGTGTCGAAGTCGTCGGGACTGCTTCTTTTTTCTTTACCAGCACGTCAGCCTCGTTGGCCGCCAACATGAACGAATCCGCATTTTTGACGTAGGTCTGTGCAGAACTGTTCAGATCGTAGGCGTTCTCTTGAGCCTGCCCAACACCCGCCCAAACCAGCAGGACCGCGCCTGCCGCTATTTTGATGAATCGGTGACTCCCTTGCATTACTTCCTCCCTATCGTTACTGATAATTTATTGATGCGTTGAACCTGATGCTGCTACTTTCTTCATGCCGGTCACCATTGCCTTGACCAGGTTTTCCTTGTGCTGCAAGCTCCCCGCAACCACACCCAGCAAATGCAATGGGATCATTAGCAACGCCACATCGACAAAGAAATCATGCGCGTGACGGAAGAAATAACTGGTGTCATCAGTGACCTCATTGGCAAGAAACGCTAGCGGCCCCTCATAGTCGATCACTCCCAATGTCACCAGACCGGAAGCCAATATCGCCAGCAGAATCGCCAGCAACCCGAACACCATCAATGCGCCCGCCGGATTATGCCCGTAGTAGTGCGCCGGATGACCCGAGCGCAACGCACTTACATACGTCAGCGTCTCCTGCGGGGAAAAGAGGAAAGACTTGAAGCGTGCGTAGTGGTTACCGGCAAAGCCCCAAAACACTCTGAAAACCAGCAAGCCGATCAAACCGTATCCGATCAAAACATGCACATCCAGAATATGCGCTTCGGCGGTCAGGTAAGCCAACACAAAACCCAACACCAAACACCAATGGAACAGCCTGACCGGCAGATCCCATACTTTAACCTGCTCTTTATTGATATTCATTCCAGAGTTCACAAAATAAAACGGGCGCGATTTTATCGCGCAAATGCAGCTTGCGGAGGAAATAGAAAACATCCTGTTGATGGGCAAACTCTGCGCGTGGCCTGCGACTTGCCGTGCGGAATTAAGTTCCGACCGAATTGACAATTTTTTGCACGATCAAAGCTTCAAATTGTTCAACCGGAACCGGCCTGCTGAAAAGATAGTTTCACAAGGCTCTTGTGAGCTTGTGTTATGACCATCCTGCACTGCCACTTTGGGGGAGAAATCTCAGGGGCTGACCTCTTGTGTACCGCATATCATCTGCGGTAGAAGTACCTCGCCACACTCGCCATAACAGCCGGTTTCCCGGCTGCAATTATCGTCATCATTTCAAGTCACCTGATTTGCCAGGTACACATTGTTTCGTCCCGCTTCCTTCGCTTTGTAAAGTGCTTTGTCCGCCTGGCTCAACATCGCATCCGGCGTTTGCGGGGTTTTGGGGTGGTGTGCTCCGATACTGACTGTGAATGAGAAGTCACCGGTGCCGGCCTCTACCCGCAACGACTGGACAGCTTCCCGAATACGCTCCGCAATGACCAACAGATCCTGCTCTGAACACTCCGGCAGCAAAATCAGAAATTCCTCGCCGCCCCAGCGCCCGGCATGATCGTAACTGCGCTTCATGGATTGCAGAATATTCGCCGTGGAACACAACGCCACATCACCCGCAACGTGGCCATAGGTATCGTTCACCTGTTTGAAATTATCCAGATCGAGCAGCAGTATGCCCAGTGAACTTCCCTGACGGGTCTGCCGCGCGATCTCCTGCTCGAACCGGTCCATTATGCCGCGCCGGTTGAGCAGCCCGGTGAGCGGATCAATCTCGGTCAGCCTTTGCAAGTCTTCCGTGCGGTCTTTGACCTTTTGTTCCAACTCCTGATTGGTCTGCCTCACCACCGCAACCATATGGCGAAAAGATTGTGCCAGCGCGCCGATTTCGCCTTTCCCAACCAGCGGAAGTTCGATCTCGTAGTTGCCCCGTTCCAGCTGTTCGGTGGCAACTTGAAGTTTGCCAATCGGATCCAACACCCAGTGATTCAAAAACAAATTCAACACCAGCAGCGCGACGAGAAAAATCAGGCCGAACACCAGCGGCAACCAGGAAAATCCGTCCAGCACTTTGAGACTTTTATCATGCATCAACGTCAGGTCATACCAGCCGACCTCCGGCAAATAGGCGATGCCGAGCAGTTGGTTTGCACCCTGATAGTCCACCCATAAAGTGGCCACTTCCCCGAAGTTTTGCTCAAGGCGCTTGGCTGCCTTGAAAACTTGAATGACATCCTGCGGATTGCCGAATAGTTTGTCGATGGTGATACGTTCGTCCTGATTCTTGGCGATGCTGGCAAAATCAATCATCTGGTGATTGGTCGAAAGCTGTATTGCCATGTTCCTGTCGACGAAAAAATTGTCAACGCCGGGCTGATTGATATCCACGCTTTCCCTGAGAAAATCGGTCAAGTCGATGCCGCTTCCGATCACACCCACCACGTTGTCGCCGTGCTTGAGCAACACATTGATCCAGATTTTTACGACCTTGAGATTCACATCCGGATCGACGTTGACCTGGTAATCCCCGCTACTTTTGAGCGTGGCGTAGAACCATTTGTCGTCGTTTGATTGGGGAGAAAGTGTGTAGCGCAACTGTTTGCCGGAATATTGGCCATCCGCATCGTTGAAATAATAATGGCCCGACTTGGCAAAGGCCGCGAAATAACTGTGGTCGCGAAACTCATAACGATATTTTTCCAGCACATTGATTCCGCGCCGTTTGATCGCCGCATCCTCCTCGTGTTGTGCCATCTCGATCAATGCTGGCTCTGCAGCCATGCGCCGTGCCAGCCTGATCTCGCGGATCAGCGGCGACAGCGTGCGGTATTTGTCAAACAACACCTGGCGCTCGGCAAACTGTTTCCCCCATTGCTGGTTGATTACTCTAACCATCTGGGCAAACGCCAGCCAAATGATCAGCGCAAAGATCAGAAAGACAATCGCGCGCAGCAACAGGAATCGGGTACTGAGCTTCATTGTTATTCCCTGCGGGTTATATCGAAATTCAACACACGGCCTTTATGACCGTACGGCACGCAGTATCCGTTAGGTTTCCGGGCAGCGCAAAATCCAGCTTAACTGTCGGGATAAATCCCGGCCTACGCACCTCTGACCTCCATCTGGTAGCTGCAAAAAGTTGAATTTTGCGAGTGCGCATGTTGACACCACAAATCCCTTTCATCCCGTTTACCGTCAGTTATGGTCGCTGAAAAAACAAATCTGGTCGCGCCCCGTTTGCTTGGCTTGATACATCGCCTTGTCCGCCCGATTCAGCAGTTCCTGTTCGCTGAACTCATGGTTCACGAACATCACCACCCCGATACTGACCGTGCACCGATGTTCCACTTCGCCCGACTGCGGGCCTGGCAATTGTTTGCCCAATAAATAGCTCGCGCCGAGTGCCAGGCGAATCTTTTCGGCCACCAGCCTGGCTTGTTCGAGCGCCGGTTTTATCTCCGTATCCAGATCGGTGACCATAACCACGAATTCGTCCCCGCCAAAACGCGCGACCGTATCGGCTTCGCGCACGCATAATTTGATGCGTCGAGCAGCCTCGATCAACAGCGCATCGCCGAGTTCGTGCCCGTGCTGGTCGTTTAACGGCTTGAAGTTATCCAGGTCGAGAAACATCAGCGCGCCATACGTTTCGTTGCGTTTGCTGGCCGCCATCGCCTGTGCCAATCGGTCGATCAGCATGCGGCGATTGGGCAATCCGGTGAGCGCGTCACGGTAAGCCAGTTCACGCATGACCTGCTCCGCCCGTTTGCGTTCGCGGATGTCACGGCAGAACACGAAGAACTGCCGCGTCTCTGCCATGTAGGTGACCGACACCTCCATATCGATTTCATACCCCTGCTTGTGGCGGTGGCGCGTCTCGAACTGGTCGTGCCCCTTTTCGATAATTCTCAGGATGTGTCTTTTGACGTCTTCGGCATCCTCATTCGTCTCCAGATCACTGATGCGTTTGCCGAGTAATTCATTGACGGAATAGCCGGTCATCCAGGCGTAGGCTTTGTTCACCTCCTGAATATTGCCCAACACATCGGCCATCCAGAAGCCGTCTTGCGCGGTATCCACGATGATCTTGTGACGTTTGAGAACCTCCTCCGCTTTCTTGCGCTCGGTGACATCGGAGAAGGTGGAGAAAACTTCGAACGGTGTGGCTGCCCCTGCCCTGAACTGCGGAACTGAAGAGATCTGGATCCAGCGTATCTGTGCGAGCCTTGGATTGGAAACCCCCATCACCACATCGCATACCGGCTTGTGTGTTTTCAATGCACGCATGGAAGGGTGTTCGTCACCGGAAAACGCGCTGCCGTCCTCGTGGATCACCGGCCACTGCGGATCGGATGGATTGCGGCCCAACATTGTATCCAGTGACAGGCCCAATATTTTTTCCGCCATGGGATTCGCGCCGGTAATTTCGCCGCGTTCGTTTTGGAACAACACACCGTGCAGAATATTCTCGAATAATAAGCGCAGGCGCTCCTCGCTTTTTTCCAGCGCGGCTTCATTTCGCTTGCGCTCGGTGATGTCGGTGAGAAAACCATTCCACAAGATGGCACCGCTTTCCTCGCGCACCGGCGAGGTATCGCCCAGCACCCAGCGTTCCGTACCATCCGGACAATTCACACGAAACTCGTGATGCCAGCGGGACAACTCCGTCGCGGATAACCTGGTCGAAGCCACGATGCCGGCGACATCCTCCTCATGCACACGGGCGAAAGCACCCGCTGCGTCGTCGCGCACCTCGGCCGGGTGCACGCCAAACAGGTCAAAGAAACGCTCGCTGGCAAACGGGATGCAGGTGCGTCCATCGGGAAACAAACGATATTGATAGATGACGCCCGGCGCCAGGTCACTTACCGAACGCAGCGTCTGCATCGAACCCGACAACTGTTTGGTGCGTTCCTCGACCGTGGCTTCCAATTCCTGATTGGCCCGGGTCAGGGCCATTTCGGATTCTTTGATGGTCTGCAGATTGGCAAATATCTTGCGTATCGCCAAGATCAACAGGCTGCCCACCAACAGCCAAACCAAACCGTGCACCCTCAGGGTGTGATTGCGCGTGGCTTGAATCGCTGCAACCAGGGGCGTCACCGGCCATTCCACACTCAGCCCTCCGCGCACATCCCCCAACTTGTAGCCCTGTTTCTCGTGACAGGCCAAACACGGTTTTTTCACAAACAAAGGAGCGATATACCGACCCACTGCTATGCCACCGACATCTTTGATAACGATTTTCTCCGTTAGCTTGTCGAGCTCGAAGGAACGCAATGCTTCGGCTTCCCAGGGTGTCGCCTTGTTGTTCGGATTGATTGGAAGCAGGCTGGTCAAATGCAGGCGGATCCCCGCCTCGCGTTCGATCACGCCGGATATCTGGCGTGTCATATACGCAGGGTTGAGCAGGGTGAGCGGCTTGCCGTCGAGGGTGGCGGTGGAACGCATTGCTTCGCTCAAATAGGGATTGGGTGGATCGCGCCCGGTCTGGATCACAAAGATGCCGTCGTGCTCGGCATTCCACACCCGCATCGCCTCGACCAGGCGAAAAACTTCCCTGCCCTGGGTGGCTGCCACATTCAGCGTGGAGTGCTCCAGATTGCGCAGTGTTGTCCACAACGACAGGCCAACCAGCACACTCCACACGAGCAATGCCGAAAAACAGTAACGTGCCAGTGTCGTTCCACAACACTTGATGCTCCACTGCCGGAGACGCGGGCCGAGCATCACCCGCCCCTGCGGAAGTCCGCCTCGAACTGCGACAGTGGAACGGGCCTGCCAAAATAATATCCCTGGAAGTCATGACAACCGCGCTGCTCCAGGAAATCCTGTTGCGCTTTTGTCTCCACGCCTTCGGCGATGACATTCAGTCCCATCGCTTCGGTCATGGCGATGATGGTCTGCACGATGGCGGCATCGTTGGGATCGGTGGTGATGTCGCGCACGAAACTCTGGTCGATCTTGATCTGGTCCAGCGGCAGGCGTTTAAGGTATTGCAGCGAGGAGTAGCCGGTGCCGAAATCGTCCATGGAGAAGCTGATGCCGAGCAGTTTCAGTTCGCGCATCTTGGCGATGGTGTCTTCGACATTTTCCAGCACGGTGCTTTCGGTGAGTTCGAGTTTGAGGTGCGAGGGTTTGGCGCCGGTCTCAAATAATACGTTGCGCACCTGGTCGACAAAATCTGCCTTGCGGAATTGTTTGGCGCTGACGTTCACGGCGAGGGTCAGGTCGCGCAGCACTGACAGGCTCTGCCAACGTTTCAATTGCGTGCAGGCCGATCGCAAGACCCACAAACCGATCGGGATGATGATGCCGGTCTCTTCAGCCAAAACAATGAACTCGCCCGGCGCCACCATCCCGCGATTTGGGTGTATCCAACGCAACAACACCTCGGCGCCCATGGTGCGCCCCGCGCTATCCACCTGCTTCTGGAAAAATAGTTGCAGTTGATCCAGCTCGATCGCGCCCCTGAGATCGTCAACCAGGGTTAGGCGCGCTTCCAGTTCGGCCTGCATCTTGGGATCATAAAAACGGATGGTGTTGCGTCCGGCTTGTTTTGCCTGGTACATCGCCGTGTCGGCATGTTTGAGCAATGCGTCCAGGGAATCGTAATGGTCCTGGAACAGCACAATGCCAACACTGGGCGTAGTCCTCACTTCCAGTTCTTCCAGCTGATAACGTTCGCTCAGTGCGCTGCGGATTTTTTCGGCAACCAGTTCCGCCTGTGTCGCGGCTTCGGTGGGGACACCGCTCAAATTTTCCAGGATCACCACGAACTCGTCTCCGCCCAAACGGGCAACGGTGTCGCCATCACGCACACAGGAATTCAGCCTGACGCCCACCTCGATCAACAATTTGTCGCCGATGGCATGTCCTTTGGTATCGTTCAATATCTTGAAGTCATCCAGATCGAGGAACAGCACTGCACCGAAATGACGGCTGCGCGCACTGGCTGTCATGGCTTGTTGCAATCGGTCCTGCAGCAGTCTGCGGTTGGGCAAGCCGGTAAGCGAGTCGAAGTAGGCAAGCTGGTGTATCTGCGCTTCGGCGCGTTTTTGGTCGGTGATGTCGTCGTAAACTCCCAACAAACCGATCACCGTACCCGCAGCGTCGTGCAGGGGCACCTTGGAGGTGCGTAACCAGATCTGCTGTCCGTCGGGTGTGGTTTGCGGTTCTTCATAATTCAGTTTTGCTTTGTCGTCGAACATCACCCGGCGATCATCGTCACGATACAGTTCAGCCTGCTCGCGCCACCCCATCTGGTAGTCGTCCCTGCCGAGCAACTCGTTGGGATGATTCATCCCCGCATCATGCGCGAACGCTGAATTGCAGCCCAGATAACGCAACGCGGTGTCTTTCCAGAAAATGCGCAACGGTGCGGTCTCCAACACGGTTTTCAACATCTCGTTGGAAGTGCGCAAGGCCTGCTCGTTGTGCTTCTGCTCCGTCAAGTCGACAAAATACGTAAATGTGCGTGTCCCTTCTTGTGTATCCACCCGTTTGGCTGAAACCAGGAATGGAAATTGCGAACCATTCTTGCGCAAGCCCACCGTTTCATACGTGCTCTCCAGAGGTAGACCCAGGGCGCGTAATTTGATCCGCTCCCAAATTTTTTCCCGCTGTTGCGGGGCGATAAGTTCGGTCAGGGGGCGATTGCGTAACTCGTTAATATCCTCGTAGCCGAACATGTGCAGGAAGACCGAATTCCCGTCCAGCGTGAGGCCATCGCTGGAAAAGGCCACGCCGATCGGACTGAGTTCGAACAACGCACGGTAATGGCTCTCGATCTGTGCGAGTGAATGTTGGATCTGCTCCTGCTGTACCAATGCGGCGGCCGTCTGGGCATCGTTGCTGCGACACAACACAATCGCTTTGGCCAATTGCGCCAGCATCGGTTGCAACATCTGCGTCAGAGGGAGTTCGCTGTCCGGTGTGTGTATCGCCAGCAACACGATGACGCTCCGGCTATCAATGGGCAGCCTGAGGTAACAACGATACTGGGCGTGAATTTCGGGTATCTTTTCCAGCAAGCCACGGTGTTCACATTCGCACTGGGCATGCCCGAGCAACAGCTCACACGGCAACATGACTTGCCTACCGACCATGCCGATGAGTTCGAAATCACCCACCGCCGCATCAATGACCACCCCAGCCAGCTCGCCGCCGGCATTGCACGCGTGCACATCGAGACAGATGAATCCGGCCGAATAAGAAGTGTGATACATCAAGCGCTGCAAGGTGCGCATGAGGAGCGAATTGAGCTTGATTTCCCCGCCTATCGTGACCGACAAGTCATACAGCACTGGCAGGATATCGGAATGTTGCATGGCCTAACCTTGCCAGCGTGCCGCCACCAGTGTCGCGTTGTGGAACAGCGGATAGCCGTGCAACGTGGAGCCACCGATCTCGCCCAGGGACAGCGCGCCGGCGACTTGCGCCGCACCGGTGCAGCGGTTGAATTCCTGCAACTCTTGCGTTGCGGTTTCCTCTCCAAGGTGCATGCGTCGCCCGGCACAATAGAACAACAGCAACTCGGCATCCGTACTGCTTCCATTCATCGCATTCAAGCCCGCGTTCAACACACGCAAGGTTTCCCGGCTATCGACAGAAGGCCTTTCCAACAGTGTCAGCACCGAGTTGGCCGGCACCTCGCCCACACAGAACAATGAACCATCCTCATTCAACGCCACCGGGATGCGCACTACCACATG
Source organism: uncultured Sideroxydans sp. (assembly GCA_964604485.1). Classification (GTDB taxonomy): domain Bacteria; phylum Pseudomonadota; class Gammaproteobacteria; order Burkholderiales; family Gallionellaceae; genus Sideroxyarcus. The sequence continues at coordinate 20,591 of CAZRZH010000013.1, forward strand.
GTGATTGGCGCGCACGATGCCGAACGGAAAATGCACAGCGTGCTGGTAAAAATTCTCGCGCGTGATTTCAACGTCATATTGCGCGCGCACCAATTCCTGATACACCTCAAATGCCGGTCGCCAGTCAATCTGCGCGATGCGGTTGCCTTCGGTGGAAGTGGCGTACACGACCTGCTCGGGTGCGCGATAGCCATGCTCCAGAATGGCTCCCTTGTGTTTGGGTAATAACATCAACAGCACGCCGTTCTGCGCGATCCTTTGGCCATCGAACAGACAGGGCAAAGGCTGGAATGTCTCACTGCCTGCATTGGCTCCCGCGTAATGCACGCGGTTGGCGAGATTCAGATACAGGTGGTCGAGCAGTGTGCTGATGTTGGGCACCATGGCATCGAACAACATGAAGAGCGTGGCCTCCTCATTGGGTTTAAGTTGCCTGATGACCTGTGCGGCGATCTCTTTCGATTTCAGTTCTGCGCCCTGCGCATCGGTTGGCAGATTTTCATACAGTGCGTGATAGGGCATTTCATCGAAGCACAGCAGCCACACCCCGTCGGTATGGAACCGGCCCTGCAAAAGCAATGCCGGAAAGATCGCGCCCACCAAAGGGACCTCTTTTTGCGCGCAAACGGCTTGCAGCAAGGCAACGTATTCTTTGTTTGCTTCCGGCAGAAATGCACAGATGCCCAGCTTCGGAAAACTTGCACGCCATGCGTCGAGGGTTTCACCCAGTGTGGCCGCATCCACCTGGGGCAGGTAGCACATCTTGCTGGTGTCGTTCATGTCACTTTCTCCCTCGCTTGATCTGGGTGATAACTGCGCCTTGATGCTCTGTCGCCAAAGTTATACTCGGTGCATTCTGTCTCAGCAAAGTCTCGAACTGCGCCAACGGCATCGGTTTGCCAAACAGATACCCCTGGAAGGCATGACATCCGCGCAAGTCAAGGAACTCTTGCTGCTCTGCGGTCTCGACGCCTTCGGCGATGACGTTCAGCCCCATCGCTTCGGTCATGGCAATGATGGTCTGCACGATGGCGGCATCGTTGGGATCGGTGGTGATGTCGCGCACGAAACTCTGGTCGATCTTGATCTGGTCCAGCGGCAGGCGTTTAAGGTATTGCAGCGAGGAGTAGCCGGTGCCGAAATCGTCCATGGAGAAGCTGATGCCGAGCAGTTTCAGTTCGCGCATCTTGGCGATGGTGTCTTCGACATTTTCCAGCACGGTGCTTTCGGTGAGTTCGAGTTTGAGGTGCGAGGGTTTGGCGCCGGTCTCAAATAATACGTTGCGCACCTGATCGACAAAGTCAACTTTGCGGAATTGTTTGGCGCTGACGTTCACGGCGAGGGTCAGGTCGCGGGTCAGCTCATCATGCTGCCATGTCTTCAGTTGCATACAGGCGACACGCAGCGCCCACAAACCCATCGGCACGATCAACCCGGTCTCTTCAGCGAGCGGAATGAAATGCGCCGGTGACACCAAGCCGCGTTGCGGATGCTCCCAGCGCATCAACACCTCCGCCCCCAGCGCCCGCCGCCGCGCATCTACCTGCACTTGATAATACAGAACGAATTGTTTGGCATGAAGTGCCTGCTCAATCTCGCCCTCCAACTCGATGCGCAGGTCAATGGCAGCCTGCATCTCCGGGTCGTAGAAGCGGATGGTATTGCGACCCGCCTGTTTTGCCTGATACATGGAAATGTCGGCATATTTGAACAGCGATTCAAGATTCTCGTCGTGCCCGAGAAACATCACCACACCAATACTGGGCGAAGTCTGGTACCGGCTGTCTTTTAGTTGAAAGGTTTCATTCAGTGAAGCGCGAATCTTCTCGGCCACCACTTCCGCATGATTCGCCGCCGCTTCCGGATTGAGACTCAAACCCTCCAGCACCACCACGAACTCGTCCCCGCCCAGACGCGCCACCGTGTCTCCTTCGCGCATCGAAGCCAATAAACGGCAGGCCACTTCGCGCAGCAACAAATCCCCCGCATCATGCCCTTTGGTGTCGTTGAGTTTTTTGAAGTTGTCCAGGTCGAGCAACATCAGCGCCCCGTAGCGCCCGTTGCGCGCACTCACGGCAAGTGCCTGTTGCGCGCGTTCCATCAACAAGCGGCGGTTCGGCAGTTTGGTCAACTGATCGTAAAACGCCAGTTGGTGAATATGCTGCTCATTGTTCTTGCGCTGGGTGATATCCATAAACGTGGCCACCGCGCCGATCACCTTGCCGTCTTTGCTGACGGGTTGCGACCAATATTCCACCGGCACAGCCGTACCCTCTTTTCGCCAGAACACCTCCTTGTCGGTATGTGCCAACTGGTTGGTGTGAAAAGCCCGGTACATCAGGCAGTCGGCTGCGGGATAGGGCTTGCCATCGGCATGCGAGTGATGAATCAGGCTGTGGATGTGTTTGCCCATTACTTCGTCCGCGTTTTCAAACCCCAATATGCGCAGGAAAGCGGCATTGACGAAGGTGCAGTTACCCCGGACATCCACACCGTACATACCCTCGGAAATCGAATCCATCATGCGCTGCAGGTGCTGCTGTGAATCCAGCAATTCCTTGTGTGCCCGCTTGCGTTCACTGATATCACGGCATGAGCCGTAGATACGACCGTTCGGCAACATGACGGCATTCAGCTCCATCGGAATTCGGGTTCCTGTCTTGGTGACGAGTCGAACCTCGAACACCACACGCGACTGGGATGCGATGATTTTCTTGCCACCCTGATGGTACGACTCTCTCCATTCCTCGGGCACCAGATCAAACACGGTCATGCCATACAATTCCCCGCGTTCGTATCCCAACAGTTCAACCACGTTATCGTTGACATACGTGATATGCCCGTCCTGTTCGGTGATGAATACCGCATCGGGTGCATTCTGCAACGTCATACGCAGCCGGTCTTCACTCTCGCTCAACGCCGCGATCATGGTTTGGGATATTTTTTCGGAACGCTCGAACAACTCGCGGTGGGCACGCTCCAGTTCAGCCAACTCCTGCGCGTTTTTGCGCGCCATCCGCTGATCGAACAGGCTGGCCAGCCAGCCGCCGCCGAACCAGACCATCACGGTCATGCCCATCATGCTCGCCATGAATTGCGGCTCGATGCGCAAAACATCGGTCATACACATGCTGTTTTCCGGGATAAACATTCCCAGCATGGCGGTGTAATGCATGGCGGAGATGGCCAGCCCCATCAACAATGCGCCAAGCAGAGAACGCGGTAGCGGGGAAAGTTTGATCCAGTTTTCGTGGTACATGATGAGGAGTGCACCCCAGGATGCGCCGATGGCGATGGCAACTGACAGCGCAAAGACCCAGGGATCGTATTCGATATCGGGCGACATCTTGAGCGCGGCCATGCCCAAATAATGCATGGTGCTGATGCCTATCCCCATGAAAATCGCGCTGAGCAACAGGCGGCGCGGGTTGATGTGTTCGTCGCGCAATACGCGGAATCCCAGCAAAGCCGCAACAACCGCTGGCACCAGGGATAACGCGGTCAACAACGGGTCAAAACCAACCGGGATGGGTAGATGCACCGCCAGCATGCCGACGAAATGCATGCTCCAGATGGCGACACCCAACGTGGCGCCGCCCGCGAACATCCAGATCATTGCCGTCCGCCCGCTGTTTTCGCGCATGCGCTGAGCATGGGTAAGCGCCGTGTAGGATCCCAGAACTGCGATCAACACCGACAACACGATCAAAGGTGTATTCCAAATGATAGGCACAACGACCCTTTTTATTTGAATGCTGCAAATTCTAACCGCTGCTTCGCGGCAACATTATTCGGAAATACGCCTGAAAAGTCACCTATTTCTGCATACCGATTACCGGTTGATCGAACCCCTCCGACACTATCGGACAAGTTCTGCCAGTTCTTTAGAAAATAGTGCTACAAATTTCAGGGCAACCCGCCTTGCATGTCCCTCAGTCAAGCGCTTGGAGCTATAATCCCGCGTCGATTTCTCACCCACTTCGGAGACAACCCATGCCGCACAATCTGTTCGATTCCCGCCAATCCCTGTCACTGCCCAATACTTCGCAAACCTCTTATTACTCCCTGCCCGCATTAGAAAAAGCCGGTGTCGGCAACATCTCGCGCCTGCCCGTCTCTATCCGCATCGTGCTGGAATCGGTGCTGCGCAACTGCGACGGCAAGAAGGTGACCGAACAACATGTGCGACAACTGGCGAACTGGAAGCCGAACGCCGAGCGCAGCGAAGAAATTCCTTTCGTGGTCGCGCGTATCGTGTTGCAGGATTTCACCGGCGTGCCGCTGCTGGCCGACCTCGCCGCCATGCGCGATGCCGCCGCCGCGATGGGCAAAGACCCGAAAATTATCGAGCCGTTGGTGCCCGTGAATCTGGTGGTGGATCACTCGGTGCAAATCGACAGCTACAACAATCCGAACGCGCTCAAGATCAACATGGAGCTGGAATTTGAGCGCAACACCGAGCGTTACCGTTTCATGAAATGGGGCATGCAGGCGTTCGATACCTTCAAGGTCGTGCCACCCGGCATCGGCATCGTGCATCAGGTGAATCTGGAATATTTGGCGCGTGGCGTCATTCAAAAAGACGGCGTGACGTATCCCGATACCTTGGTCGGAACCGACTCGCACACCACGATGATTAACGGCATCGGCGTGGTCGGTTGGGGCGTGGGCGGTATCGAGGCGGAAGCGGGCATGCTCGGTCAGCCCGTGTATTTCCTCACACCCGATGTGGTCGGCGTGAATCTGAAAGGCAAATTACGCGAAGGCGTGACCGCGACGGATTTGGTTTTGACCGTGACTGAGTTGATGCGCAAACACAAAGTGGTGGGCAAGTTCGTCGAGTTCTTTGGCGAAGGCACCTCTGCACTCACATTGCCCGACCGCGCGACCATCGCCAACATGGCTCCCGAATACGGCGCAACGATGGGTTTCTTCCCGGTCGATGACGTGACCGTGCAGTTCATGAAAAACACCGGCCGCACGGCGGATGAAGTGGCCGCATTCGAGGCGTATTTCAAGGCGCAAGGTCTGTTCGGCATCCCGCAAGCTGGCAGCATCGACTACAGCAGTCTGGTGGAACTCGACCTCGACAGCATCGTGCCATCGTTGGCCGGCCCCAAGCGCCCGCAAGACCGCATCGCTTTGCCCGCAATGAAGGACACCTTCAACACCCTGTTCAGCAAACCCATCGCCGAGAACGGTTTCAACCAACCCGCCGACAAGTTGAACACCCGCTATGCGACAGGCAAAGACGATCTCAAGATAGGCAATGGCGATGTATTGATCGCCGCCATCACCAGTTGCACCAACACCTCCAACCCCGGCGTATTGCTGGCCGCAGGATTGCTGGCGAAAAAGGCTGTCGCGAAAGGCTTGAAAGTCGCACCGCACATCAAGACCACCCTCGCGCCCGGTTCGCGCGTCGTCACCGAATACCTGACCAACGCAGGCCTGCTGGAACCCTTGACCACCTTGGGCTTCGGCTTGGCTGCCTACGGTTGCACCACCTGTATCGGTAACGCCGGCCCACTGCGCGAAGACATCGACAAGACCATCACCGACAACAACCTGATTTGCGCGGCGGTACTCTCCGGCAACCGCAACTTCGAGGCGCGCATCCACCCCAACCTGAAGGCTAACTTCCTCGCTTCGCCTCCGCTGGTGGTCGCCTACGCCATCGCGGGCAAGATGAACATCAACCTCGACACCGACCCGCTCGGCACCGGCAAAGATGGTCAACTCGTTTATCTGAAAGACATCTGGCCGAACAGCGCCGAAGTGCAGACCGTCATGAAGTTCGCATCTGACCCGGCGGTGTACCAGCGTCTATATTCCGACCTCACCAAAGACCTGCCACTGTGGAACGCCATCCAAGCCCCCACGGGCGATCTGTATCAGTGGGACGATTCCACTTACATCGCGCGTCCGCCGTTCTTCGATGCGGCCACACCAAAGGTCGGCGACATCAGAGGAGCGAAGGCATTGGCGGTGATGGGCGATTCCGTCACCACTGACCACATCAGCCCCGCAGGCAGTTTCAAGCTGGCGACCCCCGCAGGTAAATATCTGCAAGGCCACAAGGTCGAAGTGAAAGACTTCAACAGCTACGGCTCACGTCGCGGCAACCACGAGGTGATGATGCGCGGCACCTTCGCCAACGTGCGTATCAAGAACCTGATGCTGCCACCGAATGCAGACGGTTCGCGCGTGGAAGGCGGCTACACCCTGTACAAAGGTCAACAAGTGGCGATCTACGATGCCGCAATGAAGCACATCGCCGACGGCACACCCACCGTCATCTTCGCGGGTGAAGAATACGGTACCGGATCATCGCGTGACTGGGCAGCGAAAGGTACACAACTACTGGGCGTAAAGGCCGTCATCGCCAAGAGCTACGAACGCATCCACCGCAGCAACTTGGTGGGCATGGGCGTGCTGCCTTTGCAATTCAAAGGTAGCGATAGCGTGGCCAGCTTGAACCTGACCGGCGAAGAGACCTTCGACCTCATCGACATCAACGACAACCTGAAACCACAACAAGACGTGACGCTCACCATCACCCGCAAAGACGGCAGCAAACAGAACGTCAGCGTGTTGTTGCGTATCGACACACCGATCGAAGTGGACTACTACAAGAACGGCGGCATCTTGCCGTTTATGTTGAAGGAGTTGGTGGGGAAGGCGTAAGCAAGCATTCCACCTGTTGTGGCATGATCCATCGCCACAACAGGTGGAACAGACACTTTTAAGGAGAGCCGATGCAACCCGATCATTTCAATCTGAACGACATTCACCACGAACCCAGCGATGCACAGCTGGAGTCCCTGATGAATTCCGTTGCGGCCGCAGCCCGCCTCAAGGCAGCGCAAGCCAAAGAACAAATGATGCAACGCTTGCGGTCAGAAATCATCACCGCAAAACAACTTGAGTTGCAAAATGAACGCGGCTGAAAAGCCCCGCCTCATTGTGGTAGCCGGGCCGAACGGCGCAGGAAAAACATCGATCACCGAACAACTTCTGCGCCACGAATGGATGCAGGGATGTGTCTATGTGAATCCCGATTTTGTTGCGCGCGATGAGTTCGGCGACTGGAATTCGCCCGATGCTGTTTTTAAAGCCGCCATACGTGCCGCAGAAATCCGCGAAAACTGCTTGATAGAGTCTGCCAGCCTTGCGTTTGAAACTGTACTTTCCATGCCGGACAAACTGGATTTCATTCGGCGCGCCCAAAACGCGGGGTTTTTTGTGCGGCTGTTTTTCGTGGGAACCGACGACCCCTCCATCAATGCAAAACGCGTTGCGTTACGAGTGATGGAAGGCGGGCACGATGTCCCTATCGGCAAGATCATTGCCCGCCACACTCGCTCGATTGCCAACTGTACTATCGCCACTCGCCTTGCTGACCGAGCTTACATCTACGACAACTCGGTTGATGACATGCCAGCCCGCCTTCTGTTTCGGACAGACCAAGGAAAACTCGTAAAACATTACGGGAACACACATCCGTGGGCACAAGATATTCTCAACGAGCTGACTTAACCAGTCATGGAAATTCTAATTTAGGGACGAAAAACCTCCACGAAATGTCACTTAGCGAATAGCGTTTATCTGCCGCCCTCCCCAAACGTGTTAACTGCGCGACTTGTAGT
>CAZRZH010000014.1:0-26838 GCA_964604485.1 uncultured Sideroxydans sp.
ATCCACCCTTGGGCATCGTGTCCTGATTGGGAAAAAGTCGGTCGTAGGATTCGAGCTTGAGCTGGCGGGTGCGAGTGCAGGTATGGCTGATAATTGCGGTACCCAGTCGTCGAGCATCGCGGGCAGACACGCTGCCAGAAAAGAAAATCCAAGCGTGCGCCCCATTTCCTGAACGCGAAATTTCGAGTGCCGCTGGCACACCTAATTCTTGGCATGACTGAATAAATGCCTGCGCATCTTCTTTCCATTCAGCCTCATCGAAATCCGCAGCAAGAAAATGACAGGAGTCATCAGCTAGGAATGGGTATACCCCAATAGTGCATCTTCCTGCGAGATGCATCGTAGATTACGGTATCGGTAAGTGGACGCAACAAGCGGTGATTGCAATCCGAACATTTGATGCGCGGCTTATTGCATACGCCAGCTTTTCATTCATTCGCGCAAGCTGGGGTATAGCCGACTTTGCCGGTGGTCTTGCTTTCCCAACGAATTGGGAAAACATCAGTACGCCCCCTGAACAGGCGACGAAAGAGCGCTACTTTTTCTTGGGGGCTAAACCTAGAATGCTCTATATCGGGTATTGGAAGCGGGATTGGCTCTGGCGGCAAACGCCATTCAATTTGATGCGCTTCGAGGAGTTCAATCAGACGAGCGTTTTCAGATTTAAGCGCCCTGAGTTCGTCTTCACTCTGCACAGCATTTGCCTTCATTCGATGATGCTAGCCGATTAAACCGCCTCCAATTCAATGCGCAGCTTTTTCCCCAGTACGGATGCGGCACTAGAAAGCGTAGTGAGCGTTAGGCTGGTGTCTGTGGTATCAAGCAATCGGTTCAGTGCCGCACGGCTGGTATGCATCTTTTTGGCCATCGATGTCTTGGTAAGATTTTGAGCTTTCATTTCTTGGTCAATTTGCCACGCGATCACGCGCTTAACAGCGACTGCTGTTGCCTCGTCCAGCATGGCTTCTTCAGCCAGGAAATCATCAAAACTGCTACCTATATTTTTTGCCTTCATTATTCGCTCCTCATTCTGTCTTTTGCCAATTTCAAATCGGGCTGCGGTGTTGTTTGAGATTTCTTAATAAACCCGTGTAGCAAAACAATCTTGCTTCCCGCCACAGTGAATAACACTCTGGCAATGCGACCGTCTAAGTGAATCCGAATCTCCCATAGATCCTTATCCAATTTACGCACCAGCGGCATACCAAGAGGCCAACCAAACTGCACTGTCTTGATATCTTCACCGATTGTTTTACGGTCGGTGGCTGACAACTCACGAAACCAAACGCGCACAGGCTCTGTGCCACCATCGGTTATGAAGAATCTAACTTCGAGTGTGGGTTTGTTCATATGGGCATCGTACCAATAATGATGCGCATGGGCAATTTAATTATTTTCTATCGCGCAATTGCACAACTAACTCAAGGTGTTTTCTTGGTAATGTCTTTCTGAACTCCCAGTTCCCGGACTCATCGTGCCCGGCGCACCATTTAAAGCCTCGCAGGAATGCGGGGCTTTTTCTTTATTTCAAACGAAATATTGCGCATGTCTGCTTGTGTTGCTATCTTGGATCCACCGCAATGTGGTGAAGGAAATTGACATGAAGAAATCTATTTTGATTTGTTTGAGTTTGCTTGTTGCCCTGCCGGGCTGCGGAACCCAGCGCATCAAAGAACAGCAGGCAAAATATGAGTCGAACAACAATCAGCTGATCGGGAAGACTTACGATGATCTGGTCAGGACTTTAGGAGTACCCAGCGGGGAAGCCAAATTGTCCGACGGTAGCAAGATCGTTGAATATTCAAGTTCGCAAATCCGAATCTCCGGCGGCGGTTCCTATCCGATACCCGTCTCGATCTACGTGCCGAATCAGAATGGAGTGGGAGGCAGGTGGATAAACAGTGAAAGGGAGCGCAGCCTGCCGGTTAGTTCGAAGACCTATTTCTGCAAACTGGATTTCACACTTTCAGCCGAAAGCATTGTTTTAAGTTGGAAGGCGGAAGGCAATCACTGCTATTAAAAACTGAGACGCCAGCGGGAAAGCTGGCGTCTCAGTTTTGGTGAGTTTGCATCGGTGTTCGAAGCGTTCGGAGACTCGGGCTTGCCTGATTAAGGTGAACCGGATTCGAAGTTGAACTCAAGTCGTACCAAACTTGGTGTTCACCATTACGCCAATCTCTTTCAGGAACGGGGTGGGCAGAATACCGCCCGCGCAGACGATGATGGCGTCGTTGGGGATCTCGAATTTCTCTCCGCCCTGTTCGATTACGAGTTTGTCCTTCTCGACCAATTTAACGTTGGATTTCAAGCGCACCGTCAATTTTCCTTTGTCGGACATTTCCTGCAACCGCACCCGGTTCTTTGGCTTGCCACGTCCGAAGGCGTCACTCCGATAAGACAGGGTGACCGTCGTGCCGGGCTGCTCGGCGATGGCGATGGCCGCTTCAAGCGCACTGTCGCCGCCACCGACAACTAACACGTGCATATTTTTGTATTGCTCCGGGTCGATCAGGCGATACACCACTTTGGGCAAATCTTCGCCGGGCACACCCAGCTTGCGCGGCGTACCGCGACGACCAATCGCCAGCAACACGGCGCGTGTTTCATACGAACCTTTGGTGGTTTTTACGACAAACCCTGAATCGGTTTTGGTGATGGTTTCCATACGTTCGTTCAAGTTGAGTTTGATACCAACCTTTTCGATCACGCCAAGCCAGAATTCAAGCAGCGTTTCTTTGCTCACTTCCTTGAATTGCATTTGGCCGATGATGGGCAGTTTGACAGGAGCAGTCATGGCCACTTTGTTGCGTGGATACTGAAAAATCGCACCACCGAGGGAAGATTCCTGCTCAATCAGGGCATAACGCAATTTCTTATCGATGGCACCCAACGTGGCGGCCAAGCCGGCCGGGCCGGCACCCACGATGACCACATCGTATGGGAAAGAGCTACCTTTCAACTTGGCGATGGAGTCCATTGCCTGAGTGCCTTGACCCGCCGCCTTGCGAATCAAACCCATGCCTCCCAGTTCGCCGGCGATAAAGATACCCGGAACGTTGGTTTCAAAATTGGGGTCAACCTGGGGGATATCCATACCGCGCTTTTCGGTACCGAAAACCAGTGTGATGGCATGGTGGGGGCAGGCAGCAGCACAGGCGCCGTGGCCGATGCACAGGGTCGGGTTGATCAACACCGCTTTACCTTTGATCATGCCGATCGCTTCTTCCGGGCAGGCGGTAATGCAACTCCCAGAACCGAGACACAAGCGCGGATCAATCTCGGGATGCAAAGAGGAAGGTTCGGTCAAACCCGCCTCGATGGCCTCGTTCATTTGTTCCGCAGAAGAGTGTTCCTTTTTACGTTTGCCGCTCATATAAAAGAAAAAGATGACGGCCAACGGGATGAGATAAACGGAAAGATCGGTCAGGGTCATGGTAATTTTTCAATCAATAGGTGGAGTCTGAGACAACCCCTTTAGCGGAGCGACAGACAGAAAATAGCCAAATTTGCAGGGCTGACTTGGGCAAGTGGAACTTCGTAGCGTTTCTTTTGTCGCAAGCCGCTGGATTTTATGATGCAAACCAACTTTATACAATTGCCGAGTTTGATGGGAGTAGCGTTCGCCGTTACAATGCGCGTCCCTTCCAATTCCTAACTTTAAAAGAAGATTATCAATGAAGGCTAAAAACCCATCCGAACACACGCATTGGCTGATCTTTATCAGCATCATCGGCGTCATCACCATCGCTGGATATTTCGTCCTCGCTCCCAAAACCTTATTTAAACCCGGTGACGACATCGGTTACAACATCGGCTTGATCGGCGGCATCATGATGCTGATCTTGTTGCTCTATCCGCTGCGCAAGCGCGCAGGCTTCATGCAGAATCTTGGCTTCCTGCCCACCTGGTTCAAATGGCATATGGTGATGGGAATCTTGGGCCCGCTCATGATTATTTTCCACTCCACTTACCATATCGGCTCCATCAACGCCGGTGTGGCTCTGGTGTGTATGTTGCTGGTGTCGGGTAGCGGGACGTTTGGCCGTTTCTTCTACACCAAAATCCACCACGGTCTGTATGGCCGTCAAACCACCTTGAATGAAATACGCGCTGAAATGGAAACAACCGAAGAGGTCAAATCGGTGTTCCACTTTGCGCCCACCGTGGAATTGGCACTCGACCAATTTCATGAGCGCGGAATCAAATACTCCAAAGAATCCGGTTACGGATTTTCTAACTTCATCAAAGTGGGATTCGAGGCGTCTTCGCTAACACATTCTTTGTCCAAAGAGATTCATCAGATCATGCACAAGCAAGCGCGTGATAATAATTTCAACGGCCAACAAATGGCCGGCCTGGAAAAGATGTATCAGGAGAATCGCGAAAAGTTGATCGTGTATATCCGCGCGGTACGTGATACGGCCCAGTTCCACACCTATGAGCGCCTGTTTTCGTGGTGGCACATTTTCCACATTCCCCTGGTTTATATGATGGTTTTCAGTGCCTTCTACCACGTGTATGCTGTGCACGCTTATTGATTCAGCAAAGCTGAAAAAGGCCTATGTTAATTCGCACCCTCGCCCTGCTGATACTTCTGTTTGCGAACCCGATCCAGGTTCAGGCAAGCAATTTGTTATTGCCGGGCGATGTCATTAAGGGGCATGCAAAAGAAGAACAAGACTGTGAAAAGTGCCACAAGAAATTCGACAAGGGCGCTCAGCCCAGGTTGTGTTTGGATTGCCACAAGGATATCGGCAAAGATGTGGCGGGCAAATTAGGTTTTCATGGCCGTCTGGACGCGGCAAAAGAATGTAAAGAATGCCACACCGAACACAAAGGTCGTGATGCCAAGATCGCGGAATTCGACCATGCCAAGTTCGATCACAAGCTAACCGACTTTATCCTGAAAGGCGCTCACCTTGGCGAGAAGGTGAAATGCGCCAGTTGCCACAAACCGGACAAGAAATTTAGCCAAGCGCCGACCTACTGTAACGACTGCCACAAAAAAGACGACAAACACAAAGGCGGTCTGGGGACGGATTGCGCCAAGTGCCACATCGACAAAGACTGGAAGACCACCGAGTTCGATCACGACAAGACACATTTCAAGTTGCTGGGCAAACACGTCGATGTGAAATGCGTCAAATGCCACATCGAGCACAAATACAAAGACACCCCTAAGACCTGTGTCGCTTGTCACAAAAAAGATGACGTCAAGGCGCACAGAGGCAAGCTGGGGACGGATTGTGCCAAATGCCACAGTGAAAAAGACTGGAAAACGACCAAGTTTGATCACGACAAAACCGAGTTCAAATTGTTGGGCAAGCACGAAGAAGTGAAGTGCGATAAATGCCATATCGACAAGAAATACAAAGACACACCCAAGCTGTGTAATGCCTGCCACAAGAAAGACGACGACAAGGCGCACAAGGGTAAATTCGGGCCGAAGTGCGAGACCTGCCACACCGAAAAAGATTGGAAAGAAATCACTTTCGATCATGAAAAGAAGACCAAATTCCCGCTGCTCGGCAAGCACCGCGCACCGTTGAAGTGTACGGAATGCCATAAAGGCGATCTGTATAAAGACAAGCTACAAATGACGTGTATTGCTTGCCACAAGAAAGACGACGACAAGTCGCACAAGGGTAAATTCGGGGTCAAGTGCGAGACTTGCCACGACGAAAATGATTGGAAAAAGTCGAACTTCGATCACGATAAGAAGACCAAATTCCCGCTGCTCGGCAAGCATAAATCACCCTCGCCGCTGAAATGTACGGCTTGCCATAAGGGCGATTTGGTCAAAGACAAATTGCCGATGGACTGTTTCTCTTGCCATGAAAAAGACGACAAGCACAAAGGGCAGGAGGGCAAAAAGTGCGAGAGCTGTCACGGTGCGGAATCTTGGAACAAGACCACGTTCGACCATCAGCGCATGTCGAAATACCCGCTGCTGGGAAGACACTTTCTGGTGGCATGCAAGAAGTGCCACCTGACGCCGCTGTTCAAAGATGCCCCCAAAGAATGTATGGGTTGCCATGAAAAAGACGATGTTCACAAGCGCCGTTTAGGAACTGAATGCCAAGTTTGCCACTCCACACGCTCGTGGGAAACTTGGGATTTCGATCATGACAAGACCGATTTCAAGCTGGACGGACCGCACAAGAAATCAGCGAACAAATGTTATACATGCCACAGCAAGCCGATGGACAAAAAAGTGGTGTTGTCCACCTCGTGCGGCAGTTGCCATGACCGTGACGATGTACACAACGGCAATTTCGGTGACCGTTGCGAGCGTTGCCATGACGGCAACACTTGGAAGGATATAAAGCTGGGTGTGGTGGTCGCAGGCAAGGAAGCTGGCAAGGGTGTCGTAAAGAAAAAGTAATTTGTAATACGTGTAAAGCAGGGAATCGATAACTGACGGGGGTGGATCATGCAACGACTAGGACGAATTTTGGGCAACGTGTTTGCCATCGCGCTAACCGTACTTTCACTTTCGGCAACCGCCGAATCGCAACTCGCCGGGCGTGACTTCAATCACATGTCCACGGGTTTTCCGCTTTCGGGGGGACATGCCACGGCGGCATGCGAGACGTGCCACATCGGCGGCGTGTTCAAAGGTACGCCTAGAGCGTGTGATGGTTGCCATGCTGTGGGCAAGCGCATCGTCGCAACGCCTAAATCGAATTCCCATATCGTCACCGATGCGCCGTGTGAAAGTTGCCACTTCAATACAGCGACTTGGTTGGGGGCTCGCTTTAATCACGGAAATGCACTGCCTGGCCAATGCGCCACCTGTCATAACGGACGTCTATCGTTCGCGAAACCATCGACACACAATTCCGGGAATAAGGCGACAAAATCTTGCGATAGCTGCCACCGATCTAGTGCGTGGTTGCCGGCAAGTTGGAATCATACCGGTGCAACGGTGGGGGTCTGCAAATCATGTCACATTAACAGCCCAGAAGTGACTCCTGGGAATCGATTACCAGCAGGCCATAACTCTCCAATTCCATACACAACCAGGTTGAGGAATGTTGATGAGTGCGACGCCTGTCATAGCTTTGTTGGCTGGCGACCCGCAGCTTTCAAACACAATGCGGCTGGTGCATGTGATAGTTGCCACACAAACGCAGGTGTGACCGTTTTCAACCATGCTCGAATAATTTCTGGTGCTACCTGCGATACCTGTCACAGGACAAGGAGCAACGGATGGCGGCCTGCTAGCTTCCATACTGGAAATGAGGCAGGTCTATGCCGAAACTGTCACGCTTCAATCTCTACTCCGGCACAACCCAGCTATCATTTCACTGACCTGGCGTTCAGCGTTTCTTGCGATGTTTGCCACAAATCGCAAACAACTTGGAAGGGCGCATCCGGTCATTTTGACTTGGTGGCGCCACACAACCCAACTTGCAGGAGTTGCCATAACAACAGAAATCATGATAGGGATCATGGCGCAAATTCATCCCAGGATTGCTCCCAAAGCGGGTGCCACAAACCGAGTGGTAACGAAGGCCGCCAGTTTTCCAGTTGGTGATTTGTACTGACTCACTGGCCGCGCATGCTGGTGCTGTGCGACCTTTTCATGCGGATATCGACGATATGAATCGTATTAGGAGTGTCGAAATGACGATCAATTGGAATGCGGAAATAAAGCGGTTTCTTTTCGCACTGTGTACGGTGGTGTGCGGTGGAGTGGTAAACGCCCAGCCCCTGGACGATGTCAGCCTTGAATTCCAAGAGAAGGGGGTCGTCGCCACGATCCTCCTGACCGGGCCGGTTCAATATCAACGTCATTTTCCCGAGAGCCACGGCAAGACTCTGGAGATATTTTACGACCGCGTACAGGGTGCGACGAGTACGGAAACATGGGTTGATAACGAAGTCAGAAAGTCACCTCCCTCAAATCTCATTCCGAGCTTTACCGTGACCACACATGACCAGCAGACTAAACCTAAATTGGTCGTGCAATTTTCGCGCGAAGCCGAATACAGCGTGGCGGTTGGCAAGGATAATCGCAGTTTGCTGGTCACCATCCGACCCGAGAAAAGACCCATGGCTACAGGGCCATTGCCGCTGTTGCCTTCTATCAAACTGGCACCTGCCGCAGTGGCCGCGGAAACGCTTACCAGCGAAGCGGCGGCCATGTTGGATATAAACATGCAGGCGCGAACATTGATGGTGCAGGGGCGCGAAGCACTGGCGGCAAAGAATAACGAAGCGGCGGTGGATGTTTTTAATAAGTTGCTGTTGTTACCGCCCAATGATTTTTCACAAGACGGACAGGAATGGGTGGGTGTCGCGCGCGAACGCGCCAAGCAACTGGACAAGGCACGGGTCGAATATGAACTCTACTTGAGGCTGTATCCGGAGGGCGAAGGTGCCGCGCAAGTGGCGCAACGCTTGGCAAGTATGTCCGGCAAAGATACTGAGGTCGGTATCATCGAGACCAAAGAGAAGGTACAAAAGGCGCGCTTGGTGACTTTTGGCAGTATCTCGTCGCGGTACTATTACGGTCGATCCAAGTTGGATTCGACGCAGACCTTCAACAATGCTGCCGAGACCCTCTCAACGTCGATGACCGATCAATCCATGCTGATCAGCAGCGTGGATGCTTCCGAGCGGTATCTCAGTGATGACTACGACGGTCGTCTGGTGTTCCGGGATGTGAATACGCTGAATCTGCTCTCCAACAAATCCAGCATCAACCGCGTGAGTTCAGCCTATGGCGAAATCAAGAGCCGCAAACAGAGTTACTTGTTGCGTGTGGGTCGGCAGTCGGCGTATGGCGGTGGAGTCATGGGGCGCTTCGACGGATTGGCCGGCTCATACGGTGACTCGCGGGATTTGCGCTTCAACGGGGTGGCAGGGACGTTGGCGGATTATTCCACGGGTAGCAAACCCACCTTTTTCGGTGCAAGTGTCGACGCAGGGGCGATGTCCTTCTACGGTATCAATCAGAATGTGGACGGGGTGCTGGATCGTCGCGCCGTGGGTGCCGAGTGGCGGTATTACGAGGATAAGAAATCATATTTTGCCTTGGTGGATTATGACGCGAACTTCAAAGCATTAAACGCCGCCCAAGTGATGGGCACGTTCGGTGTGTCGAATGCCATGGTCAATTTCATGCTTGATCATCGCAAGACGCCCTCGCTGAGTATCCGCAATGCACTGAACGGAGCGGGTACATCCTCCATCAATGCGTTGTTGCAGGCCACTTCGGCTAGTAGTCTGCGCAGTCTGGCTCTGGCGCGTACTGCCACGGCCAACAGTGGGCAACTGGGTGTGACTCTGCCCTTTAAAGACAAATGGCAAGTGGGCGGTGATTTTCGTTTGTCCAGCATCACCGGTTTAAGCGCCAGTGGAGAAACGGCACTGGAGGGCGTCTTGCCCGCCTCGGCAAGCCGTGGTGCGGAGAAGAGCATTACAGGGCAGGTGATCGGCAGCAACCTGTTGCAGGCCGGCGATATTTGGTCGGTGAGCACTACACTCAATACCAGCAGCGCGGTCAATGGACTCTCGCTGTTCTTATACAACCACACTCAGCTTAAGCAGGGCTGGGCGATCGATTCTTCAGTCCAGTTGTATAACCAGAAAGATCAATTCGGCGGCACGACGAAACGTTTTTCACCAATGGTGCGGGGAGCGTATCGGATCAAGGAACAAATCACCCTGGATGTGGACGGTGGTTATGAGATTACGAACTATGGCGGTGGACAACAAACGAACAAGACCACGCGTTTCTTTTTCTCGGGCGGGGTGCGCTGGGATTTCTGAGATGCCGGGTTGAGACTCATGACGGGGTCGCTGGATCACTTCCTGCGACCCCGCCGCATTTTGGTAGAGCGTATTCGATTGCAGTCTGGTAAATTCCGAAAATCTTGAAGGGGGCTAAATTGAAGATTCACGAGTATCAGGGAAAAGAAATCTTGCGCGAGTTCGAGGTGCCGACGCCGCGCGGTGTCGCGTGTTTTAGTGTGGATGAGGCGGTTGCTGCGTCACAACAATTGGGCGGTAAAGTTTGGGTGGTCAAGGCGCAAATCCACGCGGGGGGGCGCGGCAAAGGCGGGGGGGTGAAAGTGGCCAAGTCCGTGGAGGAAGTTCGCTTATTCGCCGGACAGATTCTGGGCATGCATCTGGTTACGCATCAGACCGGAGCCGAAGGCCAGGTGGTGCGCCGATTACTCGTCGAAGAGGGTGCGCAAATCGCACGCGAATTCTATCTGGGCATGGTGGTGGATCGTGCTTCGCAACGCGTCACGTTACTGGCGAGCAGCGAGGGCGGCATGGAGATCGAGGAAGTCGCCAAACATGCGCCGGAAAAAATCCATAAAGTTCGCATCGATCCGCAAGCCGGCCTGACGGCGGGTGAAGCGGCAAAAGTTGCACGCGATATTGGAATTCCGGAAGCCGCAAGTATCGAAGCGATCAAGGTGTTGCAGGGTTTGTACCGTGCCTTCGTGGAGAAAGATGCGATGCTGGCCGAGATCAATCCGCTGGTGTTGACCGCCGACAACAAAGTAATCGCCTTGGATGCCAAGTTCAATTTCGATTCGAATGCGCTGTACCGCCATCCCGAACTGGTCGCGATGCGTGATCTGGATGAGGAAGATCCGGCCGAGATCGAGGCCTCAAAATTCGACCTCGCTTATATACAACTCGACGGCAATATTGGCTGTCTGGTGAACGGTGCCGGACTGGCGATGGCAACCATGGATATCATCAAACTTTATGGTGGAAATCCGGCGAACTTCCTCGATGTGGGCGGCGGCGCAAGCAAGGAAAAAGTCACCGAGGCGTTCAAGCTGATGCTGAAAAATCCCAATCTCAAAGCGATTCTGGTGAATATTTTTGGCGGAATCATGAAGTGTGATGTGATTGCCGAGGGAGTGGTGGCCGCAGCGCGCGAGGTCAGTCTCAAAGTGCCTCTGGTCGTGCGGCTTGAAGGGACCAATGTGGCGCTGGGAAAGAAAATCCTCGCCGAATCCGGATTGCCCATTATTTCCGGGAACGATATGGCGGATGCGGCGCAAAAAGTAGTTGTCGCAGCGGGAGGTCAAAAATGAGCATCCTCATCAACAAAACTACAAAAGTTATTACCCAAGGCATGACCGGCAAGGTGGGGCAGTTCCATACATTTCATTGCAAGAGTTATGCGAACGGAGCGAATTGTTTTGTGGCAGGTGTGAATCCGAAAAAAGCCGGCGAAGAATTCGAAGGCATACCGGTGTATGCCAGCGTACTTGATGCAAAATTGGCCACCGGCGCAACGGTGTCGGTGATTTATGTGCCGCCTTCCGGCGCCGCAGCAGCCATCGACGAAGCTGTGGAAGCCGGTGTGGAATTGGTGATCTGTATCACCGAAGGGATTCCGGTGCATGACATGTTGAAGACCCGCGACAAGATGCGCGGTAGTAAGACGATACTGCTCGGGCCGAATTGCCCCGGTCTGATTACGCCGGATGAAATCAAGATCGGCATCATGCCCGGACACATTCACAAAAAGGGTCGCATCGGCGTGGTGTCGCGTTCCGGCACGCTGACGTATGAGGCAGTTGGGCAACTATCTGCGTTGGGGATGGGACAGTCGTCCTGTGTGGGCATTGGCGGTGATCCGATCAACGGTCTGAAGCATCTTGAGGTGATGAGATTGTTCAACGATGATCCCGATACGGATGCGGTGGTGATGGTGGGCGAGATCGGCGGCAGTGATGAAGAGGAGTGCGCACGCTGGATTAAGGACAATATGCGCAAACCGGTGGTCGGGTTTATCGCGGGTGTCACTGCACCGCCGGGCAAGCGTATGGGACATGCCGGTGCGATCATCTCGGGCGGCCAGGGTGGTGCGAACGAGAAGCTGGAAGTGATGGAAGAATGCGGGATCCATATCACGCGCAATCCGGCCGAGATGGGACGCACCATGCAAAAAGTGTTGAAGTTTTAGAAATCGCCGGAACAATTATTCACTGTTCAAACCAAAAAACCCTAAACGTGAGCATCGATCCCAAGCTGTGCCGTGTTTATTTTTAAAGGAAGTTTAGATGTTAGAGATGTTGTCCGGCACCCAATTCTGGGTGGATGTATTCAAGATCATCCTGATCGATCTGTTGTTGTCGGGCGACAACGCGGTGGTAATCGCGCTGGCGTGCCGCAACCTGCCCGAAGCGCAACGTCGGAAAGGCATCATGTACGGGGTCGGCGGGGCGATCGGCTTGCGCGTCGTGCTGACGTTCTTTGCGGTGAGCCTGCTTGCTTTGCCTTACCTCAAGCTGGTGGGTGCGGTGCTGTTGTTGTGGATCGGCATCAAGCTGATCCTGCCGGAAGACGAAGGGCATAGCGAGGGCAACATCAAGGCGGAGACGCAATTGTGGGGCGCAGTGAAGACGATCATCATCGCCGATTTTGTGATGAGTTTGGACAACGTGCTCGGGGTTGCCGCAGCGGCCAAGGGGAATGTGTTCCTGCTGGTATTTGGGTTGTTGATCAGCATTCCGTTGATCGCATGGAGCAGTCAACTGGTGTTGAAGATGATCGACCGTTTCCCTTTGATCATTTTGGCGGGCGGAGCTTTGTTGGGTTATGTGGCCGGTGAGATGCTGGTCGGGGAGCCTTTGTTACAGCCACTTTTGGAATCGAGCCATGCGTTGCATTGGTTGATTCCGTTGCTGTGTGCCGTGTTGGTTCTTGCGGTCGGAAAACTTATGGCAATGCAAAGAAAAGCCGAGATTAAAGTCGTGGATCTGGTGGATGTGCGGGTTGATACTTCGAAAAATAAATGACAGGGGCTAGAAAATGAGAATTTTGATTCCGGTCGACGGATCTGACAACGCTATCAGTGCGGTGAACTACGCCATCAAGTTGTCGCGGGAGACTACGAGCATTCCGCAGTTGTTTTTGCTGAATGTGCAATGGAATGTGGCAGCGGGTAACGTCAAACTGTTTATCAACCAGGACACGATCAATGACTACTACCGTGAGCAGGGCATGGAGGCTTTGAAAGATGCCAGAGCCGCTCTGGATGCGGCCGATCTGCCCTATCAATACCACATCAGCATTGGCCAACCCGCCGAGGCCATTTTGCAATATGCCGAAGAGCAGCAGGTGGATCAGATCGTCATCGGCGCTCAAGGTCATGAAAGTCTGGCCAAATTGTTGTTGGGTTCGGTGACCAGCAAAGTGGCTAATCTGGCGAAAGTTCCCGTCACGATCACGCGGCGATAAATGTTCAATTTTCTAATAAATCAATCGGGTATGGTCTGGGATTGAAAAATGTTTTAGTATCAGCGCCGCATGAGAAAAGAAAACCTCGGGAACACTAAATTCATAGCAGGGCGCATATGAGAAAAACTACGTTTCATAAAGCAGACTGGTTCACCGCGTTGGTGGTTGTTGTGTTGTTTTTATTCAGCGGCAGTACGGGTGTTATCCAGAGCTTGGAGCGCAAGGCCTATGACTGGGGAGTGTTATTCTCATCGCGCACCCCCAGTGACAAAATTGCTGTGATTGCTATCGATGAAGACAGTATCGCGAATTTGGGACGTTGGCCCTGGCCGCGCGAAATCCAGGGAAAGTTGCTGGAGGTATTGGCTGAAGGCCACCCAAAAGTAATTGGACAGACCGCGCTTTTCTTTGAACCGCAAGTTGATGCCGGCTTGGATTACATCCTCAATATCGCCAGTGTCCTCGAAAAGACCTCACTCAAGAATACCAATCCAACTGAATGGAAAGAGTTGCAAGGCTTGATGCAGGAAGCCCTGCTGCATCTTGACAATGACCAGAAATTGGCCGAAAGCATGGCCAAGGTCAATAACGTGTTGCTGGGTCTGTATTTTGAATTGGGCGAACCCCAGGGCAATCCGGATTCGCCACTCCCGGAATTTGTCCTGAAGAATAATTTGGTGAATGTCCAAGGTTCTGCCGAAGCGGCATTGCCCATACCCTCGTTCAATGCCCTGTTCCCTATTCCTGTATTGGGGCAGCAGGCGATGGCGATCGGCCACCTGAACGCCACGCCGGATGTGGACGGCGGTATTCGCACCGAGCCGCTGGTGGTGGGGTATTACGACCAGTACTACCCTTCCCTCTCGTTATTGATTGCAGCCAAGAGTCTTAATCTAGAGCCGAAGGATATCAATGTGACGCTCGGCGAAGGGGTCAAGTTGGGTAATTTGAGTATCGCGACCGATCCGGCACTGCGTATGTTTACGTATTTTTATGCTGACCAGGATGGCAAACCCGCTTTTCAAGTGGACTCCTTTTACGATGTGCTGACCGGAAAGATCCCTGCAGAAAAATACAAGGATAAGATCGTTCTGATCGGTGCAACTGCCGCAGGGGTGGGGGCGACCCAGGTCACCCCCATCTCTGCGGCGACGCCGCCGGTACTGACTTTGGCCCATTCCGTCTCCAGCATTCTGAAACAGGATTTCTTCACCGCACCCGGCTGGGGGGCGTGGGCTGAACTGGGCGTGTTCCTGCTGGTCGCTTTGTATCTGATCCTGCTTTTGCCGCGCTTGAGCGCAGGCCTGGGTGCCGCAATCACGGGCGGGCTTTTTGTGGCCTTGCTGGCGATCCATTT
This sequence comes from uncultured Sideroxydans sp., assembly GCA_964604485.1. GTDB lineage: Bacteria > Pseudomonadota > Gammaproteobacteria > Burkholderiales > Gallionellaceae > Sideroxyarcus. Next base: position 14,582 of record CAZRZH010000014.1, read on the forward strand.
TGTGCTGATGACAACGCAGGCGATGTGGCTACAGTTGATGTTGCCTGCCGCGCTTCTGCTGGTTGGCCATTTGTTGCTGACGACCAAACGTTTCCTGATGACCGAAAAAGGCAAAGAAAAATCCGATGCCGATTCGGCGGAAAGCAATCGCATGTTGGGCCTGGCCTTCCAAGGGCAAGGTCAGCTGGATATGGCTTTTGACAAATTCCGCAAGGTGCCGCTGGACGATAGCCTGATGGACGTGTTGTACAACTTGGGATTGGATTTTGAACGCAAACGCCAATTCAACAAGGCGGAGTCGGTGTTCAAATATATGGCCGACCACAATCCAAAATTCCGCGATCTGGAAGCGCGCACCGCGCAATCCAAGGCCATGGCAGAAACGATCATCCTTGGCGGTTCATCCGGTCGGGGCAATGACAGCACCATGAAACTGGATCAGGTTGGAATGGCCAAGCCGATGTTGGGGCGTTACCAGATTGAGAAGGAATTGGGCAAAGGTGCCATGGGTGTGGTGTATCTCGGTAAAGATCCCAAGATCAGCCGCGTTGTGGCCATCAAGACCATGGCGTTGGCGCAGGAGTTTGAGGCCGATGAATTGGAGGAGGTGAAAGCCCGCTTTTTCCGAGAGGCCGAAACGGCCGGCAGGCTTAACCATCCTCACATCGTCACCATGTACGATGCGGGCGAAGAACATGATTTGGCCTATATCGCCATGGAGTTCCTCAAAGGCAAGGATCTGGTGGCGTACACCAAGCCGGATAGCCTGCTGCCTTTACCCCAGGTGCTGAGCATCGTGGCGCGCGTGGCCGAGGCGCTGGGTTATGCGCATTCATTGAACGTGGTGCACCGCGATATTAAACCGGCCAATATCATGTACGACCTGGAAAGCGATACCGTTAAAGTGACCGACTTCGGCATCGCACGCATCACCGATTCCAGCAAAACCAAAACCGGTATGGTGCTGGGAACACCTTCGTACATGTCGCCGGAACAATTGTCCGGAGCCAAGATCGGCGGGCAATCCGATCTGTTCTCGCTGGGAGTGAGCCTCTACCAAATGGCGTGTGGTAAGCTCCCCTTCGTGGGCGATTCGATGGCGCAACTGATGTTTAGGATCGCCAACGACCCCCCAACGGACATCCTGATGATTAATCCAGATATCCCGCCCTGTGTGGTCGCCATCATCGAAAAGGCGATTGCGAAGAAGGTGGAAGACCGGTATGAAAATGGTGCGGCAATGGCAGAGGCGATCCGCCAATGTGCGACGACTTTGAAGTGACAGACAACGGCGAGGATAAGACGTGAACGTGATTGAGGCGCTGGAGATAGTAAGCCAAACCCATTCCGGTATGGTGCGCTCGCATAATGAAGATAGCGTGGCCTTTGATGCGGTGCACGGCTTGGTTGTCCTCGCGGACGGGATGGGCGGGTATAACGCGGGTGAAGTCGCCAGCGGCATTGCGGTTTCGGTGCTGACCAGTGAGATCCGGCATCGTCTCGCAGAAGTTGATCCGGCGAAAATGGACGAGGCTTCGGGTGACGAGATCGGCGTGGTGGTGTTGCGTGACAATGTAAAGAAAGCCAATCTTTCCATCTTTAACGCCGCACAGAGCCAACCACAATACGCGGGAATGGGAACCACCATTGTTGCCGGATTGTTTTATGACGACCGGGTGGCGGTCGCACACGTGGGTGATTCCAGATTGTATCGTCTGCGTGGAGAGGTGTTGGAAACCATTACGCGTGACCACTCGTTGTTGCAGGATCAGATCGATAGCGGAGTTATCAGCAAAGAGCTGGCGAAACTTTCCAAGAACAAGAACCTGGTGACCCGCGCGGTGGGCGTTGAAGCCGAGGTGACTCCGGAATTGCATGTGCATCAGGTTGAGGTTGGCGACATCTACCTGTTCTGCTCGGATGGATTGAACGATATGGTGGAGGATGAAGATATCGGTTCCACCCTACAGATGCTGCAGGGTAATCTGACATTGGCTGCCAGCCAGTTGGTCGAGCAGGCGAACGATAATGGTGGCCGCGATAATGTGTCCGTGGTCTTGGTTAAGGTCAAGGCGAGTTATGCGGCCCCCCGGGGATGGTGGGCGAAGCTGAAATTTTGGTTTAAGAGTTGATACTGCAATAAGTTAATACAGGAAAAATGAAATGTCGGCAAAACTGATACTGAGTATGGACGGGGCGGTGATCAAAGAGTTTCCGCTTACCAAAGAGCGGACCACCATAGGGCGCAAGCCGCACAATGACATCGTCATAGACAATCTGGCTGTGAGCAGCGAGCATGCAGCCATCATCACCATTCTGAATGATTCCTTCTTCGAAGATCTGGGCAGCACCAACGGCTCCATCGTGAACGGATTGTCCACCCAGAAACATTTCCTGCAGAACAGCGACATCATCGAGATCGGTAAATATAAACTCAAATATTTGAACGATCAGCCTACCCAAACTTCGGCAGACGATTTCGAAAAAACCATGGTGTTGCGTGCGCCAGTCAAGGGATCTGCCGCGCCCAAGGCAGAGGAGAGTTTTAACCGCACCCAAGTCGATGTGGTGAGTGGTGTGTCCAAGCATGAGTCGACTACAAAATTCAATGCGACGGCCCCCAAAGTCGATGCCGCCATCGCTTCACCTGCACAAGCGGCCAATCAAACACCGGCAGCGGTGATCCAAATCTTGAATGGCCCCAATTTGGGTAAGGAGTTGGAGCTCAGCAAAAATCTGACCACTCTGGGCAAACCCGGAGTGCAAGTTGCCGTGCTTGCGCGTCGCCCTCATGGTTATTTCATCACGCATGTTGAAGGGGGAAGTTTCCCTCTGGTGAACGGCTCCTCTGCGGGAGAACAGCCTCACCAGTTGCATGACCATGACATCATTGAACTGGCCGGCATCAAGATGGAGTTCTATTTCAAGGCCTGATTCAGAGCAAGCAAGTTGACCATTACACTGAACAAGCCTTGAGTTGAGGAGAAGAGGGGTACATGAAAAAGCACGCACTTCTCATCGTCTTAGGGTTCTTGGCAGTTCTGCTTTTTATTGGTGATGCAGCCAAATTCTACAACCTTGGTTTTGTACAATTCGCGGATGCGAAATTGTATGACTACAGGATGCGGCTCACCATGTCGCGCGACTCCGATAATCGTATCGTCATTCTGGACATCGATGAAAAAAGCCTGAAACAGGAAGGCCGTTGGCCTTGGGGCAGGGATAAGCTTGCCAAACTGATGGACGAGTTGTTCGATCACTACAATGTAGCCGTAGTGGGTTTCGACGTGGTTTTTGCTGAAAAAGACACCAGCTCCGGGCTGAATATCCTGCAGGAGTTGGGGCGAAAACAATTCAAGGATGTGGAGCAGTTCCAAACGGTGTTGAACCAGGTGCAGCCGCATCTTGAATATGACGCGCTATTTGCCAGCAAGCTGGAGCAGCGCAAGGTGGTGTTGGGTTATTACTTCAGCAACAGTGAAACAGGCAGTCCAGCCAGCACCTCCGGCGCACTTCCGGAACCGGCGTTCACTGCCGGTTCGTTCAAAGGACGTTCGATCAATTTCATGAAGTGGGACAGTTTTGGCGCCAATCTTCCAGAACTGCAAACAAAAGCTGCCGGCGCGGGACATTTCAATCCCGTTGTGGATTTTGACGGCGTGGTTCGGCGTATTCCAATGATCGTTGAACACAACGGTAATTATTATGAATCGCTCTCGTTGGCTGTGGTGCGCTCTGTGTTGGACATGCCCAAGTTGGCACCCGGCTTCGCAACGGGACAAAGCAAAGACTATGGCGGCTTGGAATGGCTCACGTTGGAGTCCCCACAAGGCAACTTGAATATTCCCGTTGATGGGGAAGTCAGCGCATTGGTCCCCTTTCGTGGTGGGCGAGGCACGTTTCGCTACATCTCAGTTTCGGACGTGTTAAGTGAACGTACAAAAATCGCAGACCTGCAAAACAAGATCGTTTTAATCGGTACTTCTGCGCCGGGATTGATGGATATGCGAACCACACCTGTGGGTGAGGTGTATCCCGGAGTTGAGGTCCACGCGAACATGGTCAGCGGCATTCTTAGTCAGAACGTGAAACAGAATCCGCCGTATGTTATGGGTGCGAACGTTGTTTTGTTGCTGCTCATTGGCGTGTCTTTGAGTTTGGTATTGCCACTTTTGGCTCCAGTGCGAGGCATGATTGTCACGTTGGGAGTAATCGCAGCTGATGTCGTGTTGAATAAGTGGCTGTGGACAAGTGGAGATATCGCATTGCCTTTGGCAGGAGGCATCCTGATGATTTTGGCTTTGTTTGCTTTGAACATGACTTTTGGCTATTTTGTGGAGTCGCGCGCAAAGAAACAGATCACTGGATTGTTTGGACAATATGTTCCGGGCGAATTGGTTGATGAAATGGCTAAGAACCCTGGAACTGTCTCGATGGAGGGCGAAAGCCGCGAGATGTCCATCCTGTTTTCCGATGTTCGCGGATTTACCACCATATCCGAGGGACTTGAACCCAAAGAATTGTCGCTGCTGATGAATGAATTCCTGACTCCGCTTTCGCGCATTATCTACAAACAACGCGGCACCATCGACAAATACATGGGCGATTGCATCATGGCATTTTGGGGCGCTCCGTTGGCGGATGAACGACACGCGTATAACGCAATCATTGCGGGCTTACAGATGCAACGAGAACTTGCCGAATTGCAACCGCATTTCAAATCGCGCGGATGGCCAGAAATTCAGATTGGTGTGGGCGTCAATACCGGGCGTGTCAGTGTCGGCAACATGGGATCCGAAGTGCGTGTGGCTTACACGGTAATGGGTGATGCGGTGAACCTTGCCTCCCGATTGGAAGGGATCACCAAGGAATACGGAGCGCAGATGCTGGTAGGTGAATTGACCAAACTCGCCGCCCCCGAGTTTACCTACCGTGAAGTTGATTCAGTCCGCGTTAAGGGCAAAGAGAAACCTGTGACGATCTTCGAACCGATCGGACTGAACTCGGAAGTCCGTATGGAAGTGTTGGAGGAACTCAAGCTCTTTCACCAAGTATTAAAGTTATATCGCAAACAGGATTGGGATAAAGCGGAATTGCAACTTCTGAGTTTGTGCAACATGAATCCGCAATGCAAACTCTACAAGGTGTATGCCGAGCGAGTGGCTTTCTGTCGCAACAACCCACCCGGCGAACATTGGGACGGCGTGTTTACATTCAAAACCAAATGAGTGCACCACGATGAAACTCAGAGTGCTCGGTTGCAGCGGTGGAATAGGCGGGAATTTCAGAACGACTTCCTTTTTAATTGATCACGATGTGTTGATTGATGCGGGTACAGGATTGGGAGAGCTGAGTCTGGCTGAAATGAGCCTGATCGATCATATATTCATTTCACACTCACACCTCGATCACATCGCCTGTCTGCCATTGCTGGTAGATAGTGTTGGGTTCTTGCGCGACAAGCCTTTAATCATTCACGCCACCGCCGAGACGCTGGCCATCTTGCAAACACATATCTTTAATTGGGAGATTTGGCCTGACTTTGCCGCGATTCCCAATCTCAATCAGCCGGTGATGCGTTACGAAGAAATCCAGCTTGGTGTGTCAGTGAATTTGGCGGGCAGAATGCTGACGCCCTTGCCAGTCAATCATGTTGTGCCTGCAGTCGGTTTCCATCTGGACAGCGGAAAGTCCAGCTTGGTGTTCAGCGGGGACACCACCACGTGCGATGCCTTCTGGGTAGCAGTGAACCGGATCGCCAATCTGCGATATCTCATCGTTGAAACCGCTTTTTCAGATGCGGAGAAAGAATTGGCAATTTTGTCCAAGCATCTTTGCCCAAGTTTGCTGGCAACCGAGTTGGACAAACTTTGTTTGCGCCCCGAGATCTACATCACGCACTTGAAGCCAGGGGAAGTAGAGTTGACGATGCGCGAGATCACCGAACAAGTGCGAAAACTGTCTACTAAGATTTTGCAAAACGGCCAGGAATTCGAGTTTTGATCGAACACAGAAAATGAACGACGTATTGGATATTCGTGTGCTGGCTGCGTTGGAACCCATTTCCTTGTTCAGTCCGGTGCGCCTGAGAGAGTTGTTGGACTATTGTCATATTGAAAGCATTTTGCCGGGGCAGGATCCTTTCGCGCAGCGATCACTCAAGGGGCAGTCTGTCTACCTGTTAAGGGGTGAGTTGGAAGTGGACTACATTGATGGGAATCGTGTTGTGATCCGTGCGGATTCTGAATGGGCCAGGCATCCCATCGGCAAACGCCAACCCGAGATACGTTCTTCCAAAGCGTTGAGTTTGGTTCAGCTGATGCGGGTAGATGATGAGTTGCTCGACAGGATGGTGACGTGGGACCAGTTTTCAAATCAGGAAGATACCAAGCTGCAGATCGACAAGGAAGGGCCCGAAGCTTCGGTGCGCAGGCTGCTCAATTCGGGAATGTTCAGCGCCGAGAATTTGAATACAGGCCCGTTTGCGCATTTGCCCCCGGCGAACATAGGTAAGTTGCTGGGCAGAGTAGATGCGATAGCGGTTTGGGAAAAAGATGTGATCGTCCGCGAGGGTGAAGAAGGTGATTATTATTACCTCATTGAAAGCGGAAGGGCGCTCGTATCTCGATTGGTGGGTGGGGCGAACCTGGTATTGGCTGAACTCAAGGCGGGGGATGTTTTCGGAGAAGAAGCACTCATTTCGGATTCGAAGCGCAATGCAACAGTCACAATGAAAAGTAACGGCGTGTTGTTGCGTTTGAAGAAGCAGGATTTTCAGGAATTGATGAAAGAACCGTTGCTGCGCCGCATCGGTTTCAGTGAAGCCAAGGAAAAAGTCGCACAGGGGGCAATTTGGCTGGATGTGCGCCATCCACCCGAATTTCGTTATGACAAACTGCCCAACGCGATTAATGTGCCACTCAATGACATTCGGAATGCGATCAACGTGTTGAATAAATCGAATTCCTATATTGCCTATTGCCAAAGCGGTCGCCGCAGTGCGGCGGCTGCTTTTATCCTGGCACAGGCGGGTTATGACACGTATGTTTTGGAAAACGGCTTGTGGTCGGTACCCAAGTCGCAACAACAATAAAGGCAGGGAGAGTAGATGAACAGTCCAGTGCAGGGTAGTGCGAGTGAGATGGGCGTCAGGCTGGAATTCACACGCAGCCTCAATCATGTCACCAACAAAATCCATGCGACCAGCAACATAGACGAGATCATGCTGGATGTCAGCAAAGACATCTGCGCCTTGTTCAATGCCGACCGTCTCACCATCTATGTGGTGGGTGACGACAAGGCTTCACTGGTTTCGAAGGTCAAGACCGGCCTGAATTCTTTTAAAGATCTAAAACTTCCAATCGCAGAACAGAGCATCGCGGGATTTGCCGCATTCAATAAAAAGCTGCTCAATCTGAAGGATGTCTACGACGCACAAGAATTGTCCCAACACAGCGCAACGTTGCATTTTCTGCAGGATGTGGATAAGCGCACCGGATACCGTACCAAACAGATGCTGGTCGCCCCGGTCGTGGAGGAAAACGGTGACTTGGTCGGGGTGATGCAGGTCATCAACAACAAAGCGGGATTGCCGTTCCCGGTCATGGTGGAAGAAGGTGCGCGCGAGTTGGCGCAAACCTTGGCTGTGGCATTACGCCAACGTCAACAGCAGTCCGGGACGGTCAAGACCAAATACGATTATCTGGTGTCGGACGCAGTGATGTCTGCGGCAGAGTTTGAATTGGCGACGCGCACGGCAAGACGCAAAGGCGTGGATGTTGAAGATGTACTGTTGGACGAATTTCAGGTCAAACCGGATGCGCTGGGCAAGGCGCTCTCAAATTTCTTCGGCGTTCCCTACGAGCCGCACAAGGGCGATCGCATCAAACCGACCGAATTGTTGCGGAATCTGAAACGTGAATACGTAGAGAGCAGTCATTGGATACCCATTGATGACAGCCCCGAAGGGGTGGTGATATTGACCACCGATCCGGAGCGGATTCAAGCATCGCGCGTCGTCAATAATATTTTCCCCAAAAACAGGCTGATCTACAAAGTTTGCACGTTGCGTGAATTCAGAGCCACGCTGGATCTATTCTATGGAGGTGGAAGCGGTGGAGTAGGCGATATCACCGGCAGCTTTTCCGATATGGAAGGATCCGTTGATGATTTGCTCACTTCATTGGGCGGCGATGAAGACGAGGAGATGAGCAGTCTGAATCAGGACGATGTCAGCGCGGCTGCCGACAACGAACTGGTCAAGCTGGTCAACAAGATCATCGTGGATGCCTACAAGATGGGCGCATCCGATATTCATATCGAACCCGCTCCCGGCAAAGGAAAAACGCTGATCCGCGTGCGCAAGGATGGATCGCTGCTGAATTACATCGAGGTTCCCTCAACGTATCGCAATGCGTTGGTGACGCGTCTCAAGATCATGTGCGACTTGGATATCTCAGAGAAGCGCAAGCCGCAGGACGGCAAGATCAAGTTCAAAAAATACGGTCCGTTGGATATCGAGCTTCGTGTGGCGACCATCCCTTCGCAAGGCGGGGTGGAAGATGTGGTGATGCGTATTTTGGCTTCCGGTGATCCGATCCCGCTGGACAAGATGGGCTTTTCTGAGCGCAACCTCAAGCTGGTCAAACAGACCGTTTCCAAGCCATACGGCCTGTTTTTCGTCTGCGGTCCAACCGGTTCCGGTAAGACCACTACGTTGCACTCGATTTTGAAACACATCAACACGCCGGATACCAAGATATGGACGGCGGAAGATCCGGTAGAAATCACCCAAAAAGGGTTGCGCCAAGTCCAGATCAACAAAAAAGCCGGACTGGATTTCGCCACCATCATGCGGGCATTTTTGCGTGCCGACCCGGATGTAATTATGGTCGGTGAAATGCGCGACAAGGAGACGGTGGCGACGGGTATTGAAGCTTCCCTTACGGGTCACTTGGTGTTCGCCACCCTGCATACCAACAGTGCACCGGAATCTATCATCCGCTTGCTGGATATGGGCATGGACCCCTTCAACTTTGCCGATGCGCTACTGGGCATCCTGGCGCAACGCCTTGCCAAACGCTTGTGCAAAGACTGCAAGAAAGCGCACGTGGCCACGCAGGACGAGATCAAAGCGTTGCTTTCGGAATATGCACTTGAATTGATGAATACCGCAACGTGGAAGGTCGATCCAAACACTTCCTATAAAAATCTTTATGCGGAGTGGGTCAAGTTATTCAGCGACGATAAAGGGCAGATCACTCTCTACGAAAAAGTCGGGTGCGACAAATGTTCAGGCACGGGTTACCGGGGACGAGTCGGCCTACATGAACTGCTGATTGGCACTGACCCGGTAAAAAAAGCCATACAGGAACACGCCCGTGTGGCCGAGCTTTTTGCGATCGCGCTTGAAGAGGGAATGCGCACTTTGAAGCAGGATGGGATTGAAAAAGTATTAAGTGGCATTACCGACATCCATCAAGTGCGTGCGGTTTGTATCAAGTAATTCGCGAGAATGAAACATGGATAACACCAGAATGATTTCCTTCAAGGCGCAAGAAAAAGAGCAGCGCGCCATGGTGGAGGGACTGCTCAACCGCTTGAGCAATCTGAATGCCATCGGTGCGGCGTTGTCCAGCGAGCGTGATATCAATCGCCTGCTGGAAAATATTCTGGATGCCGCCAAGAAAATCACCAATGCGGATGCCGGAACGTTGTATCTGGTGGATGTCGAGAAACAGGTACTGACCTTTGAAATTCTCAGCAACGATTCGCTAAAAATCCGCATGGGTGGAACGTCGGGCGTCCCCATCCCTTTTTATCCGATACAACTGTACGTCGAAGGTCAGCCCAATAATGCGATGGTGGTTAGCCATGCTGCATTGAGCGGGGAGACGGTGAATATCTCGGACGCATACATTGCGGCGGGGTACGACTTTTCCGGCACGAAAAAATTTGATGCAAAGACCGGCTATCATTCGCGCTCTTTCCTTGCGGTGCCGATGCGCAATCACGAGAACGAAATCATCGGTGTGTTGCAACTTATCAATGCAACAGATAGGTCTACCGGCAAGGTATTACGCTTCTCGAATGACGACCAAAAACTGCTGGAATCACTGGCTTCCCAAGCCGCAATCGCAATCAGTAATCGCAGACTGATCCAGCAACTCGAAGACCTGTTTGAATCGTTCATCAGTCTGATAAATACCGCGATCGACGACAAGTCGCCCTATACCGGCGGACATTGCGAGCGTGTGCCGACGCTGACTATGATGCTGGCGGAAGCGGCGAACCGCTCCAAGCATGGCTCCTTAAAAGATTTTAATCTGACCGACAAAGATCGCTACGAACTGAAGATCGCCGGTTTGTTGCACGATTGCGGCAAGATCACGACGCCTGTGCACGTGGTCGATAAATCAACCAAATTGCAAACCATCTTTGATCGGATCCATTTGGTTGATACACGCTTTGAAGTGCTCAAGCGAGACGCGGAGATCGAATATTTACGGGGTAATAAAACTCAGGATGTATTTGAGAGCACTATCCGGCAACTCGATGAAGACCGTGAATTCCTGCGACACAGCAATATTGGCTCCGAGAAGATGTCCGAATCCGACGTGGCACGGGTGCAAAATATCACGAAGTACCAATGGAGAAACGTGCAGGGCGAACGGGTTGATTTCCTGAATGCTGAAGAAGTCGAGAATCTGACGATTCGAGCGGGCACGCTGACGGCGCATGAACGCCAGATCATTAACCACCACATCTTGGTTACCATCAAGATGCTGGAATCACTGCCTTGGCCTAACCATCTTAAACGCGTGCCGGAATACGCTGGGGGTCACCATGAACGAATGGATGGCAAGGGCTATCCCAAAGGCCTGACGCGTGAACAAATGTCAGTGCAGGCGAGGTTGATGGGCATCGCGGATATCTTTGAGGCGCTCACAGCCAAAGACAGGCCCTACAAAGAAGGCAAAACGTTGACGGAATCACTCAATATTTTGGGCAAGTTCAAGGAAAATGGACACATCGACCCGGATCTTTTCGATGTGTTCATCCGCGAGAAAGTTTATCTGGAATATGCGCACCGGTTTCTGGCAACAGAGCAGATTGATGAAGTCGATGACAGCAAAATTCCCGGATACATTCCCTGACTGACAAAAAACGTCAGTTGACCTACGCAAATTGTTGGTTATAAATATTAACGAGTGGTGGATGAGCAGGCTATCAGAGCTTATTGATTCTGGCATGTAACCTGCTAGTATCCGCCCGCACACCCTGTGTGTATCCCGTTAAGGGTAAATTTCAAATCCTCCAAGGAGAAAAAATTATGAAGCAAGTTCAAAAAGGTTTTACGCTGATCGAGTTAATGATCGTGGTTGCGATTATCGGTATTTTGGCGGCAGTGGCGATTCCTGCGTATCAGGACTATGTCGTGAAAGCTAAGTTGTCAAAGGTTACATCCACGATTGATCCATTGAAGTTGGCATTGGTCATGTATAACCAAGAGCAAGGATCTTTCCCTAGTGCTACTGCCGTTACAACTACTGCGTGGGCGGCGGGTTCTTTGTGGGATTCAATCGGGTTGGGTGCATTGCCAACAGTTCCTGCAGAATTGTCACAGATTCAAGTTGATCCTTTAGGTGTGATTATTGTAACCCTACAAAATGTTAAGACTGGTATCGATACATCCACCATCACGATGACACCCAGCACCGCAACCTCTACGGGCGTGACATGGACTAACGTTTGTACAAATCAAGATCCAGTCCTGAAGAAATACTTCACCTGTTAATGTGATTTAGCACAGTGTTTTTTTAGCCCCTCTTCGGAGGGGTTAATTTTTTGTGCATCTGAAAATGCAAAAAATAATCCGATATTTCCGTCAGCATGACCGGGGTTGGGTGTTGTCACTGTTGGCTGCCTGCTGCTGTGTATATTTGCCTTTTCTTGGCAATCCGTTTTTCTTCGATGACTTACATTTTTTCACTGGCGAAATTCTGGATCAGTATGCTCGTTCGTCATTCAAATTTGATCTGCGTTGGTTTCCCTACTACTCCTTTGGTTGGACAGCAGAAATATTCAGTGATGCTGTTCCGCATTTTTTTCACCTTGGGAATCTGCTGTTGCATGCAGCAAACACCATTTTGCTTTTCTACTTGTTGCGCAAGATCATCGGCGGGGTCATTCCAGTTCGCCAAGATTCCCCCCAACTTATCCTGGGCGCGTGGGCTGCAGCACTGATATTCGCAGTA
>CAZRZH010000014.1:26848-28131 GCA_964604485.1 uncultured Sideroxydans sp.
GCCGTGTATGCGGTTGGTTACACCATACAGCGCAGTATCGTGATGGCGACGTTATTTGTGTTATTGATGCAGATGGCCTACCTGCGTGGAATATTGACAGGCCAAATACGCTGGCTGGTTCTTGCTGCTTCGTGTTACTTCTTGGCTGCATTTTCCAAAGAGCACAGTGTGCTTGCGCCCGCAATACTGGCGACGTTAACTCCATTGCTACGCGCAAAAATTGCCGTGTCTAAGCGGACTCTGTGGCTGACTTGGAGCGCATTTTTCGCGGTTGCAGTGCTGGTGACGTTGCGTTCGCGTGGAGTGTTGGGGTTCGCTTATGAACCCATGGCGGCAGAATTGTTTGAGCAACAAGGACTGTTGGCAAGTACCCCGATGCTACATCTACTGAATGCGCTGACTCAGGCCGGACTGTTCTTCAACTACATATTTCTTTGGATATTTCCGAATGTTTCTTGGATGTCGGTAGATATGCGCGAACCCTTTATTTCTTCTTGGGAGGATTGGTACGGATGGTGTTGCCTAGCCGCTTTTGTGAGCTACGGAATCTTAGCGACAAGATGTTTATTTCGTGGCGGGAAAATGGGTTTGATCGGATTTGCGCTGCTCTACCCTTGGTTGCAGTTTGGTGTTGAGTTGGTTGGCATTCGTGTGCAAGAGCCATTCGTTCTGTATCGCAGTTATTTATGGATGCCAGGTTTTCTGCTTCTGATTCCGTTGTTGGTGATGGAATTTCAGAGAGTTAATACAAAATGGATTCTTGTTTGCCTAGTTGTGATGCTCATTCCGCTGGCATGGAATCGATTGTGGGTCTTTGCGGACAACTATCGCCTATGGAATGACGCGGCGATGTTGTTAAAACATGAACGTGTGGCCGGTGCTGACCGGATCTATTACAACCGGGGCCAGGCGCTGATGGCAGGAAAAAGATGGGAAGACGCAGCCAGTGATTTCGAACGCGCTGTTGCAATCAGCCCACAACTGGCCCCGATACATCACTTGCTGGGCGAGGCGTACAGAAACGCGGGGCGCTTACAAGAAGCGCTGGCGCAGTTTGAAACAGCCATTTCCATCAATGGAAAGGATGATCGGTATCATTTTGGCAAGGGCATGGTATTGAAACAGTTGGGACGCAAAGAAGAATCCAGAGCTGAAATGATGCTAAGTTGCAAACGGAATAATTTTGCTGCCTGTTTAATGGCGGTCCCGCCAAGGAAATGAAAACTCACAGTGTTGGTGCGCGTTTAAAACTACCCAGCCCTGCGCGTTGAATTTTACCCAGG
>CAZRZH010000015.1:0-3917 GCA_964604485.1 uncultured Sideroxydans sp.
GTAACGAAGGCTCAATTATGCCTGCTTTTTACATTCTCGTGACGACACTATCTAGCGACAGGGCGATCGTGCGCACCATTATCGCCATGGCAACAAGCTTGAATCTGGATGTTATCGCCGAAGGCGTAGAAACAGAGGAGCAGCGGCAAATGCTCTTGGCCAAAGGCTGCAGGCATTTCCAGGGCTATCTTTTCGGGAGACCGGAAACGATACAGCACTTCGAAGAATTACTGAATAACGCATCGATCCGGCTGGTTTAGCGTTATTTCAGTGTGTCCTTTATCAAGCGGGTGGGAATATTTTCACGGGATCAGGCCGCGTTTTGGCCCAACTACTGTCTTGGAGAAAGCAAAAATGCGCTATCCGATTATTTTTGGTTTGTTGCTGGTCACCTTGCCGGCATGGGCCGAGAATGAACCGTACAACCGTGTCGATCTCCAGGTCGAGGTGGGGCGCGAAATTCCAAACGACCTGCTGCTGGCGCAATTGAGTGTGGAGTTTCAAGACAAGTCGCCCGCGCAATTGGCGCAGCATATCAATTCTGCAATCAACGCCGCGCTGAAAAAAGCCGCGAACTATTCCGCAGTCAAAACCAGCAGCGGCGCTCACAGCACGTACCCTGTGTACGGCAAGAACAACCGCTTGGAAAGTTGGCGCGGTAATGCGCGGTTGCGTCTTGAAAGCCGTGATTTCAAGGCGGCGTCCGAGCTCATATCGCAGTTGCAGAACACGATGTTGCTTGCCGGAGTGACGTTCGCCGTGGCTCCGGATACGCGCCAGCAAGCCGAAAACTCGCTGGTGTCGGAAGCAATTTACGCGTTCGACAAACGTGCGGATGCGGTGCGCGCGGCATTGAACGGCGAGGGCTACAAGTTCGTGCATCTGAATATCAACAGTTCGGGAAATCAATACCCGCAACCGGTGCTGGCACGTATGGCAGTTGCCGATACAGTAACAGCCCCCGAATTTGCCGGCAGTGACAGCCGAATCACCGTGCAAGTCTCCGGTACGATTGAGATCGTGACCAAGCAGAAATAGTTTTCAATAACGCTTCTTACGGCAGCGAGGCAGTGGTGGCTAATGACTGCCCAGTTGTAACATGATTCGCGCAGCCGTTTCCAATGCCATGCGGGTGAAGTGATCCAGCAACGGCGCGAAGAACGGCATTAACAACAAAAGCGCGCCGAAGCCGACCGCGAGAGTGATGGGGAAACCCACCGCGAAGATGTTGAGTTGCGGTGCGCTACGGGTGAGGATGCCGAGTGCCAAGTTGGTGATGAGTAACGCACCGATTAGTGGCAGACAAAGTTGTAGCGCGTTGGCGAAGATGCTGCCACCCCATTCCGCCAAGGTGCGGAACGCATTCGCAGAAGGTTGCACGGTGCTAATGGGAAAAGATCGGAAGCTGTCGACCAAGGCAGACAACATGATCAGATGCAGGTTCAAAGCCAGAAAAGCCAGTGCGGCGATGATGCCGAGGAATTGCGCGATCACCGGTGAGAACGAAGCATTCTGCGGATCATAGAAGTTGGCAAAACCAAGCCCCATTTGCATCCCGGCGATATCGCCCGCCATCTCGATCGCCGCAAAGATCAAGCGTACCGAGAACCCCATCATCAGTCCCGCCACAATCTGTTGTACCAGAACGAATACACCCTGTGCCGAAGCGGGGTCGATGTCAGTCGGAATCTCCAGAGTGGGTGCGATGACGAGGGTGAGGATGACAGCAAACCCGACTTTAAGCCGCGCCGGGATCTGCCGGTTACCGAAGATGGGTGAACTTGCAATCAAAGCAAGGATGCGCGCCAACGGAAAGATGAAGGCGGCGAGCCAGGCGGAAAGTTGTGCACTGGTGAAACTGATCATGACTTCACCCGACCAGATAGGGGATGCTGCCATACAGTCGCGTCATGTAATCCAGCAGCAGACCGATCATCCAGTGGCCGGCAAAGATCAGGGCGACAAAGATGCCGATCAATTTCGGAATGAACGACAAGGTCATCTCGTTGATCTGCGTGGCCGCCTGAAAGATGCTGACCGCCAAGCCGATCACCAGTGCGGTGAGCAGCAAAGGCGCGGATATCAGCAGCGTCAATTCGACGGCTTGTTGCGCCAGGGTCATCACTGTTTCCGGATTCATCTTGGTAACTCCCGTTGTGTGTTGCAGTACCCGCCGGGCGGCAGAATCTCAGGTGTAGAAACTCTGCACCAGCGAACCGATGAGCAGGTTCCAACCATCCGCCAGCACGAACAGCATGATCTTGAACGGCAACGAAATGACGGCGGGCGACACCATCATCATCCCCATCGACATCAATACACTGGCCACGACCATGTCAATGATGAGAAACGGGATGAAGATGACGAAGCCGATCTGAAACGCGGTTTTCAATTCACTGGTGACGTAGGCCGGCACCAATATGCGTAGTGGTACCTGATCCGGACTTTCCAGTGCCTCGCTGTTGGAGATGCGCACGAACAGAGCAAGGTCGGTCTCGCGTGTCTGGCGCAGCATGAACGTTTTGAGCGGTGCGCTGCCTTTGTCGTAGGCCTGTTCGAGCGACAATTTGTTCTGGCTGTAGGGCAGATAGGCGTCGGTATAGATCTTGTCCAGCGTCGGCGACATTACGAAGAAGGTGAGGAACAACGCTAGTCCGATGAGTACCTGGTTGGGCGGCGAAGAGGGCGTGCCGATGGCCGAGCGCAGCAGCGAGAGCACGATGATGATGCGTGTGAAGCCGGTCATCATCAGCAGGATGGCGGGCAGAAAAGTGAGCGACGAAATCAGTATGAGTGTTTGCAGGCTGAGCGAATACGTCTGTCCGCCGCCCGCAATGGGCGTGCTGTTCAGCGCCAGCAGACCGGCCTCTGCGGCGTACGCGGCGGGGACCAGCGCGAGCAATATTGCAAATAGAATGGACCGGCTAATGCGCATCACGTTTCTCCATCACCTGTTTCAACCAGTTGTGGAATTTATTGGGGTCGCCATCTGCGACATTCGATGCCGCAACAGGCAACGCGCCTTTCGGCATGCTATGCAGTGCATTGACTTGTCCGGGTGCGACACCGATCACCAGCCAGGTGTCGTTCACTTCCACCAGTACCACACGTTCACGTTGACCTACCGCAACCCCGCTGATGACTTTGAGTGCACTTCCGGCACCTTGCTGCGGCAGGTTGATGCGTTTTAGCACCCACGCCACCAGAACCACTGCGGCCAACACCAGCAGCAAACTCAGAATTACTTGCAGGATGCTGCCGGAAGTTACGGTCGCGGCAGGCGGTGCGGTGAAAACCGGTCTTGCTGTTTCCGCAGCCAAGACAAGCGGGGAGAAAGATACCGCGAAGAATATGAAAATCGCGCAGCGAATCGAATGCGTCCTCTTCCGCAAGCGGGCGAGGTTTGCACCCGCAAGGGGTAGGCCGTGGTTGTAATGCCGATGAATCGGCAACAACCACGCACAGGTGAGGGAAAAGAGCGCGGTAGGTTTCAAGTTTTGAGGGCATTCAGCCGCGCGCGTCACGGCGGCAATCATTCGGTTTGCCATGATGGTTAGCCCGCTATTTGTTGATGCGGCGCAGTCGCTCTGAAGGCGTGATGATGTCGGTGAGGCGAATGCCCAGCTTGTCGTTCACCACCACCACTTCGCCCTGCGCGATGAGGAAGCCGTTGATCAATACGTCCAGCGGTTCGCCCGCCATCCCGGCCAACTCGACCACGGAACCCTGGGCCAGTTGCAGCAGGTTCTTGATCGGCATCTTGGTGCGGCCGAGTTCCACGGTGAGTTGCACCGGGATGTCCAAGATCATGTCCAGATCGTTGTGCGCCGTGGTGCTTCCCGCACCGGCCAACTGCTCGAATACGTGCGGTTGTGCCGTGGGTTGCTCGGGTGCGGCGGTTTGTTCTGCCATGGCTG
>CAZRZH010000015.1:4017-20244 GCA_964604485.1 uncultured Sideroxydans sp.
ACGTGCGGTTGTGCCGTGGGTTGCTCGGGTGCGGCGGTTTGTTCTGCCATGGCTGCGCCCCAATCGTCCGCAGAGATTTGTGCAGTTTCTTCTTCAGCCATTTCTTCCTCCATTCATTGAGTCGCCCGTATCCCCGGCCAGCATCTTTTCCACCTTCAACGCATAGTGGGCGTTCGAAACACCGTACTTGCAATCCATCACCGGGACACCGTCCACCATGACACTGACGTTTTCCGGAACATCGAGCGGAATGATGTCGCCGTTGCGCAACTTGAGTACGTGTTCCAGTGTGGCACCGGCATGGCCGAGCACCGCAGTGAGTTCGATATCGGCGGATTGGATTTGTTTGGACAGCAGGTGCAGCCAGCGCTTGTCCGCGATGACGTGGTCGCCCTGCATCGTGCTGTAGAGCAATTCGCGGATCGGCTCAATCATCGCATAGGGCATGCAGATGTGGACGGAGCCGCCAACGCCATTGAATTCCACCTCGAAGGTGGTGACCACGACCACTTCGTTCGGTGTGGCGATGTTGGCGAATTGAGGATTGACCTCGGAACGTTGAAACTCGAATTCGAGTTTCTGCACCGACTCCCAGGATTTTGAGTACGTCTCGAATACCACCCCCAACAATTTCTGGATGATGCGGTGTTCGGTCTGGGTGAACTCGCGACCTTCCACGCGCGAATGGAAGCGGCCATCACCGCCGAATAAACTGTCCACTACCATGAACACCAGATTGGGATCAAAAATAAACAGTGCCGTGCCGCGTAGGGGCTTGACCAGCACCAGATTGATATTGGCCGGGACGGGCAAGTTGCGAATGAACTCGGAGAACTTCATCACCTTCACCGGGCCGACCGAAACTTCGGAACTGCGATGGATGAAGTTGTAGAGCGAGATCCTAAACAGGCGCGCGAAGCGTTCGTTGATAATCTCCATCGTGGGCATGCGCCCGCGCACGATGCGTTCCTGCGTTGCCATGTTATAGGGGCGCACGCCACCGGCAACCACTTCCTCCTTGGTCTCCTCGGTCTCACCCGTGACGCCCCGCAACAGCGAGTCGACTTCGTCCTGGGATAAGAATTCGCTCATGGTCTCAATCTGCCGTCATTGAATGATGAAGTCGCTGAACAGCACGTCTACCACACCGGTTGTTTTCGGGACAGCAGGTGCTGACGCCACGGCAACGGGGGCGGCAACTGCAGCTTGTGCCGGAGCATGCGTTTCGCCGTGTGCGGCGGGTTCAGCGTGAGCAACCGGCGCTGCGGGCGCAACCGGTGCAACCGCAACGGGCGCATGCGCCGGTGCTGCAATCACACCCAAGATGCCGTCCGCTTCAGCGATGATTTGTTCGACAAGATACTTTTTACCTTCCGCAGTCACCAACTCGGAAGGTTTCTTACTCGCTAACAGGAACAATAATTTGCTGCGCAGTTCGGGCATGGTGGCTTTGATTTTTTCTTCCAGCTTGGGATCCAGCACCTTCAGCGTGATCCCGGCTTGCAAATATTGGTCGCCTTCTTCGCGTTGCAGATTCACCGTGAACTTTTCGCCCAAGGGAATAAATTTTGGCTCCGCAGGCGGTTCGTGCTTGGCCTCTTCAACATGCCCCGCTTCGGGCGCGTGACCTTTGGTGAAGTACCAGCCTGCACCGCCTGCAATGACCAGTACCAATACCGCGATGATAATGATCAGCATCTTCTTGCTCTTGGGTGGGGGGGCGGCATCGGTCGCGGCGGCGGGTGCGGCAGGTTTGGCGGCGGGCTTAGACATTTTGTTTTCCTTTCGATTGATTGGGATTATCCCGTTTAGTGATTCGACTCATCCAGGGAAAAGGTGGCGAATCCGCCCCTATTTTCGATGTCATGCAAAGGTATCGACAACGCCAATATGCCGATGGACAGGTGCCAACTTGGACAGGGTGGAATCTGTTGTAGTGACTTCGGGCAAACGGCCGTTTTCTGTGGATTGTCGCGGGTGCCCCAAGTCACTGCGTTGGTCGCGCGGAGACTGGTCACTGACCGTGGCACTCCCCAGCATGATTCCGTTATCGGCGAGCAACTCGCGGAGTTTAGGAATGGATAACTCGATCGCTTCGCGTACCGCAGCGTGGGCTGAAGTGAACATTGCACTGGCTTGGTCACCGCTCACTTTGAGTACCACATCCAGCGGTCCCAATTGTGGCGGGTTGAGATGCAATTCAGCATGCTGATCCTGATTGGAGGTGGCTAACCAGGTGATCTTCTGACTGAACTCGTCTGCCCAGCGTCCCTGATAAAGCGGAGTATTGATGACCAAAGGCATGCTTTGCGCCGGCACCGAACTTAAATTCGTCAGTGCTTGCAGGGCCGTGGCGCCAGGTAGTGCCGGAGGGGGGGCTGTTGTTGCGGGTAAGTATTCAGTCAAGTTTTTTGCGTTGAGGCTCAAGCCAGCATTCATGTCCGGGAGTTGTTTCTGGGCGAACCCGGGGTCAGTCTGCATATCTGACGTGGTTGCGGGGCGTGCCGCTGCGGATGTCGCAACAACTAGTTCATCGCTGCCGAATCTTGCTTTGGCTGGCGCTGCTGGAATGGCACTCGTCCCGGACGATACATCTGCAACCAATTTTGGGGATGCAGTTTGATTTGAAGGGGCGACCGCCAAAGATAATGCGGGTTGTGGCATCAATGTTGCGAGCAGGTCTGTCGTGGTGGGAGTTGCCATGTCGGCACAAATTACTTGGGCGGATTTCTCGGCTGTGTCGGAATCGAGCACGATTTCCGTTAAAGTCGCATCTGATTTCATCTCGGTAATGTTCTTCGACTCACTGATCTGCCGGGCTAAAACGTCCACAAAAAGTTGCGAGATTGGTATGGTCTCAGCATCGGGGTTCAGAGAATTCTTGCCTGTTGCGGCGGCCTTGGAATTTGTTTGCATCGTGTTGGACAAGGCAGGCAGCGTGTTCATGTTTGTCTCCGGAGATTATTTATCTTCCGGCTTTTCGCCAGAATGAAAGGCCGCAAAACGGCCAGTCTGTTCGTCCTGCAAACGCTGGTCGGCTTTTGCTTCCAATTTCTTTTCGGACTCCACATGACGCTGTGCCAGCGTGTCGAATGATTTCATCTTGCGCGTAGTGTCCATCAGATTATGGCGGCCGCTTTGTACCGAAGACTTGGCTTTCTCGATTACGGTCTGCTGTTGTTGGATGGCCTGATCGAGCCGGTTGATGAAGTCCTGGAAATTGCGCAAATCTGTCGGGTCCATCCCGCTTTGCGCGGCCTGCTGGAATTTGAATTGATAGTCCTTGCGAAACTGTTGCAGGGTTTCCAGTTTGGTTTGGGCGGTTTGTTGTTGCTGGTTGAGCTGGCCGAGTTTGCGCGTGGCGGCATCGTTCTTTTGATGTGCCAGATTGACCAGCGGATTTAATGAAAAAGGCTTGATCATTTTCGGCTATCAACTTTCATTTTGAAACAGCGTGGAGAATTGGTCCATGCTTGCGCTAAAGGGTTCCGATTCGTACATGCCTTGTTTGAGGAAACTTTCCATGGCCGGATGCAACTGGATCGCTTCGTCGAGCAGCGGATCACTGCCGTGGACGTAAGCACCCACGCTGATCAGGTCATGGTTGCGCTGGTAGTGCGCATACAGGTGTTTGAAGTTCTGAACCTGTTGAAAATGCCGGTCGCTCACCAGATGGTTCATGGCGCGGCTGATTGAGGCTTCGATGTCAATCGCCGGATAATGTCCGGCTTCGGCGAGGCGGCGCGACAATACGATGTGCCCGTCGAGAATGGCGCGCGCGCTGTCGGCGATGGGGTCCTGCTGGTCATCGCCTTCGGTGAGCACGGTGTAAAACGCGGTGATGGAACCGCCGCCTTCCGCGCCGTTGCCCGCGCGCTCAACGAGTTGCGGCAGCTTGGCAAACACCGAAGGCGGATAACCTTTGGTGGCAGGAGGCTCACCGATGGCCAGCGCGATCTCGCGTTGCGCCATGGCATAACGCGTGAGTGAGTCCATGATGAGCAACACATTCTTTCCCTGGTCACGGAAATATTCGGCGATCGTGGTGGCATAAGCCGCACCCTGCATACGCATCAGCGGGCTGGTGTCGGCGGGCGCGGCGACTACCACCGAGCGCTTCATGCCCTCCTTGCCGAGAATGTCGGTGATGAATTCTTTCACTTCGCGGCCGCGTTCACCGATGAGTCCCACCACGATTACATCCGCGCTGGTGTAACGCGCCATCATGCCGAGCAACACACTCTTGCCAACCCCGGAACCGGCGAACAGCCCCATACGCTGACCGCGTCCCACGGTAAGCAGACTGTTGATGGCGCGCACACCGACATCCAGCGCATCTTTGATCGCCGCGCGTTCCAGCGGATTGATCGGGCGGCTTTGCAACGGGGCGCTGCGGCTTTCTTGCAACGCGCCCAATTGGTCCAGCGGGCGACCGGCGCCGTCCAATACGCGTCCCAGCAGATGTTCACCCACCGGCAGATGGCGCGCCAGGTCGGCGGTACGACGTTTGAAATGTACGGGTTGCCCGACTTTGGCGGGGGTGCGTTGCAGTTCGGAAGGTACGACGCGCGCACCGGGAACCAGTCCATGCACATCGTTCTCCGGCATCAGGAACAGGCGGTCGCCGGCAAATCCGACCACCTCCGCCTCGATGCGGTTGTTGGGTAATTCGATCAGGCAGGTGCTGCCCACCGCCATGCGCAATCCCACGGCTTCCATTACCAGTCCGGTGACTTTGGTCAGACGTCCGCTGACCAGCAAAGGTGTGCACTGCATCGCCATCTCGCGATTTTGTTGCAGGACTTCTTGCCAGCGTTGCTGTTGGGTGTTCATTTAAAAGCCTCATTGGGTGGGCACATTTCCGTGTTCACACGAAAACACTCTTTGCTGGCCGCGTATGCACAAGAACGTGCCCACCCTGCGTGCAAATCGTTTTTCATTCTTGTACCAACCATGAATTTTCCTGCCCCATCGCGGCAGTGACGCGTTTCCATCGTGCTTCGAGCGAGGCATCAATCTGGCTGTTCGCCGTCTCCAGGCGCGCGCCGCCTTGCTCCATCCGGGCGTCCTCCAAGAGCTTCCACCCCGAGTGGGAAAGTTGCTCTCCAATCCGCTCGCGTACCAGTGCCGCATCCGCCGGATTCAAAATCAGATGTGCGGCTTGGTTGAAAACCGGCAGGCTGCCGATGGCCTCACGCACCATACCCAACAAGAGGTCGGGCTGTACTTTCAGCGATTGCTGGATCACCTGCCGGGCGATGTCCAGTGACAATCCCATCAATTCACGCGCAACTTGTTCGTCCACTTGTTGTTCGAGCAGGGTAATCAGGGCAGATAAACGCCGGTTTTGTTGCTCTGCCGATTGCAAACTTTCCTGGTGTCCGTGTTGCCGGCCTTCAATTAATCCCGCCTGATAGCCTTCTTCACGAGCTTGTTGGTGCATTTGCTCGATCTCGGCTGCGGTTGGCAGCCCAACCTCGCGGGCAAGCTCACGATTTGCTTCGAACGCGGGTAATTCCCAGCGTTGCCATGCGGTGAGTTTGCCCGGGTTGCTGTCGAATTCATTTGGATCGCCGGAGGCAATCACATTGGCTTCCCGTTCCGCTCCCAATACACTTGTGGGTGCATCAGACATAGGCTTCCTCTCCTTTGCCGCCCAACACAATCTGGCCTTCGTCTGCCAAGCGTCTTACCACCTTGAGGATCTCTTTCTGTTCCGATTCCACTTCGCTGAGTTTGACCGGACCTTTTGATTCCAGATCTTCGCGCAACATTTCGGCGGCGCGCTGCGACATGTTTTTGAATACTTTTTCGCGCAATTCTTCGCTGGCGCCTTTGAGCGCGACGATGAGCGATTCGGACTGAACTTCGCGTAATACCAGTTGAATGCCCCGATCGTCGACTTCGAGAATATCCTCGAACACGAACATCTCATCGGTGATTTTCTGCGCCAATTCGGCATCGTGGGTGCGCACCGATTCCAGTACGGCCTCCTGCGTGCTGCCCAGATAATTGAGTATCTCGGCGGCGGTTTTTACCCCGCCGCGAATGCTCTTTTTGCCAATGGCGTTTCCCGACAGTAGTTTGGTGAGTACGTCGTTTAATTCGTGCAGAGCTGCCGGCTGTACACTGTCCAGCGTGGCAATACGCAGCAGGACGTCGTTGCGCACACGTTCCGGCAGTTTGCCCAGCACCCCGGATGCTTGATCCGGTTCCAGATGTACCATGATGGTGGCGATGATCTGCGGGTGTTCGTTGGCGACCAGATCGGCGACCGACGCGGCATCCATCCATTTGAGACTGTCGATTCCGCTGGTGTCACTGTTGTGCAGGATACGATCCAACAACCCGGCGGCCTTGTCGTCGCCCAATGCCTTGTTCAACATGTTGCGGATGTAGTCGCCGGAATCCATGCCGATGGTGGTTTTGCCGGCCGCCAACGTGTGGAATTCTTCGAATACTTCGGCGATGTCGTCGCGAGACAAATTCTTCAAAGCCACCATTGCGCTGCTGATCTTCTGGACCTCTTTAGGTTCCAGATATTTCATCACCTCTGCGGCTTCATCCTCGCCCAAAGTGATTAGAAAAATGGCACTTTTGTTGATGCCGATATCACTCATCTTTATTCACCCATTCCTTGACCACGGTGGCGACGATTTTGGGATCGTCCTTGGCCAGTTGCTTGGCAAGTTGTAAGTTGTTGTCAAATGAATTGACTTCCAACCCGCCGGCAGGCTCTCCCGTGCCGGGCGCTAATTGGGTGCCGTCTTCTTGTAGCATCCCTCCGGGGGCATTGGCTTCATTATTTTGGGCGGCCGCCTGTGCTGCAACACTCTTGAAGGCGGGCTTGATGATGCCGAGCAACAGGAAGCCGATACCCCCCGCGATGAGTAGATATTTCACCAAATCTTTGACCAAGGCCTGAATGTCGGGTTGTTTCCACAGCGGTATCTCCGGCAAGATCTCCTGCGTGTCGTTGAACGCACTGTTGAGCAGGTTCAACGTATCTCCGCGTTTTTCTTCGAAGCCTACCGCTTCTTTGATAAGTGACGCGATCTGCGCTTTTTCTTCGTCGCTATAAGCCTTGGATGTGACCTTGCCGTCTACTTCAGTAATGCTGCGGTTGTTCAATACCACCGCGACAGACAATCGCTTGAGATTCCCGGTGGGCAGTTTTGTATGTTGGATGGTGCGATCCACTTCGTAGTTGGTGGTCAATTCCTTGTGCGAGTTGCTGCTGTCACTTTCGTTGGCGGCGGGTATCGCGCTGGCCGGACTGACGATGGGCGCGGTTGCCGGAACGGGAGGCTGGTTGGATAACGCACCGGGCACGCCGCCGACGTTCTTGGCCACGTCTTTGGTTTCCAATGTTTGAAAACTGCGAACCGCAGCCTGGTTCGGCGGCTGGTTCGGTTTGTAGTTCTCGGAGGTCTGTTCGCTGACTGAGAAATCCAGGCTGGCGTTGACTTGCGCACGCACATTTTGTGCGCCGGTGATTGGGCTCAAGATGTCCTCGATACGCTGTACATAGTCTTGCTCGATCTGGCGCACGTATTTGAGTTGTGTCGCATCCAGCAACTGTCCGGTGCCGTCACGTGCGACCGACAATAGGCTGCCGCTCTGATCCACAACGGTGACGTTCTGCGGCGGCATATCCGGCACACTGCTGGAAATTAGATGCACGATGGCATTAACTTGCCCTTCATCCAAAGACCTGCCGGCATGTAAAGCCAATACCACCGAGGCACTGGGCTTCTGTTTTTCCTTGACGAACACGGTGGGTTTGGGAATGGCCAGATGTACCCGGGCATTTGCCACGGCCGCCATGGTCTGCACCGAACGTGCCAACTCACCTTCGAGTGCGCGCTGAAAGTTCACTTGCTCCAAGAATTGGCTGGTGCCGAATTTCTGGTTCTCCATCAGCTCGAAACCGACGGTGCCGCCTTTGGGTAGGCCCTGAGCCGCCATCTGCAAGCGCACTTCATGCACTTTGTCGCCGGGCACCAAAAGTGTGCCGCCTTCGGAAAACTTGTACGGGATGTTTTGTTGCTGCAACGATTCGATGACCGCGCCGCCATCCCGTTCGGTCATGTTGGCGTACAACACGCGGTAATCCGGTGTCTGTCCCCACATCCATAAACCCGCGAGCAACGCCACCGTTGCAGCGACGGCTACGATGAGGCCGAGCTTTTGCTGGCTGGGCATGCCGATCAGCAATTGCGCCATGGAGGGATTTGAATTGAGGTCTGTTTCAGCCATGCTTTCCTACCCGGTGTGGAACCTGTTTGCCTGTAGCAGAGTAATTCTGCGCCTGTTTTTACGCTGTGGATTATCTGCCTGAGGTAGCAGAACGGTCTGTTGATAAGCGGGAGAAATCGGTGGCTTTTCCTGCACTTGGATGGACCAGACGACTGCTACTGTGCCGTCATGGGAAAAGGAGGTGTTTCATGAACGTAACCAATGTGGACAGCTTGCTGGCACAGATGCGCGCTGCGGTGGCGGTGGCTCAGGGACAGGCTCCCCAAGCACCTGCGTCGACAGGCGCAGCAAGTTTCGCCAATGTACTGAAATCGTCCCTGGAGGGTGTCAATGAGGCGCAACACCAGGCAAAGGAAATGCAAAGGGCATTTGTTATGGGCGATGACAAGGTGAGTCTGAGCGACACGATGATCGCGATGCAAAAGGCCAATATCTCGTTCCAGACCACAGTTCAAGTGCGCAACAGAATGGTTGCGGCTTATAACGACATTATGAACATGCAGGTGTAAGTGTTCAGGATGTATTCGCTTAAAGTCAGGACGGTTTAGGCGGCTTGTTGAGTGTTTGCTTGACCCCAGATAACCCAGACATTCGGAGACGCAAAATCAAGGTGTTGTAGGTCGGGTTTCAACCCGACATGTCGGGACAAATTCCGACCCCCGTACTAATGGGTTATTTGGGTTGAATGGATTCATGTGATGTTTCGATGTGCTACTTCAGAGTTTTTTCCGGGCATGTTCCAGTTGCATGTGAGCCACATAACGTTGCAGCATGATCGTGGTTTGTCCGTCCGGCTTGACGAATACACATCCGGCACGACGTTTCACTTCGCCCGTTCGCTCCGTTACCTTGAAGGCATTCTTGACTTCGATGGTCGCGATGACAATGCCTTCTCCCGGCAACTCGATCTCGCAATTGGGGTAGGTCGTTCCGGGATGCAACTCGACACCATCTTCCGCGCACACCAGTGCCACTCCGCCGATACTGATGTCCATTACGGTCACTTCTTCGATGTGATGCTGATGGGCGGGGGCGGGACGGATGATGCACTTGAGGGCGTTCGGTTCGGGGGTGAGCAATCGGTAATAATCACGGCGTTGTAGCCTTAATAACTTTTTGGGTAACGGCAGATAGAAAGCCGGTGAGTTTTCGTATAAGCCCAAGCTCGTGTCGGTTGACACCCATTGCACCTTGGCTTGGTTGTGTGAGCTCACGAATACGATGCGTCCGCTACGCTCGATATTCTTGTTATCAACCAGACTGGTCGCGGCGTCCACCCAGATTCCGCCTTCATCCACAGCAAGCAACAGCGTGAGCACCATGCTGTTGTCTTCGTTGTAGTAAAGGGCGACACGGTTACGACGGGAAGAGATAGCGCGCAAAATGGATAAAATCTCTTTTGGATTTGCCACGATGAAGTCGTTTTCGTTGTCTTGCGAAAACACTTCGATCTTTAGAGGAATTTCTTTATTTTGCATGACGCTGCCTATATTGGGATGGACTGTGCGGATTTTATCGTTTAGCGCGTGTTGTCTGTACGCGGAATAGCGGGAATTTCTCCCCGTTCCAGTCGGTATAGCCATGCCAGCAGTTCGGCCACCGCCAAGTAAAGCTGCGGTGGGATATGTTGATCCAGTTCAACTTGCATCAGCATGCCGACTAACTCCTCCGATTCGTGTACATAAATCCCGTGTTCGCGCGCGCGTTCGATGATGGCTTGCGCGATCAACCCGCGACCACTGGCGATCACTTTGGGAGCGGCATTCCCGCCCTGATACGCCAAGGCAACCGCCATCTGGCGATTATTCTTGGGCGTCATGACTGGGCACTCGTGCCGAGCATGATGCCGCTCTGTAGCACCGCAATATCCTGATTTTTCAGGGAGGCCAACAACTGCGAACTCTCGTTTTGCAAAATGTCGCGAGTCCTTTCGTTGTCCACTTTCATCGCAATACTTAGCGCACTGCCGTTAAAACTCAACTTGAATGACACGTTACCGAGACGGGGTAGATTCAAATTCAACTCAGTCACCCACTGCCCCTCCTGATCATTCTTGATGGGAGTATGGCGTGGTGATTCCTCGCGCACTTCCCAGCGCATTTCCTGTCCTTGCCAAGCTTGTCCTTGCCACATCACTTGTCTGTTTTCCAGCGTGTGTAATTGTTGCTGGACAAGGTTCAGCAGATGTTCAGGAATGACCGGTGAGGAGGCGGCTGATTTATTCGAAAAGTTACCGAATGTGGAGCCATCTGACGGGTTGGGAGAAGCCTCTGTCTTGGATGTCAGTTGGTTCTGCGGCTCCTGCAACAGTTGCGGTGTGCTGCGCATACCGGCGATCCATTGTGCCTGGTGTGACTCATAGAACAGTCCGCTGTGACTGAGTGCGTGATGCAATCTGTCGGCGAGCATTTTGATGTCGGGCGCGGATTGTGAGGCTACCCACAGCGGGGTTTGTTGTGTTGGGCGCACATAATTTTGCTCGATGGGTTGCTGTGACATCGAAGACAGGAGGCGCGAAGTTGAGCTGAGTTGTTCCGAAGTGGAGACCGGATTGGTCGAGGCAGCCAACGAAAAGGTTAAACGGGGTTGCAGCGAAGCGACTTGCAGGGTGATCAGATCTCCGCTACGGATGAATGCTGGCAGCTGCATCTGCACAACGTGTTCGGCGATTTTGACCTGAAAGATGGAGGGCGCGACTTGTGACTGCACGGTGCCTTGTACTTGTTGTCCGACTTCCAGTTTGAATGTGGACTGTGGACTGTTCTTATCCGGTGTCGCCGTGATCAGAGGCTTGTCGCTCAACGCGGCTTTTCCAAGCACAGCAGAGAGCAGATTGGCTGGCAACATATCAAAGTTCCGGGGGGTAAATCACCCCTGTGAGAAATAGGCCTGCTGCATACGATGTTCAGTGCGAGCACTTTGCATGATCTGCTGCAGTTGCAACATCCAGGGTTCGGTACGTTCCCGAATCGCCTTATCGTCGGCGAGCATTTTTTTGATCAGAGAAACCTTCATCCTTCTTTCCGCATCGTCTACCGGAATAGTGTCATGCGGTTTGAGGGACGCGACTTCGTGCGAACAACGTCTTTCCAGAGTGATGAGTTCATCCCACTCTCCGGCGATGGCCGCCTCGCGCATCTTTCCCGTTATATCTGAAAGGCGTTGATACTCTTCTAAAATCAAGCTCATTTCTACATCCTTCCGTAGATCAACGCGTTCTTGTTATTGGGGAGTGCAACTTTTGGAGCCGGGGCGGGCGTAGCGGCCAGAACGGGCTGACGGATACTGTCCCAGGCGCCTTTCAACTCGTTCAACAGGCGTGCTACTTCATCCAAAGCCTCAACGTTGTTATTCACATTCGCAAAGACAAGGCGTGTACGCATGTAGTTGTAAAGCGAATCCAGGCTATGCGCCAACTCACCGCCCACATTCTTATCTAGGCTGGCCTGCAGACCTTCATCAATGATCAACATTGCTTTGGAGATCGCGGCGCCTTTGGCGGGGATGTCTTTTCGCAACATGCCATTTTTGGCATTGGCGATTGCCAGTAATGCGCCCTGATAAAGCATGGCAATCAGCTTGTGAGGGTCGGCGGACAAAACGCCGGATTCGGCACCGACTTTTGTATAAGCATTTGTGGCTGAGGTTGAGTTCATGATCAAGCTCCAGATTTAGTCAGTTGTTGTGTCAGATAGGCACTGGTGCCATTCATGTTGGATAGCAACATATTCAGATTGCTGTATTGAGTGGTATAAAGTTTTTGCAGCGTTGCCATCCGATTTTCCAATTGGCTGATTTTGTTGTTATAGCCTGTTATAGAGGTATTCAAGCTATTGGTGCGAGTGTCGATCATGCCGCCGGGAGCCAGTGCGGAGGTGGACCATGCATCCAATCGGGTAGCAAAACCCGTTACAGACGAGAATAAATTGGTCACATCGCTAAAGTCGTTTGCCATCGCAGTGTTAAGTTTGCTGCTGTCCGATTTGAGCGTGCCATCTGCCTGGGTGGAAATGCCAACTTGAGCGAGCGAGGCCAAGGTGCCGCCACTCGCCGCCGTATTGAAAACACCGCGCAATTGATTCACCATGAGGCGCACCGTTCCGTCGCCGGCTAAAGCGCCTGCCTGAGAGGTGGCGGTGCCGTAGGCGGAGCGGGACTTGAGCTGGCTTTGCAAAGCATTATAAGCATCGACAAAACCTGTTACCGCTTTGCTGACCGCGTTTGTGTCATGCGTAACTGCCAAGCCGACGGGAGCTGTAGTGAGCTTGCTAAGCGTAAGCGTGACACCCTGGATGGCATCGGTGACCGTGTTGGAAACTTTGCTGATCGCGATGCCATTCACTTTTATGTCGGCGTTCTGCGCGGCAACGGTCTGGTTCAGATTCTGCGTGCCGGCAGGATCATAAGCCAGCAAGGAATTAATGGTGCCGTCTCCGCCGCTGGTGGTGATTTTGAGGCTGTTGCTGATGCCAGTGTTGCTTGAAGTTAAGGCTAGGCGATAAGGTGTGCCACTGCCGTCGTTAACGATGGTGGCCGTCACGCCCATTTTGGCGGCATTGATCGCATTGCTGACGCCTTGCAGCGTATTGTTGGTTCCATCAATCGTAATGCTCTTGCTGCCGCTTGCGTTGGAGGTATAGGTAGCGCCGCTGTAAATCCCCGCAGTGAGTGTGCCACCGCTGATGGTGCCAAAATCGAACGTGACTGTTGTTGCCACGCCATCGCTGATGGCTGTGCCGCTACTGGCGCGTCCGGCAGCCACCAGGTTTTGCGCTTGGGCAAGATGGGTCACTTCCAAAGCATAAGTTCCGGTTGCCGCAGTGCTGCTGGCAGCGGCGGAAAAAACACTGGTGTCAGAGGGGGTAGCACTAAATCCACGCAAATTGTCATTCAAACTGCGCAATGCGGTCTGAAATCCGGAGACCAATCCCTTGATCGTACCGAGAGATGAAATCTTAGTTTGGGAACTACTTATCTGGGTGTTGAGCTTGTCGATGGGGCGACGCTCGATCGTCATCAGCTGTGAGACGAGGCTGTTGACATCCAGCGTCCCTGCACTCGACGATGCTACTGATGATGTGGTTGCCATGATGCCCCCCGAACTAAGCCGTTTGTTTAAACAGCGCTCCCTGCTTGAATTGATGCTGGCTTAAAAATTCGTCAATCGACTGTGCGATAGCCAGCACTTCTTCAGAAGGGAATTGGGTGATCACCTTGCCTGTTTCCGTGTCGATCATTTTGACTACCGGTTTTTTGGTATAGGAATCCACACTAAACTCCAAGGAGTGATTTGACTGCTGCATCGCCTTGTTGATGCTGTCCACTGCTGTTTTCAATTGTTCGGAAGTGGGAGGTTGCAGTACCACTGCTTGAGTCTTGGATTCGGCAACGACCACCGGCGCGTCTTTTGCGACGAGCCTGATGGGAAGTACATCGTGATTGGCATTTACACTTTGGATGATCATTTTGGATCTCCTTTACTGCAACGCCTAACCGGTTGCCCGGTTAGGCATGTGCTACATCAGCTGTTAACGCAACAAACTCAGTACGGTGTTCGGCGTTTGGTTCGCCTGTGCCAACACCGCCGTGCCTGCTTGTTGCAGAATGTTGTTGCGGGTCATTGCTGCGGATTCCGCCGCATAATCGGTGTCCATGATGCGGCTAAACGAGGCAGAGAAGTTCACCGATGCGGTCTGCATGGTGGCAACGGCAGAACCCAGAGCCGTCATTTCTGCACCGTAGGTGGCACGAGAGGCAGTTACAGTGACGATATCTGCACGAACGAGGGCAGCCGTAGCGCCAGTGGGGGCTGCAATCGCAGCACTAACGGTTGCACGTGTACCGCCTACGCCGTCCACCGTCACCAGAGCACTGGGCAAAGCACCGGCGACGGCAGACAACGCTGCTATACGACCGTTTTCAGCGATCAGCGCACTCGATTCAGTGGTTGCAACATCGCCCGTTTGAATAAAAATCTCATTCAGACGTTGCAGGTTCTCGGTGATTTGCGCGCCGTATCCATCCAGGGTTTGTAACTTGGAAATAGCGTCATTGGCATTGCGTACGGCAATGTTGGTGCCGCGTACATTGCTATCGTAACCCGTGGCAATACCCAAGCCGGTGGCATCGTCCTTGGCGCTGTTGATGCGCAGACCTGAGGACAGGCGTTGCTGGGCGGTTTGCAAAGCATTGGCTGATTTGTTCAGTGCTGCTCCAGCGAACAGGGCGCCTACGTTGGTGTTGATGACTTGTGCCATTTTAGTTCTCCTTTAATTTGGTTCACTTTCGCGGCTAAGCTGCCGCCCACTTTGGTTTGCTGTTTCGTGAAGCTTAGCAACCGCCGTTGAACCAGTTATCGGAGTGTCAGTGGAAAACTTTAGAGTCGGGATCATTTTTTCTGCGGACTGGAATTTTCTTAACTTCAAGTATCTTTGTTCACATCATCTCTGACCAAAGGTGTCTCGGAAGCCACGACTCGATTCTTGCCGGTTTGTTTGGCCTGATACATCGCCTTGTCGGCACGCCCCACCAGATCTTCCTGATCTTCGTTCACTCCGCGCAATGCAACACCGGCGCTGAAGGTGACCAGAATTCGTTCGTTGTTATGCAGGAAGAATTTCTTGGTCAGATCCCGTTGTAAACGTTGTATGGCTTCAACGGCTGAAGTCAGGTCGGTGTCGGGCAGGATGATGAGGAATTCCTCGCCACCGTATCTGCCTACGGCATCGGCCGGACGCAGCGTTTCTTTAATCACCTTGGTCAGATGAGTCAGCGCGCGGTCGCCGGCTTGATGCCCCAAGCTGTCGTTCAGTTTCTTGAAATTGTCGATATCCAGCAGGGCGACACTAAGCGGCGCATTGTTGCGGTCGGCACGTTTTAATTCGCGATCAACCGTTTCATCCAAACCGCGACGATTGAGTGCTCCCGTCAATTGGTCTTCGCGTACCAACTCGCTCACTTGTTCGAGTTCATGTTCCAATTCCTTGATGCGGGACTCGGCTTCATCGGCCTGTTTCTTGGTGATCAACAGTTCTTCATGGGAACGCAACGCACTGGCTTGGATCACACGGGTGTCATGCATCACGTCTTCCAGAATGTGACCCAACTGCGTCAGGTTGTCGGCCTTGCTGATCTTCTGTGTGTACCCTTCGATCTTGTGGTGATATTCGCCGGTACTCTCCGTGAGATTACCCAGGCGGTCGATGAAGGTGGTCATCAGGCTCTTCAGGGTGGATTTGGCATCATTCAGACTTTGTTTCAACGTGCTTTGTTTGATGATGGCATCGCGCAAGTTTCGCTCGGCATCCGCAATCGCGTGTTTGTCCATCGGCTGGGCAATAATTTCTTGCAGAGCGATAATCTGCCCGTGCATCCACTCATCATCTGCGACCAGCTCACTGACGTTTTCGACCAGCAGTCGTAACAGGCGCAACAATCCTTCCTGGATTTTGATCTTGTCACCGCCGCGCAATTCGAGCTTGAGCCAGAACTGGCGCAATTGTTTGGCAAGCTCGTTGATGCGAGTGTTGTCGTTGGTAGCGCGTACTTGCACGACTAGCGTTTGGATCTCGGTGGCCAATTCGGGATGGGCAGGCAGCGTGTTCTCCAATGTCTGCGCGAGCAATTCCCGCAGTTGCTGCAACAATTCTTGACCGGCGGTCGCGGTTGAAGGCGGCGACTCGGTGGCATTGCCTTTGTTCGACGGGACGCTGGAAGGAATCGTGGCGGAGGTGTTTGCAGCGATGGGTAGTACCGCAGGTGCGAATTCGTTGGCGCTGGTGGGAGATGCCGCCCATGAACGGATCAGGCCTTGCAGCTTCTCATGCAGATTTTCCGGGTCCGATGCGAATCGGTTGAGGACGGTATCTACCCCGTCTTTTTTTCGGGTGATGGTGATACCTTTGTGTGTGGTCTCCAATTGGCGCAACAGGTCGCGGATCAATTCTGCCCAGCTCGGCCTAGGCTGGG
>CAZRZH010000015.1:20254-28037 GCA_964604485.1 uncultured Sideroxydans sp.
TTGTCATCTGCTCTGGCATTCTGAGTGCTTTCAGTTTTACCACCCACTTCCAGGTAGGCACGCGCATAGTTTTCCGGCGTGGGAGGTAACTTTCTGGAAACCAACAGATTGAGGGCTTCGTGCGCCTGATCGGCAGGGTTGTTTTGCTGGCTCATTTTTTGACTGATCCTACGAAGTTCATAGAGGCCATTATGAATTTTGGCGTGTCGAACGAAGCAGAGAATAGCACTGGAAATCGGCGTTATTTCAATTTAACCGCCCTTCCCAAAGCGAAAGGAGAAAATATTGGCAGCGTCATTTAGGACGGCCTGTACAGTTCAAACTGTTAACTGCTGCCCTGCCAGATGGCTTTGCAAACCCTGCACCAGATTCTGGGTGAGTTGTGCCTGGAGCTCTTCAATGGGGACAGTGATTCCGCATTCGATGACCTGAGTGACGCGCAGTCCCCGGTAGCCGCAGGGATTGACGTTGGAGAACGGAGACAAGTCCATGTCCACGTTGAAGGCGAGACCGTGATAACAACACCCCTTCTTGATTTTCAAACCCAACGCGGCGATCTTGGCATCCCCGACATACACCCCCGGCGCCTCTTCCCGACCATGAGCGGCCACACCGTATTCCGCCAGTACGTCGATTACGGCCTGTTCCATCAAACGCACCAATTCACGTACGTTGATCTTCCAACGCCGCAAATCGAGCAACAGGTAAGCAACGATCTGTCCGGGACCGTGATAGGTGATCTGCCCGCCACGGTCGATTTTGACTACCGGAATGGCGGTCGGGTTAAGCAAGTGTTCCGGTTTGCCCGCTTGCCCTTGTGTGAAAGTGGGCGGGTGTTGCACCAACCAGATCTCGTCAGCGGAATCGGCAGTACGCTCGGCGGTGAAGCACTGCATAGTGTGCCAAGTCGGTTCATATTCGACAAGACCGAGTGACCTGATGTGTAGGGGGGGATGCTGCACCGTATGTTTTCCTCCAAACCCTCTCTCTGCGGGAGAGAGGGGAGTTTTTCAAAGTACCATCTTGACCATCGGATGCGAACTCAGATCACGGTACAGATTGTCCAGTTGCTCGCGTGATGTGGTGTGAACGGTGCAGGTTAAGCTCAGGTATTTTGCATTGTTGCTGCCTCGCTGCTCGATGCTTGCGCTATCGAAATCCGGCGCATGTGCAACGACCACTTCGGTGATGGCTTGAACGAACCCCGGCTGTGCCAAGCCGAAGACTTTTATCGGGAAATCGCACGGGTATTCGATGAGCGAGTCTGGGGAAGTCATTTATTTTCCTTCAAATAATGAGGGCATGACGGCCCGTCTAAATTACTGCTTCGTTCATTTGCGCATCACATCCCGTTTGAAATCCTGATACAGCTGGTATAGCCGGAAAAACATCTGCCCCGGTTTGCCGTTGCCCACCACTTTGCCGTCAAGTGTGGTGATGGCCAACACCTCTTTGGTGCTGGACGAGAGCAGCAGTTCGTCGGCTTCGAACACCTCGGCTTTTGTCACACGGCGAATTTCATGCGGGATGCCGTTGGTCGCCGCGAGTTCAAGGATGACGTCATACGTGATGCCTGGCAACATGAGGTTGTCCTTGGGCGGGGCGAGCAGTATGCCGTTTTTGACCACGAAGATATTGCTCGCCGAACCTTCGGTGAGGAACGTCTCATCGCGGATGAGAATGGCCTCGGCGCACCCGGCTTCGACCGCCGCTTGGCGCAACAAGACATTGGGCAAAAGTGAAATCGCCTTGATGTCGCATCGCAACCAGCGATTGTCGGCGACCGTGATGCAGGTGATGCCGCTTTGCAGCAGGGTTGCCGGCGGATGTTTGAGCGGGTTGCTCATAACAAACACGGTGGGTGGCACGGGCGGAACAGGGAACGGATGGTCGCGCTTGGCGACTCCGCGTGTGATGTGCAGATAGAGATATTGATCCTCGGGCGCATTGCGGCGGATGAGTTCGTTGAGAATTCCCGTCCATTCCCCGGCGCTGTGCGGGTTGTTAAGCTTGATGCCTTCCAGGCTGTGTTGCAGACGCTGCAGATGTTCCGACAATCTGAAAGCGCGGCGCGAATACACCGGGATAACTTCGTACACGCCATCGCCAAAGATAAAGCCGCGGTCCAGCACCGGCACCTTGGCTTCCTCCAGGGGCAGGAACACACCGTTGAGATAGACCGTCATTTCGCGCCTTTCTATTGCAGCAACAACTCTATTGCATCCACACCGCGCGAGAACACGTTTGCCAGTGGTACATTCTTCAGGGCAACCACCGGCAACTCGAGATAGGGCTGGCCATCCAGCAACAGATGCAAAGTGCCCATTGCTTGGCCGGAATTTACCGGTGCAATCAAGGGTTGCCTAGTTTCCAGACGCGCGCTGAGGCGGCTGCGTTGGGCCGCCGGAACGGACACAAATCGATCATTCCTGAACCCTACTTCGACTTGATCCAGCGTGCCTTTCCACACGCGCAAACTGCTGACCGGGTGATCCTTGCGGTACAGCAGTAACGACTCGAATTCCATGAAGCCGTGGTTCAATAAACGCTGGCTTTCCGTAGTGCGCAGATTTTCTTTCTCTGTCCCCAGTACCACCGAGATCAGACGCCGTTCGTCCCGCTTGGCGCTGGCGACCAAGGCGAAACCGGTGGCCTCCTCGAATGCGGTTTGCAATCCATCCACATACGGATCCAGCCACAGCAGTCTATTGCGATTGAACTGGTTGATGCCGTTAAATTTGTATTCGCGCAAGGCATACAAGGGATAGAACTCGGGGAAATCCCGCACCAGTGCGGCGGCAAGAACGGCCAGATCACGGGCGCTGCTGAAATGTTGCGCATCGGCTGCGCCGGTTGCATTGGCAAAATGCGAGTGGCTCATGCCCAGACGCTGAGCTTCCTTGTTCATCACATCGGCAAAAGCGATCTCATGGTTGGCGATAGCTTCCGCCAAAATGCGTGCCGCATCGTTGGCGGATTGCACGACCAGCCCGCGTAGCAGGTCGTCCACCAGCACCTCTTTGCCGACTTCCAGGAACATGCGCGGCTCTTCATTTTGCAGTCGCAGCGCATACGCGGTGGGTTTAAGTGTTTGACGCAACGAAAGCTTGTTCTGTTTGATCGCACCGAACACCACGTAAGCCGTCATCAGTTTGGTCAGAGACGCGGGCGCAATATGCGCATCGGCTTCCTTTTCGACCAGCATCTGGCCACTGTTGTAGTCATACAGCGCGTAATGTTTAGCGGCCAGCAGCGGATCGCTCGCAAGCGCCTTCGTGGACAAAAACACAGCAAAAAAGGAGATGAGGAAGGGCAGCGTGAGTTTCATATGAAAAGGGCGTTAAGGCTGGCGGAATTATACAAGTGACGCAGAAATCTCAGCGGAAAAACGCCCTCAAGTGGTACATGTTTGAGGGTCTTCAACGAATAAATTAGAACGAAGCGGCGACCTGCCTGGCTTGTGCTGCTTGCTCAAGTACCGCAGCGGAAAGCTCTTCCGCACGAGCCGGGTCGATACCCAGGGATAGCCAATCCTCATCCCTCACCTGCGAATCCACTGTTTCGTTGATGCCAAAAGAAGGCAGCAGTTTCTCGGTCAGGTTGAGTAACGCCACCAGAGGTTGTCCGGGAGCGGATTCTTCAGCATCGGGTGCATGATGAAAGCGCAGCACAGCAATGATGCGTTCCGGCAGATCCCAGTGTCGCGCCAGTTCCGCACCCAATTCACCGTGGCTGACCTCGGTCACTTCGGCTTCAACTTCAAACACCGGACGGTTGGGTTCGGCGGCCAGCTTGCTTTGCAATTGGTCGCTGAGCGCGGTATCCAGATAATTCAACACCAGAAACCCGATGTCGTGCAGCAACCCGGCCAGGAATATCTCGTCTTCCAGCGGACGGGTGCGACTGGGCATGGCGCGCGACAGTGTGCGCATGCCAAGGGCGACCCCCAGGCTGTGCAGCCAGAGGTTTTGCAGATTGAGCAAGCCGGTCGGGTGGCGGGTGAAGGTAGACATTACCGCAATACCGATGGCCACCGATTTGACGCGTGTCAAACCCAGCAGCATGGCAGCATCCTGTATGGATGTGACGCGTTTGGAGGCGCCGAACAGGGGGGTGTTGGCCAGGCCGATGATGCGTGCCGAGATCTGCGGATCTTTTTCGATCAGGCGCAGTAATTGCGCTTCACCTTCGTCGGTATCCAGTGACAGGGTGAGTATCTTCTGTGCCACCACCGGCATGGCGGGCAGACTGTCCAGCTCTTTGATAGATTGTTTCAGATTGACGCGATTGGTAGCCACAATAAAATCCTCCCGTGTTGTTTTCTTATTTGGAAAGCATTCTAACCAAACCCGGGGAAGGTGCGGGGGATTTTCAGCAGGGTAACTTCAGAGACCGACGGGACGTTTCGCCAGTTTGCGTTGCAGGGTGCGGCGATGCATGTCGAGGACGCGTGCCGTGGCAGAAATGTTTCCCTGCTGTTCACGCAATACACGATTGATGTGCTCCCATTCCAATTTGTCCACCGAGGCAGGCTGGGCTTCCAACGGCACATCGGTGCGGGCGTTGTGGCCGAAGGCGGCGACGATCTCGTCGGCATTGGCGGGCTTGGACAGGTATTGGGTGGCCCCGAGTTTGATTGCTTCCACCGCAGTGGCGATACTGGCATAACCGGTCAGCACCACGATGCGCGTGGCCGGGTCAAGTTCGTGCAATTTTTGAACCAGCACCAGACCGGAAGCGCCATTCATTTTCAGATCGAGTACAGCGAATTCGGGCGGGTTGGCTTCCGCCAGCGGCAGAGCGGTTTCGACACTGTTGGCCGTTGTTACGGAGTACCCGCGTTTTTCCAGGGCGCGTTCCAGTACCCCGATGAAGGTTGCATCGTCATCGACCAATAGCAACGTCGGTTTATCGCTGTTGGGTGTTGTCATACTTTTGTTTCCTTGAGCGGCAAGGTCACTTCGGTGGTCGCTCCGCCGCCCTCGCGATTGAACAGGCGAACACTCCCGCCCATGCGATCCAGAGTGGCGTTTGCCAGAAACAGCCCGAGGCCGCGACCTTCCTGTTTGGTGGTAAAGAAGGCAGAACCGGCGCGCGCGACCGCTTCCGGCGTGAGCCCCGGGCCGTGATCGTGAATCTCCAGCACGATGTGCTTGTGATTCCAGTCAAGCAAAATATCCATATCATCCGGCGAGGCATCCGCCGCGTTGTTCAACAGATTCAACAGGGCAGCGCGCAGGGCAGGGTCGGCACGCAAGTTGGGCGCAATTCCCTTGCCGCTTATTTCATACCGGTGATGCACTGTCGGGCGCAGCAATTGCCATTCATCCAGCACGGCATGTACAAATTTTTCGACGTTTTCCTCCTCGGGTGTTTCCTGCGCGTGGCGGATCAGGGTGTCGAGGATGCGTTTGCAGTTGCGCACTTGCTCATCAAGAATTCGCAAGTTTTCCTGTTGTTCGCGCGGCACGGAAATATCGTGTCGCATCTCACCCACGACCACCGACATGGTGGAGAGCGGTGTGCCCAATTCATGCGCCGCACTGGCTGCCAGCGTACCCAGTGAAACGATGCGCTCGTTGCGCAACGTTTCCTCCCGCGCGTGGTTGAGCTGTGCGTCACGCAGTCTGACCTCGGCTGTCATCTCCACTGCAAAATAAGCGATTACCGCCGCGCTGATAACGAAGCCCAGCCACATTCCCAATACATGTGTATTGAAGGCGTCGTCTTGCGTCGGGTTTGTCGCGGACGGGGATGCAGGAATGGACTCGGGTTCGGCCATGTGGTGATGGCTGTGTTCCATCGGCTGCACGACCGCGTGCTCATGTTGCGCATGCCCATTGCCGCTCGGCAGCGGCACGTACCACACCATCAACAGGCTGTAGCAGGTTAGCGTCAAGGCCGCCATACCCCAGGTATAACGGCGCGGCAACGAGGCGACTGCGAGCACCAGCGGCAACAGATAGAGCGATACAAACGGATTGGTCGAGCCGCCGCTGTAATACAACAACACGGTAAGCACGAATACATCCAGCGACAACTGCAGGAACAATTCCAGATTGCCGGCCGGAGTGAAATTGGACAAGCGCCACCAAGTCAGCGCGTTGGCCAGCGCCAGGAATCCAATCGCGCCGAGCATGGGTGTCCAGGCGAAATCCGGGCTGAGCAAACGATGCACCAGGAACAACGTGGCAAGTTGCGCGACGATGGCCCAGTTGCGCAGCAGGAACAGTCTGCGCAAATGGGAGTGGCCAGTTTGGGTGGCGAGCATGGATATGTTCATGCGGCGAATTCTACCGGAGCAACTTCAATGACGGGCTGCGACAAAATGCCGCAGGGTTGTCGCGAAAATTATTTATACAATTCGCGCCGAAATTATCACCCGGGAGATAAAACATGAAACGCAATTTGATCGCTGTGGCAGTTGTACTGGCACTGAACTTCAACGCACAGGCGGCCGAAACATCAACGTTGGATGAGGTGGTGGTGACCGCGCCGGCGATGGAGCAACCGCTGATAGTAACGACCGACCCGCGCAAACCGCGACAACCGGTTCCGGCACATGACGGCGCGGATTACCTGAAGGTTATTCCCGGATTTTCTGTCATCCGCAAAGGTGGTACGGACGGCGATCCGGTGTTGCGTGGTATGGCAGGTTCGCGGTTGAATATCCTGATGGATGGGGAGCAGATTTTGGGGGGCTGTGGCGGGCGTATGGACCCTCCAACCGCGTATGTGTTCCCTGCGTCGTATGATCGCATCACGGTGTTGAAAGGTCCGCAGTCCGTGCTTCACGGTCCGGGCAATTCCGCAGGAACGGTGTTGTTCGAACGCACAACCAAGCGTGCGGCGGCAGGGGTGACGGCCAATGGATCATTGATGGTGGGCAGTTTTGGCCGCAACGATGAAGTCGCTGAGGCGCGTGTGGGTTCGGAAGATGCTTACCTGCGTGCGGGTGTCACGCGTTCGCAAGCAAGCGACTACAAAGACGGTGACGGAGTTGCCGTGCACTCGGCCTATACACGCTGGAGTTCCAATGCGGCAATGGGCTGGACGCCGGATGACAATAGCCGTCTCGAATTGACACTGGCAAAAAGTGATGGCAAAGCGGCTTACGCAGATCGGGGCGTGGATGGTTCGAAGTTCGCACGTGATAACGCCGGCCTGAAGTTTACCAAGCAACACATGGACGGCTTGCTGGATGGCGTGGAAGCGCAGGTGTATTACAACTACGTGGATCACGTCATGGACAGTTACAGTCTGCGTGTCGGCAATCCGGCAAGCATGATGGCGGCGATGAACCCGGATCGTAAAACGACGGGTGGACGTGTGCTGAGTACAGTGCAATTGGCTGAAGCCACACAGCTTAAGTTGGGACTCGATACGCAGTCCAATCTGCATACGGGACGCACGGGCGCAGCGCCGGGCTACGCGGGTGATTATTCGCTCAAGGCAAGAGTCAAGGACGCTTCATTCAAAAATATTGGCGTGTTCAGTGAATTGCATCAAAGCCTGGCTGAGGCAAGTAACGTCCTAGTCGGTTTGCGAGCAGATCGTTGGGAAGCGACCGACTCGCGTTCGATGGTGATGCGTGGCATGACGACGGTGATGAAC
The DNA here is from genome assembly GCA_964604485.1 of uncultured Sideroxydans sp. Lineage (GTDB taxonomy): Bacteria > Pseudomonadota > Gammaproteobacteria > Burkholderiales > Gallionellaceae > Sideroxyarcus. The sequence continues at coordinate 27,869 of CAZRZH010000015.1, forward strand.
CCAACTGCGAATCAAACACGCAAAGAGACGCTGGTAAGTGGCTTTGCCCGTTACGAGCATGAGGTGGCTACAGGATCGACAGCGTTCATCGGGCTGGGTCGAACCTCGCGTGCACCGGACTACTGGGAGTTGTTCAGCAGCGAAAGCATGAGCACGGCGAGCGCGTTCG
>CAZRZH010000016.1:0-27561 GCA_964604485.1 uncultured Sideroxydans sp.
TACACCAGCTTAAACTAGACTGATTTCTGTCTTGACGGATGGGTCCACTGTAGCTTAATGTTTAGAAGCTGCGTCCTACGTGAACTAGTTGGCAGTCATCATTCCAACGAATCCAAATCCAAAAACAATAATCAATGCAATGGTGGATAGACAAACGGCAATGTTTAACGCCCAGCTTCGCAACACAATAATCTTAATGCTATGCGCAAGGTCATTAGCTGCAGTTGAATAAGTCTCTGATATTCCCCATAGGGAAATTAGAATGAACATCATCAGCAAGCTCGAAGTCCCAAGAAGAAGAAACGAAAACGAGCCGCAAGACGCGAACCAAGCAGGTTGAGCCGCCACCGTTGCTGCTAGCAATGCATTGAATGCAATTAGACCATTTGACTTGTCAACCTGATGGCCCAGCGATTTTTCTATGAAGTTTGATGCCAACTCATAGTCACCATGAAAGCGCAAAACAATTGTTGAAGCATATTCATCCAAATTTCTTTTGAATGGTAAGGGTGGCAAGAAAACGGTAAGAGGGCTCTGCATTGCAATAGCTTGGAACGGATTAATCCTTAAGCCTAGCTTGGATAGTTTGAACACATCTGACATGGCCATTGTCACCAACTGTATAGCCTAAAGTTATTAAACTTTCGGCCAGCTCTAGAGAATGTGGCTTTATGCCGATGTCTTTTAATATTCTGATTCTTTCCGCCCCGTCCATTTTTCTCGTGTTTGCAATCTCCACGCATGTGGCATATATCTCATCATCCGAGGGGCCACAGCCAGATAGCACGGTTGAAGTAGCAATTACAATTAGTACGCGTTTCATTATTTCTTCCCTTCAAAATTTCACTTTATGTTTAGAAGCTGCGGCCTATGTGAAATATGAACTCGGGATCTGGAATGCTTATGGCGTTGTAGTAACTAGCACCGACTCCATAGGGGTCATAAGCCGATTCAGACCATTTGCTTTTGTTATCAGTGATTCGTCTGTCAACTTGAATTACCCAGTGGTTAATGATGATTCCCGTCGTGATGAAATTTTCACCGCCAGAATAGGACTCTTCTACGTTCGAACAATAAAGGCAGTCCAGTGCTTTTTCCTTTTGCCCGCCTCCATAGTAGGTAAGAGTCTTGGCACCTAGATACAGTTGTGCCGCTCCAATCTGTTGATAGAAGTTAATGGATGCACCTAGCCCCCATCTCCATGTATCTACTACGCTGAAGCTTTGTTTTTGAAACACGCCATGCAGTCCAATGGCTAACGGGAATTCGTCTTTCTTAATATTGAATTGCAATTCACCGCCCCAAAGACCAGCGCTGGTTGGAGAGTCAGATAAAGTTGTGGAAAAAAGAAATGTTCCTGCTGGGATGCCGATGGCTGGTTCTGCCTTTTCATTATTAGCTACGGCTTGAACTGAAAAAATACAGCACATAGTTGCTACAAATAAAGCCTTCATAGAATCTTTCTGAAAAATAGGTTGAATAGCCTCCTAGGCAATTAAATTGGTTTAACCAAGCCTGTTTTTATAGGAGCCGAATTTAACCCGTTTTGGGATAACCCGCAACGGGTTATTAGTCTGGGTGCATGCCCAGCTCATTGCACACCGCCGATTACCAACTATTTCGTTCGATGCTTATCGAAGCGAGGGTTGCTTCAGGGTTGACGCAGATGCAGATAGCAGAGAGCTTATCTAAGCCGCAGAGCTATATTTCAAAATACGAACGAGGGGAGAGAAGGTTGGATTTCCCAGAATTTGTGGAGTTGGCTGAAATTTTAGGGATAGATATTGTAACGTTTGTGAAAGACTATCAGACGGCACGGGCTTCTTCAAAAGTGCAGAAGATACGGAAGCCCAAGAAAGCGAATTAAGCGTTTGTAGATTTAGCTTCATTCCACGGCGCAACCTTCAGCAACAACACCATCCCCGGAATCGCCAACAGCACACACAGCAAGAAGAACATCGTCCATCCCAGTGATTCCACCAACCATCCCGCCGTGGCATTTATGAAGGTGCGCGGCACGGCGGCGAGGCTGGTGAACAGGGCGAACTGGGTGGCGGTGTAGGCGGGGTGGGTGGTGCGCGCGATGAAGGCGACGAAGGCGGCGGTGCCGACGCCGACACCGAAGGCTTCCAATCCGATGACCAAGCCGAGTTGCGTGAGTTCGGCTGCGCCGATGACGTCGAAGTGTCCTTTCGAGGCGAGCCAAGCGAAGCCAAAGATGGAGACCACTTGCACCACGCCGAACAACCATAGCGCGCGGTTGATACCGATCTTCAACATCCACAAGCCACCCAACAAACCACCGATGACGGCAGGCCACAAGCCCGCGTTCTTGGCGATGAGTCCGATCTCGGTCTTGCTGAATCCCATGTCCATGTAGAACGGTGTCGCCAGCGCGGTGCACAGGCTGTCGCCGAGTTTGTAGAAGAACAGGAAAGCGAGGATGAGCAACGCGCTGTTCCAACCTTGGCGCGTGATGAATTCGTGGAAGGGTTCGACCACGGCCTCGCGCAAGGTCTTGGGTGGCACGGCACGGTGCGGTTCGCTCACCATCAGCGTCATCACCATGCCGGGTAGCATGAACAGCGCGGTGATAATGAACACCAAACTCCACGGTAAATGGTCGGACAGGATGAGCGAGAGCGAACCGGGGATGAGACCTGAGATGCGATACGCGTTGACGTGGATGGAATTGCCGAGGCCGAGTTCGGAGTCAGACAACAACTCGCGGCGATAGGCATCCAGCACGATGTCCTGCGTGGCGCTCAAGAAGGCGAGCAGGGTACAGAACAAAACAATCGTGCTCATCTCGGTTTGCGGCGAGAAGCCGCCGAGCGTGGCGATGACCCCCAACAAGCCGATCTGCGATAGCAACATCCAGCCGCGTCGGCGACCCAACATCGGCACGACATAACGATCCAGTAACGGCGACCATACGAATTTCCAGGTGTAGGGAAACTGGATCAGCGCAAACAGCCCGATGGTTTTGAGGTCGATGTGCTCGCTGCGCAACCATGCGGGAACGAGGTTGAACAACAAATACAGCGGCAAGCCGGAAGAGAACCCGATGAACACGCAGATCAACATGCGCCGGGTGAAGAGTTGTTGCCAGATGGTCATAGGGTGGGCGCTTTGTTGAGAGAGTGTTCCCCCTCCCTCAGTCCCTCCCCCGATGGGAGAGGGAAGTTAAGCCCTTCTCCCTTCGGGGGAAGGGTTGGGAAGGGGGAACACTCACTCAAATCACTTCGCACGTTTAAATCGATAAACCGCTGTGCTACCCAGCAGGTTTGGAAGTACCGATACATCGCTTCCGCCCGCCATCACATGCCGACCGAGAATGCGAATTTCGTGCGTAGCGCAAAGATATTCAAAGTCGCGCAAGGTACACAGATGCACGTTGGGTGTGTCATACCACTGATAAGGCAGTTCTTTGGAAACGGGCATGTTGCCGAACAAAACCTGGAGACGATTCTTCCAGTAACCGAAATTTGGGAAACTCACGATGCCTTCACGACCGACACGCAGAATCTCTTTGAGTAGCGCCTCGGTGTGGCGCGTTGCCTGGAGCGTCTGCGACAGGATGACGAAATCGAACGAGTCACTTTCAAAATCCGCGAGTCCGGATTCCAGGTCGTCCTGAATCACGTTGACATGGTTGGCCACACAGGCGGCAATATTCGCGTCGCTGATCTCCACACCGTAACCGAGCACTTCGCGCGTTTCGCGCAGATAACGCAGCAGACTTCCGTCACCGCAGCCGAGGTCGAGCACCGACGAACCCTGCGGAATCCATGCCGCAATGGCGGCAAAATCGGGGCGGGATTGGATGAGGGGGGCACTCATAACACCACCTCGTTGTGGATGTTGTTCAAGTAGTTCCGCATCACGGCGAAGTATTGTTCGTCATCCATTAGAAATGAATCGTGGCCGTGGTTGGAAGTAATCTCGGCATAACTCACATCGAGTTTGTTGTGCAACAGCGCACGCACGATTTCGCGCGAACGCTCCGGCGAAAAACGCCAGTCTGTGGTGAACGACACCACGAGAAATTTTGCCTGTGCAACAGCAAAAGCACGGTTTAGGTTGCCTTCGAAACTGCGTGCCGGATCAAAATAATCCAGCGCCTTGGTCATCAGCAAATACGTGTTGGCATCGAAATAGGCGGCAAATTTGTCACCCTGATAGCGCAGATACGATTCGATCTGAAACTCGATTTCGTAGTTGTATTTCAATTTGCCGCTGCGCAACTCGCGCCCGAATTTGTCCGCCATGGCGTCATCGGAAAGGTACGTGATATGCCCCAGCATGCGCGCCAAACGCAAACCGCGCGTGGGCACCGCGCCGTGCTGGTAGAAATCACCCTGATGAAATTCCGGATCGGTGAGGATGGCATTGCGCGCCACGTCGTTGAAAGCGATATTTTGCGCGGAAAGATGAGGCGCCGAAGCGATAGTCAAAACATGGAGCACACGCTGCGGAAACGATAGCGCCCACTGCATCGCCTGCATGCCGCCCAAACTGCCGCCAATAACTGCGGCAAATTTTTGGATACCCAAATAATCGGCGAGACGCGCCTGCGTTTCGACCCAATCTTCCACCGTGATCACCGGGAAACTTGCTCCGAAAGGTTTGCCCGTTTGCGGATTGATGCTGGAAGGACCGGTCGAGCCGTGACAGCCGCCCAGATTGTTCAAGCCGAGAACAAAAAATTTGTCGGTATCGATGGGCTTGCCGGGACCCACCATGTTGTCCCACCAGCCGATATTTTTTTCATCGTGGGCGTAATACCCGGCGACATGATGATGCCCCGACAATGCGTGACAAATGAGGATGGCATTTGTTTTACCGGCGTTCAATTCGCCATACGTTTCAAATACCAGCTCATAAGCCGGCAACACCGCGCCGCTCTTGAAGGTGAGCGGGGTGTTAAAAGAAACGCGCTGGGCGCTAACAATGCCTACCGATGAATTCACGAAATCCCCAAAACAAAAAACCCGGTCAGCTTGAGCCAAAACGGGTTGAGTCGCTTTAGCTGGAATGTTTTATGTGCCCCGCAAGCTGATGTCAAATCGGCACGAAGCGCAGTTTCCGTGATTTGCCGAATGCTGTCAATTCAAGACTGGCCAGTTCGTAGTGGACGTTTGTGGGTTACCGCAACAGCCTACCGATCAGGTTGCGTTCAGTTTATCCAGCAACTCACGGATCTTGATCGGGTCGTCGGCGCGCATGATCTTCTGCGTGAGTGCCGCGATCTCGGGCAAGTTGGTGGTCAGTACACGCTGTTTGGTGCCAAGCAATTGTGCCGGGTGCATGGAGAATTGGCGCAAACCCAAGCCCAGCAACAAACGCGTGTAGGCAAGTTCACCCGCCATTTCACCGCACACCGAGACCGGTATATCGGCTTTGTTCGCGGAAGTGATTACCAGCGCCAGCAACTGCAAAACTGCCGGATGCAGGGGATCGTAAAGATGGGCAACTTCCTCATCGGTACGGTCGATGGCGAGCGTGTACTGGATCAAATCGTTGGTGCCGATGGAAAGGAAATCCAGTTTTTTGATAAACACATTCAGCGCCAGCGCGGCAGCCGGGATTTCGATCATGCCGCCGATTTTCACCGTTGGGCTGAAGGCAATTCCCTGCGATGTCAGGTCGTGTTTGACGCCATCCATAATCTGCAAGGTCTGGGTAATTTCCGCCGCTCCGGAAAGCATCGGAACCAGTATCTTGAGATTGCCATGCACCGAGGCGCGCAACAACGCGCGTAACTGGGTGCGAAACAATTGCGGCTCGGCCAGACAAAGACGTATCGCGCGCAAACCCAGCGCGGGATTGCTGGCGACACGGGTAACACCCTTGAGTTGTTTGTCCGCCCCCAGATCGTAAGTGCGGATGGTCACCGGCAGGTCGCCCATTCCTTCCAGCACGGTGCGATAGGCGATGAACTGTTCTTCCTCGTCGGGCAGGTCGTCGCGGTTCAGGAACAGGAACTCGCTGCGGAACAAGCCGACACCGGCCGCACCGTTTTCTTTCACTTGGGCCAAGTCATTCGGTAGCTCGATGTTGGCCAGCAGGTCGATGCGTGTACCGTCCAGCGTGGTCGCACGGGCTGTGCGCAGCCGTTTTAGTTTTTGTCTTTCAAGCGACCATTGGCTCTGGCGCAGTTTGTATTCCGCCAGCAGAGTTTTGTCCGGATTGACGATGACCACGCCCTGCTCGCCGTCCACGATCAGCATGTCGCGGTCTTTGATTAACTCGCGCGCATGATGCAAGCCAACCACACAAGGCGTGTTCAAACCACGCGCGACGATGGCGGTGTGCGAAGTCGCGCCGCCGAGGTCGGTCAGGATGGCGCAGAACTGGTGCGGCTTGAGTTGGATCAGATCGGCAGGGCTGACATCGTGCGCCACCAATACCATTTCGCTGTCGTGTTGCGGCACGGGCGGCACATGACCCGGATGGCCGCTTAATACCTTGAGGATGCGCTCCACTACTTGGATCACATCGGTCTTGCGTTCGCGCAAATAGGCATCGTCAAAAGCTTCGAACTGGGTGACCAGCGCATCCATCTGCGACTTGAGCGCCCACTCGGCGTTGCAGTGCTCCTGCTGGATCATCTCGCGTGCCGCGTGGCTGATATGTTCGTCACCCAGGATCATCAGGTGCAGATCCAGAAAAGCATCGAACTCGGCAGCGGCTTGTAACGGACGATTGCTGCGCAAAGCCGACATTTCATCGCGGGTGGTTTGCAAAGCGGCATCCAGACGAGCGACTTCTTCTTCCACCAGATGTTTGGGCAGCATGTAATGCACCACTTCCAGCGAGGTGTGCGAAACGAGGTGCGCATGGCCGATGGCGATGCCGCTGGAAACCGGCGATCCGTGCAGTGTGAATGTCACTGACCTTCTCCGAAATAATCGTTGATGAGGGCAATAATCGCGTTCAACGCTTCTTCTTCGCGCTCACCGCTGGTCTCAATGGAAATGGTCGTACCCTTGGCCGCAGCCAGCATCATTACGCCCATGATACTTTTGGCATTGATGCGCTTGCCGTTGCGCGCCAGCCATATCTCACAGGGATACTGCGAGGCGAGTTGCGTCAATTTTGCCGAGGCACGCGCGTGTAATCCCAGAATGTTGATGATCAAAGCGTCCTGTTTTTGCATTTGTCTTTTCAGTTTTCAAGATTGATCGGAACGATACATTCGCGTCCGCCGTCGAGGGCGATCTGCGCCAACTCCGGCATGGTTTTGTTGGGATAACAAACGACCCGCAACAACATGGGCAGATTAACCCCGGCCACTCCCATCACATGTTCGGCATGGCACAGTTGGCGCGCCACGTTGCTGGGCGTTGCGCCGAAGATATCGGCAAGGATGAGTACCCCTTTTCCCAAGTCCAATTGTTGGATCAGCGCGTGACCTTCGGCCAGCTTGGCATGCAAATCGTCGTCGGCGTAAACCGATAACACTTTCACGTTTTCCGGGACAATGCCCAGCACATGTTTGACACAATCCAACAGACTTTCACCGAGCGCGTTATGCGCTACCACCAAGATTCCGGCCATCAAATCACTCCCAACAAACGCGCAAGTAGTATCGCGATGACTAGCAATATTATCCAGCCGTAACGCACCATCAATCCAAGCAGGCGGGTTTTATTGGCCTCGTTCGCATTCTCTTCATCAACAATATTGCGGATCTGTTTCAGTGCGTGGGCAGCCGTGGTCCGTTGGATGTTTTTCTGCAAATTATCGTCTGTCGTCATGGTTCGAGCCTTGGGAGAGTTTTGCTGTCGGTGAATTCTAGCCGTTTCTGCATCGCGGCGGTAAGGTGCACCACGCCGTTTGAGTCGATGAGCAACGCTTCCTCCAGCCGCATATTTTTGGCAGCAACACGCCACCCGGATAGGCCCGATATGAACAAAGGCTTGGACGAACCGTCGGACAGCAGACCGGCGCGCGGGCCGTGGGTGATGATGGTGACGGCCTGAACACCTTGAACAGGTTGACCGTCGCGCGGGTCGATGAGGTGGCAGTAGCGTTTTCCGTCCAGCTCGAAATAGCGCTGGTAATCCCCCGAAGTGCCGACCGCCTCGCCGTCATGTAATTCCATTGTGGCCAAGGCGCCGGATTTGCGCGGGTGTTGTATGCCGATACGCCACGAACGTTTGCCGTGTCTGCCCAGCGCCAGCACATTGCCGCCAATGTTGATCAGCGCGTGATGGATGCCTTTTTGTTTCAGGATGGCTACCGCACGATCCAACGCATAACCTTTGGCGTAGCCCCCGAGATCGAGCTTTACAGCGCGGTTGCGACTGGAAATACAGTGCTCCCCTCGCCCACCGGGGCTGGGGGAACACGCCGAAGAAAAAAACAGGTCTCCCATCTGCGGATTCACCTTCACCAGTTCCGCAATTCTTTTCTCGTCGGGTAAAACCACTTTGAAATCGTCCGCCTGAAATCCCCAGGTTTGGATCAAGCCGCCAATCGCGGGATTGAACAGCCCGTTCGAAAGCGCCGAAAGTTGTGCCGCGTCTTGCAGCATCGCGGCGATCTCAGGTGAGACCGTTTTCTTTTTCCCCTGAGAGATCGCCGTATTCAAGTGGCTTAATTCGGAAGGTTGCCAGGCGTGCAGCAGATCATGCAGACGTTGGAATTCACGCATCACTTCGCTTATTCCTTGCTTTGCAAGAGCTTCATCCGCCCCGTACACACTGACTTCAACCAGCGTGCCAAACACGTAGCCCTGTTCCTGATAGAAGGGTTCTTTGCCGCAGGCGGCAAGGAAAAATGCCAAGGAGGTGGTGAGGAAAACACGAAGCAATAAATACGAAGCGAAAGGCATTACACCCCCCTTTGAAAAAGGGGGGTGGGGGGGGATTTGAGAACAGGTGAAACATCACCGAACTTAAATCCCCCCTGCCCCCCTTTTTCAAAGGGGGGTAAAGACTTTGAGTGCATTACTGCGGAGTGGATCATTCCGCCGTCATCTCTGCCAGTTCCAGCGAGGCCGCCAGCAAAGCCAAGCGGGCGACCACGCCGTAAGCGTAGAAGCGGTTCGGGGCGTCATCGGGTTCGCAATCGGGATTGGGCAAGATGCAGCATGACTCGAATGCCAAAGGTTCGAAGCGCATGCCCGGTGCGTTGAGATTTTCGTCCACACCGCGCTCGGTATGCACGCGGTAGAAGCCACCGACCACATAGCGGTCGATCATGTACACCACGGGTTCGGCTACGGCGTCATTCAGATTTTCGAACGTGTAGACGCCCTCCTGAACAAGCACATCGGACACTTGCATGCCTTCTTTCACCACCGCCATCTTGTTGCGTTGTTTGCGGTTGAGATCGCGTATTTCACTGGCGTCCTTCACCGACATGATGCCCATGCCGTACGTGCCTGCATCGGCTTTTACAATCACGAAAGGATCGTGTTTAACGCCGTATTCGGTGTATTTGGCACGAACCTGTTGCAGGACGCTGTCCACCTGGGCAGCAAGGCATTCTTCACCGACACGCTCGTGGAAATTTACTTGATTGCACACGGCGAAATACGGGTCGATCAGCCACGGGTCGATGGAAAGCAACTCGGCGAACTTCTGGCTGACTTGATGGTACGCGGCGAAGTGTTTGGATTTACGTCGTACATACCAGCCTGCTTCTAACGGTGGCAACACGGTTTGTTCCAAATTCTTCAAGATGTCGGGAGCGCCTGCGGAGAGGTCATTGTTGAGTAACACGACGCAAGGGTCGAATCCGTCAACACCAAGACGATTGCCCCGGCGCTCCAGCGGCTCCAGCGTGAGCGAGCTGCCATTGGCCAGTTCCAGCGTGGTGGGTGCGGTGATTTCGGGCAACAGTGAACCGATGCGTACTTTCAACCCGGCCTGGCGCAACACGAGCGCGAGTTGCGCCACGTTTTGCAAATAGAACTGGTTGCGTGTGTGGTTCTCCGGGATGAGCAAAACGCCGCGCGCTTCAGGGCATATCTTTTCAAGCGTACTTTGTACCGCGTGAACACACAGAGGCAAGAAGTCGGGATTTAGATTATTGAATCCGCCGGGGAATAAGTTCGTATCCACGGGCGCCAGTTTGAAACCGCTGTTGCGCAGATCGACAGAGCTATAAATGGGCGGCGTGTGTTCCTGCCATTGCGTGCGGAACCAGTGTTCGATATTCGGTTGGGCAGCGAGAATACGCCGCTCCAATTCCAGCAACGGGCCTTTCAATGCGGTGGTGAGATGCGGAACCATGATGAACTCAATGTTTGATGAGTGAGCATTCTAGCCGATGCGGCAGGACAAAATGAAACCGCCCGCATGAAGCGGGCGGTTTCATTTATGAGGCCCACACCAAAGACTACATGCAGGTATAGCTACTCGAACTAAGGGGGCGAACTGAACCGCTGATGACAGTCATGAAGAGGCTGGCTCCGCTTTTAAGCATCTGGATGGAGTTGTACGCACCGCTAATTTGGTCAGAGATGTCTTTGGCGGTATATGACCATGAAGTTGGAGTCGTATATACGATTCTATCGTCATAGTCCCCAGCAATTTGTACGGTCATATTGGCATTGGTTGCCAAGCCTGTCGTGGTGAATGTCATACTTCCATTCGCGGCAACCACCAGCTGGCAGGTCGAGCCCGCTGGTGCAGCAGCGCCAAGTGATACCAGCAACGGGCTGGTGTAAGTCCCCGGCGCAGTAGCGGGCAGGTCGGAAGCATTGTCATAGTAAGTACCCGTTGTCATATTGCTGCCAGCCGTTCCAACCATGCGATTGATTGGCATCCAACATGTCAATTTTTCAGACATCACGGCAGGTGCCGCCGTATAGACTTGGGCGGTCACCGCAATCAGCTTGCCGCGACCGATCTGCATTGTGATACCAGTTGTACCGACACCGAGCGATTGCGCACCTGCATTGTAGAAGCCGGTGTTGGCTTCGCCAGTCAATGAATGAGTCCAAGAGTCAATCGCTGTTTGGGTAAATGTGTGCGCTCCGTCAGTTAACGTTAATGTGCGATTGGCGGTAAAAGTCAGCTGGCAGCTATTGTTGAACACAGCGGTGCTGTAATCGACAACCTGGGAAGTATCCACATTGGTCTGATAGGCGGATTTTGTGCCGGTATAAGTGCCCACCATCGAACTGACATCGGTTGCCGCCATCGTTGGATTAGTAATTGCATTCAGATCCGCTGATGGCAAAGTGATTGCCTCGTTCGGGAATGCTCCTGCCCCACCACCTGCCGCCACATTGCGGATCACGTTACTGCCGTCGTAGCCTGTAAACGTGCCGTCCGTTTTGAAATCGACATGCCCCATCGCACCGAAATGTACCACCAGTTGCGGTACGGCAGTTTCGTAACAAAGAGAAGTCACGGTTTGCGCTTGGGAGTTATAAGTTAAAGCACCGCTCGTACCGAATACCAGCGTGGCAGTTCCGTTGGGCAGAAAATTAAAATTTTGGTCGAACGAACCAGATTCGCCGCTAAAGGTTTGCGCATACTGCGACAGTTCGCCTGCGGTTGCGTTGCGCACACCACCGGAGAACAGGCTAGTGTTGCAGCTCAGGTTGGATGAACCGGCGCCCCCTCCCCCACCAGAAATCGCACCACCCAATGAACCGCCAGGTAAAGTAAAAGCAGGGATTGTTGGCGGGATTGCTCCAACGGGTAGCACACCCGAAGCACCGCCAACCATGTTGATCGAAGACAGCGCGTTATTGAAAGCCGATTGCGGGATCACCGCATTCACGGCACTTCCCGCAACCAGACTCGCATTGATATTTTGCAACTTGGCATACAGTGTCGCCCCGATTCCCTGCTGGCTAATGACATGCGCCAAAGCAGTGAGCTTAAGGGTATTGGCATCCGAAGTTTGTCCAAGTGTGTTGAACACCGGCGGCAACATTGCTTGAGCATATGAGGTCACCCCGAGGACATTGCTGGCTGCGCCAGTGATGGCGGCCACCGCCGAAGCCGCAGTGAAGCCGGTAGTGGGCAAGGTGGCTCGTGCTAGGTCAGTGATGGCGGTGACCGGCACACCGGAAGCGGCATTCGCATCCGTTGTGGCGGGAATCATTCCACGCAATGGGCTACCGGCAGAGATTACGGCGGATGTTCCGGTTGTTTCATCGATATAGGTTCCGCTGACCTCAACGGTAATCGGAAAAGCGACATTGGCGGGGAAAGTAACAGCGGCTTTACCGGTGGTATCGATAGTGCCACCCGTCACCAGTGTGATCGTATTTCCATTAACGTCTTTGAGTACAACATTGCCGCTGGTAAACATGCCTTTGTAGGGCGTCACAGTGGTTGTGATGTTGCTGACTGCGGTTCCTGCGTTACTACTTCCCCCGCCCCCGCATCCGGCCAAGATCAGTGTAGCAATTGCCGTGAGGGCAATGCCGAGTTCGGTAGCTTTACGCAAGGGCGGGGTAAGTTTCATGGGTGATCTCCGTGGGGTAGAAATTGAAAAAATTATAAATGGGGCGGGTTAAAAATACCAGCCGGCACCCAGTGATAAAGAGGTGGCATTGTATTTGTTGCCTACATCTTTCATATCCCCGTTGTTCTGGTAGTCATTCAAAGTACGGAATGACGCGTTCAATCGGATTTGTTCCGAGAATTGATAGATCACACCACCTTCTAGGTGGTTATAAGTCGCTTGTTTTTTGATATAGCCAAACGGACCAAAGGCTCCAGTGGCGTAAACCGTTAAGCCATTGAGCGGGACGGCAGAAGCAGTAAACGTGAGCGGAAAGGAAAAGTTGCCGTTCTTATATTGAACGGGTAATTGCATCAGATAAATATACGTTCCAAAGCCGATGCCGTACGAAACGGGGGAGTCTTCATGACTCCAGAGCGTGCGGTCAACTTCCAGCCCTAGAAGCGATGGTGTGTAGTCTGTCTTGGTGTTGATCGGAAACAAATGATCCCAGGGTGACCCTTCGCTAGACCATATGATGCGATACACCTCGCCATCATTTGCAACGGGCTGCCTTTCTTCCCACGAATACGTGCCGATGACTTCGCCTTTCTTTTCCATATCCTGTTGTTTCCCCAACTCGGCACTGCGTTGGCGCGTCATGTTTCCCACACCCGCGCTAATTGCACCTGTGGTGTCATAAAAGCCGATGGTGTGAAGCCCAAGCGGGGTCGCAACCCCAATTTTGGGGGTGTAATTCCAAGTCTTGTGTTCGTAGAAAATGCCGGAATCGGCTTGGACACTAAAAGAGATCGCCGTAGCGATAGTTCCAATAAGGGCGTGATGGTTTTTCATTGTTTGCCTGTAATTGTGTGCGGAAAAAAATGCGCCCGATTATCTCGGGCGCTCGGGTGCAAGAGGGATTACTTGTTGGCGAGGCTAAATGCCAAACGTTCAGCCATTGCCTTGGCAGCAACTTCAAATTTAGGCGACAGTGCTTTCCAATATTCGAGATTCTTATGGCTCTCTCCGCTGGGCACATTGATCTCATCCGGATTCACAGAGATGGTCAATTGGGGAGCTGTGATATTGCCAAACATGCTTGGGTTGCTTGCCCATACGCGCAAGGTGAGGTTACGCACGCGCATCACTTTGCGATCGTTCACGATATCCACTTCCCAATCCACGCTGGCAGGGATTCCAGTGCCGGACATGGCCGCTGAAGCCGCGTCCTTGGGGCCATCACTCAAAAGCCCACCGCTCATATATTTGTAACCAGCGGTGGGCATCTGGTAGAGACCGAAGTAATAGTCCGGGTTGAACATCTTGCCTTTCACCATCTGGGTATCTGTCTTGAGCTTGGTTTCACCCTTCAGCTTTGCATAAGCAGGCAAAGAAATCACCGTATTGCTATCGGCGGTATTCACCCCCGCTTTCTGCAAAGCGGAATTGAGGATCTTCACGATATCGGCATTGATCTTCTTGGCATCGGCTTCGGTCAGGTGATCTTCCACAGGTTCACGCGATGCGAAGTCGGTGCCACCACCAACGCCCGCCAAAGATGCCGCTCCCGCCATCAAACCACTGGCGATCTTGGTGCCGGTGTGGCCTTCACCACTTAGGAGCGTCAGACGCTCAAGATGCACACCCAAATTGACGTTCATCCCGCTCACCGGAAGCTTCTTACCCTTCAAGGCCTCTGCATTGTTGATCTGCCCGCCTGCATTTAATGCGACATCGCTCTTTGGGGGCGCGGAGGCACAACCGACGAGCACAAGACTTGCGAAGAGGACGGCAGATAAATTTGTGAATCGAAGTTCCATCGTTGTTCTCCCTGATGAGTTTAAGAAATTCCAAGGGGAAAGTTAATGCGTAGAGATCATCTGCACAATCCCGCGAACGCGGGGGGCGTAAAAGGAAAATTGTGGCGATAACGCAACAGGCTGGAGCGCCAGATTGCGCATCGCCTCGATCTAAAAAGGCCATCTCTTTCGAATTTGAATGAGTATTTACATTGCATATTAAAACTCTACCTTTTAATATGCGAGAATGATCAATCGAAATCTGCTGCATTCAATAGACCGTTCTTTAACGGATTTCCCCGCTGTTGTGCTGCTTGGACCGCGTCAGGCGGGCAAAACTACGCTGGCAAAACTGGTTGCGAATGCGCGAACAGACAGCCTCTACCTCGATTTAGAACGTCCGTCTGATTTGGCAAAGTTAGCCGACCCCGAATTATTTTTGTCACGACACGTCAATCAATTGATCGTATTGGATGAGATTCAGCGTCAGCCTGAACTATTTGCTGTATTGCGCTCACTCATTGATGAGAACCGAAGTCCGGGTCGTTTCTTGTTGTTGGGTTCGGCATCACCCGAACTGCTACGTCAATCCTCCGAGTCGCTGGCTGGCCGAATCATTTTTCACGAACTCGCCCCGTTCGATGTCAGTGAAATTCAACCCGCTCATGCCGAGCTGCAAAATTTCTGGTTGCGTGGCGGCTACCCCTTAAGTTGGCTGGCAAAGTCCGACACCTCATCCTTTGTATGGCGCGAGTCTTTTATCGCCACGCACTTGGAGCGCGATATACCTTCTTTTGGCATCCGCGTGCCCAGCACAACCTTGCATCGCTTCTGGCAAATGCTTGCGCACCTGCACGGGCAACTGTGGAACGCCTCGCGTCTGGCCTCCGGCTTTGGCGTGTCTGCCCCCACCGTTCAGCATTATCTGGATATTTTAGAAGCCACTTACATGCTGCGCCGCCTGCCGCCGCTACAAGCCAATCTCGGCAAGCGGCTGGTAAAATCGCCCAAAGTTTATCTGCGCGACAGCGGGCTATTACACGCGCTGCTCGGCATCGAAAGCCTTAACGATTTGGCCGGACACCCCGTGGTGGGCGCATCTTGGGAGGGCTGGGTGTTAGAGCAGATCGCCCAACTCATCGGGACGCAATGGCAACTCTCGTTTTATCGCACCGCGAGTGGTGCAGAAATGGATGTGGTCGCTGAACGCGGCAATCGAAAAATCGGATTTGAAATTAAATTTTCCAGCGCGCCTAAACTCACCAAAGGTTTTTGGTCAGCCCTGACTGACTTAAAGCTTGAACACGCTTACCTCGTCGCGCCTGTTCAAAGCGGCTATCCACTCGCCCCCAATGTTGATGTTGTTCCCGCAACTGAATTGGCAACGCTGCTCAAGGCGATTTGCCCCTCCTAAACTTGGAAAAGTATCGACAAAACAAAGCCGCCCGAATGAGTCCGGCGCTTTAAGTTGAAACAACAGCAATATTTAGAACGGTGTAAAACTCAGTGTTCCATTCACGGTATGTGTTGTGGCTTGTGCCGCATAAGTAAAGACGGTGTTAGTGAAGGTCAGTGTGCCTGCCACTTGATTAAATGCAATGCCCAAACCAGAACAGGCGGGAGCAGACAGAGTAGTGGTTCCAGTGATGGTACAAGTAAGTCCCGTCTGCGCGAATGTCGTGCCCTTTTCGCAACTTGCACATGCGGAAGCCATTGGGCTACCCACATTGATCTGGATGCTGACAGTCGTTGCTGTTGTCCCCACCATATGCGTGACATCAAGGAAGTCCTTCGCAGTGTTCGGTGATGTTTGGCGATATTGAAATTGAGCTATGCCTACCGCTGGGGTGAGGGTAGAGGTAGTGGGTGCCGAACCTGCGAAAGCAAGCAAGCTCTTGAACGCAGGTGAGACGGTGATACCGGCACCGAGTGCTGGCCCGTTATTGGTGGTTGCTGCCACTTCAGGCGATACGACGCTCTCACCAAATGCATTTACCGCAGTGACCTGATAGTAGTAGTTCGTCACGGTTGAGTAGTAAGGCGTATTGGACGGGAACAACGCGCTTGCGATGACTGAACCCACATCGTTAAATGAAGTGGCCGAGGTTTGGCCGATAAAGTCCCCATACCCTTGCGCATTCTCCTTCACGACAGTGAACCCCAACGTCGTGTTTCGATAAACCCTGTAAGCAGTTGCCCCTGCAACAGTAGGCCAACTCAAGTTGATTTGTGTCGAACTGACAGGTGTTGCGGTGATCAGCGTTGGTGCGCTGGGTGGAACAGTAGCCAAGGTTGTTGCGGAGGCTTCGGCTGAACCAGCGCTTTCACCTGCCGCATTTACTGCCGTCACCTTGTAGTAATAGGCTGTCGAAGGAAGCTGACCTGTCGTTAAATTGGCCGTTGTGGCTCCACTGCCTGCAACGTAGTTCCCGATTGCAATCGTTACACCTGTAGCGGTTGAACGGTAAACATAGTAGCCCGCTGCACCAGGTACGGCGGTCCAACTCAAATTGACTTGAGAGGTGCTGACGGCAGTTGCTGTTACACCACTTGGAGTGGCAGGAACAACCGCTGTCGTGGTGAGCGTAAAAGTGCCAACAGGAATTGCCGTCCCCCCGTTCACTCCATTGACTGAAATGGCGTATTGGCTCGGTGTTAGGCTGCTTGGCTGTGGCATTAAATTTGTAGGTACGGTGGCGGTGATACTGCTACTTGTCACCGAAGTTGGCATCACCACTTTCCCGTTAAATATCACATATGGTACGGCGGCATTAATGAGGTCGATGTTCGTACCTGTGATAGTCATCACCGTGCCCACCGCGCCATTGGTTGGACTAAAGCCAATGATGACGGGCATAGCGCCACCCGCCGCCGCTGTAACGGTAAATGAACCCGCCGCCACCACTTCACCACCAGGATGCACAACAGAAACGGTATAACTACCTGCTGTAAGCGAAGCAGGCACGGTTGTGGTGATGCTGGTGGCCGTTTGTGTTGCGATAACACCGCTTACAAATCCAGTGCTAGTAGAAGGCCCTGTGAATAGTACGTCGGAAACAGAACTCAGATTCGTACCCGTTATCGTCATCGTCATCGACGTTCTTACCGCGCCAGTCGATGGTGTAAAGCTGGTGATGGTTGGTATTGAGACTCCACTCGCAGGCGGCACATAAGCGTTGCTGAGTACCGTATTAAAACCTGCTGGAACGGTGAAGCCTGCATTTGCACTAGCACCCGCACCCGTCAACAAACTCGCGTAGGAAGTGCCATTGCTGGTGATAGCGGCTTGAAACGCTTCCAGCGTGTTATCCATCACGTTATCGTTGGTGGGTGTGAAGACCGTTGTGATGGGATCGATTCCAGTCAATTGAGTGGTCAATCCCAAGGCGGTTTTTACATTTGTCGTTGCCGTAGTCACTTGGCCGGCGGAAATTGCAGCGAGTTGAGTGGTGGTCAAGCTGGCAAACCAAGAGCCCGGTGTTGCAGTCCCGGCCAAATTGGCAATCAGCAAGTCAGTCAGCGGTGTCACATTGACATTGCCCGCGCTGGTAGCAATGGAGTGATAGTTCGTGGTGTTAGCCACACTATTGATTGTGCCGCCCGTCACTTGAATGGCACACGGTAGGGTTTGCCCAGAGAGTGTCACCTGTATCGCACCGGATGCACTCGTGCTCGTTGGCGTAACCGATGTGCTGCTCGCACATTTGATATTCACCGTACCATTAGCAACCGCAAATCCCACCGCAGCTGTGCCGCTGAGAGGTGTGGTTGCGGGTGTGGTGCCAGTACTTGAGCTTCCACCGCCGCCGCATCCAGCAAGAAGGGAACCCAAGAACAATGCAGTGAAAGATTTGCTGAAAATGAGCTTCGACATTACAACCTCCAAATATAAGTGAGCGGTCAAATTGCGCAGAAGGTGTCGTCGAATTGCACGTTTATTCAGGCGGGTGAATTTTCAGCGTTGGATTCAGCTCGCACAATCCCGCGAACGCGGGGGTAGGTGTGGTGAATTGGCTTTATTACAACAGATTCCGAATATTGGCGTTAGAAAAACAAACCGCCCGAACCAGTCGGGCGGATTATTGAGGGAGAAAACCTTTAAGGTTTCGGAATAAACGCCATCACACTTATCGGAGATCTGTTTGTGATGTACAACCCGTTTGCACCAGATGCCAATCGAGGGATAGCACTCGGCATCGTGCTCCTTGCCACCGTTGTCACAACGCCTGCCGGAGTTATCTTGCGTACAAATTTCAAGTCAACTCCACCCTGGTTATCAATTACATACATATTTCCTGTTACCGAATCAGTAGTGATGTCATACAGATAAGTAAATCCGGCAAGCGAGCCTGTGTCATCTGCATTACCCGCAACAAGGGATCCTGCAAAAGTTGTAACCACCCCAGCAGGGGTTATTCTGCGTATGGTTGTCCTATCAGATACATACAAATTATCTGTGGCATCGATAGTGAGTCCGAGAGCGTTGCCGTAAGCATCATAAAGTCCAGGTCCATTATTCGGGTCGTAGCCAAACCGAGCTGCAGTTCCAGATCCATTGACGTAGCCATGTGGACAAATCGCATTCGTAGTTGCGGCACAAACTACCTCATCGGGGCCTGCAAAAGTGGTCACCACGCCTACTGGTGTGATTTTTCGAATGTTGCCATTCATACTATCTAACGCATATATATTGTTGGCCGAGTCAGTGGCCAAGCCAGTGATCTTACCAAAGCGTGCTACGGTACCGGTGCCCTCAACGTAGCCGACAGGGCAAGTTCCAGCGATGCAGATTGTTGTATCTGGCCCCGCTAACGTAGTCACCACCCCCGCTGATGTGATTTTACGAATCGTGCGTCCAGTCTGATCTGCTGCATACACATTACCAGCCGAATCTGTAGTGAGTGCGGCCATGTTATTGAAACGCGCCGCACTTCCTGTTGCATCAACAAACCCAGGCGAGCAGAAGTAAACGCGACCATCTGTCCACGCGCCACATTGCGCACTACCCGGCCCTGCTAATGTTGTTACACCAGTGGTTGCAATTTTCCGAATGTTCTCATTAAAGAGGTCAGACACATAAACATTACCCACTGCATCGGTTGCCATCGCATCCGGATTTCCAAAACGTGCCGTGCTAACTGACCCATCTGCGTTACCAGATTGCGCTGTCACCGTTGAGCCAGCAACGAAAGTAGGTACAGCGTAGACCGCCGCCACATTGAAATTCCCGACATTCATGCGTGCGCCGCTGGTGCCGCCGATGGTGACGGCGTAATTGCCTGTTGCAGTCAATGTGGTTGGCACGCGGACGCTTACACTGGTCAAATTCATGACTGGATTTGAACCGTACAGGTATCCCGTTGTGCTCGTCCCCAAAATATTGCCCCATAACAATGAGCCATTTGGATTTGCGCCCAGTGCTGTTGTTGTGTCAAATTGCACGGTCATGGCTGGGATTAAATCGCCACCCAGCGTGTAACTACCCCCAGCAAATTTCCCCAAATTTGCACCGGTTATCGTGACAACGGATCCAACAGGACCAGACGTAACCGACAAACCTGTAACGCTAGGCGCGGCCACACTATTAGGAATCAGACCCGCTGGACAAGCAGCCACAGCACGATGTGAATGTATCGACACACCATTAACTGCTGCGGACTGTGTGCTTGCTTGGTTGCACGTAGAGTTGATTGGCAGGTCGGTATAGCACCTGTAATAAGACCCCCCGTAGATTGTGAAGAGGGTTTCAAGGCACACGCTACCGTCAATAGTTGCCGCCGCTTCTGTCGTTGAAGTAACCATGTTTGAAGCAGGCCCCTCCCCCGCTGCATTGACGGCTGTCACCTTGTAATAATAAGTAGTTGTAGCGTTTACACCCGTATCGGTCAGCCACAAACCAGAAATCGGTGACACACCTAATTTATTAGCTGGACTAATTACGAAATCATTATTGGCTAACTTAGTGGTTGAACGATAAACGTTATAACCTGTTGCACCAGTTACTGCGCCCCAGCTCACATCGACCTGCACATCGC
Source organism: uncultured Sideroxydans sp. (assembly GCA_964604485.1). Lineage (GTDB taxonomy): Bacteria > Pseudomonadota > Gammaproteobacteria > Burkholderiales > Gallionellaceae > Sideroxyarcus. Next base: position 20,258 of record CAZRZH010000016.1, read on the forward strand.
CAATCGCTGTTGCATTAGCACTGGGGGTAGAAGTGAGCGTTGTACCACCGCTTGCACCTGTCAACACAAATGTGCCCGGTGCCACAATGTCACTTAATCCAAATTGAACAGCATCAATGTTGTAAGAGCCCGCCGCAAGCGATGCCGGAACAGTGATAGTGATACTGGTTGAAGTTTTAGAAGAAATAGTAGCGTTTGTGCTTGCAGTGCTAGACAGCGGTCCAAAAAAATAAACTTGTGCGACCGACGTGAGATTCGTCCCTGTTAACGTTATCGTCATCGGTGTACCCACGGTGCCAGTGGTTGGCGTAAAGCTAGTGATTGTAGGTGTCGGTCCGCCACCTGCAGGAGGCACATAAGCGCTGGTGAGCGCTGCGTTAAAACCGGCTGGAGGGGTAAAACCTGCATGCGCACTCGCCCCCGCGCCCGTCAATAAGTTGGCATAGGTTGTGCCATGGTTTGTCATGGCAGTTTGCAACGCTTCCAGCGTGTTATCCATCACGTTATCGTTGGTGGGGGTGAAGACCGTAGTGATGGGGTCGATGCCCGCCAATTGCGTAGTCAATCCCAACGCAGTCTTTACATTCGTTGTTGCCGTGGAGACTTGGCCTGATGAGATCGCGGCGAGTTGCGTAGTGGTCAAACTAGCAAACCAAGAGCTCGGTGTTGCAGTCCCGGCCAAATTGGCAATCAGCAGATCAGTCAGCGGTGTCACATTCACATTGCCCGCGCTGGTTGCGATGGAGTGATAGTTCGTGGTGTTAGCACTGCCATTGATCGTGCCGTCTGATACTTGAATGGCGCAAGGCAGAGTTTGCCCAGAGAGTGTCTCTTGTATTGCACCCGAGGGGTTCGTGGTGAAAGACGCGATAGATGTGCTGCTCGCACATTTGATATTCACCGTAGCGTTAGCAATCGCAAATCCCACCGCAGCTGTGCCGCTAAGCGATGTCGTAGCAGGCGGAGGTGCTGTCGTAGTTCCCCCGCCCCCCCCACACGCTGTAATGATGAACGCAGTGAGCAAAGCAGTAATATATCTACTTAAAATATTGAGCGGCATTTCAACCTCCATGATTGAGTGAGCGAACAGTTTGCGCAGACGAAATCGGCGGTGAGTTGCGCGCTCTTCTAGGCAGGCGCATTTTCAAGGGGCGATTGACTTCGCACAATCCCGCGAACGCGGGGGTAGCTTTAAACCTTGCATTTGTTAAAGTCACCCCCTTGAAATTACGGGTGATCGGAAATGTTGTCGTTACACAAAAGGCCCACTTTTGCATTGTTAGCCCTTGCGCTGGGCAGTATGGTGATCATCGCTTGCACCGCGTGGTTCGCGCTGAAGCAGCCTTGGATGGGTGTGCAGATGGCGGTGGTGGAAAACAAGGTGCGTGTCGTTCACGTCGCAGCGTCTTTGGCGCAACAAATTCCTGAGGGGGTTGAGGTAAAGCGTCTCGTTTCTACAACAGGTGTGTCGCAAGACATTTTGGTTTCTGACCTCATTGAAGAGCCGGACTTCTTAGATACTTATCCCGAAATGGCTGAGTTTTTCACGCGTCAGACGACGTTTGATGCGATGTTGCGAGACACACAAGTGGCCTTGGTTTGGGTCGATTCGTCGGGTGCAGAAAAGCAAGTGTCGGTGACTTTGCAGAAGCGCCCGCTGGCAAGTTTGCCGATGGTCTTTTGGTTCCAAGTGGCTGTTGGGTTCATGGGGTTCTTGATCGCCAGCTGGATATTCTTGTTGCGCAAAGACGATTGGGGCGCCCGTATGTTCGGTCTCTCGGGCGTGTTGTTCCCCGTATTCACCACGCCAGCTGCCATCTATAGCACGCGTGAATTGGCACTGCAGGGCGAGACCTTCCGTTGGCTCGCATCACTCAATCATTTTGGCGCGTTCATGTTCGGTTGCACCTTGGTAGCCATATTCATGACTTATCCGCGCAGGTTGGGTCGGCCGATCCATCTGTTGTGGCTGCCTGTCATTTTTGGGACTTGGTTGGCTGCGGATGTTTTTCGCTGGGCATCCGACCAGGATTGGGGATCGCGCATCCCGGTGACGCTAGCGATGTTGGCGGCCATCATTTGCGCTGTGGTGCAATGGCGCAAGACGCGGAACCAGCCACTGGAGCGCGCTGCACTGCGTTGGTTCACCTTATCTACGCTTATTGGCAGTGGCTTGTTCATTTTCACCACCGTGGGCGCGCAGCTACTTGATCTGTTCGAGATGCCACAGCAGGGCTATGCGTTCGGCTATTTCCTCATCATCTATCTGGGCCTTGCGCTCGGTCTGCGCCGCTATCAGTTGTTCGATATGGATGAATGGGCATATCGCGGATTCATGTGGGTGGCCGGTGCCATCTCGGTGATCGCGTTGGATGCTTTGCTCATCTACTTTGGTTTGACAGAAGCCACCTCGCTCGGCGTGAGTCTGTTGATCGCGGGCTGGTTATATTTCCCGCTTCGACAATGGATGTGGCAGCACATCGTCAAGAAGCATTACCCCAAGTTCGAAACATTATTGCCAGAGTTGTCGGCTATCGCATTCACCGCTTCGCACAGCGAACAAAAGTTCCGCTGGGAATCATTCCTGATGCGCGTCTTCGATCCTTTGGAGATGAAGCAAGGGGATGTCGATAACAATGAGTCGGGTGTGCGCGAGGAAGGTCTTGTCTTACAAGTACCCGCATGTGCCAGCTTGCCGTCTTATAACCTGCGCTATGCGGGTCGAGGCATCCGCTTGTTCTCCACGCGTGATGCAGATTTCGCGGTGGCGTTGAGTCAACTTCTGCATCAAATGATGGGAGGCCGTTCCAGCTACGAGCAAGGTGTGGCACAAGAGCGCCTGCGCATCGGCCGCGACCTGCACGACAACATCGGCGCACGTTTGTTGAAACTCATCCACCATCTGCGCGGCACACCCGATGCGGAAATTGCACGGGATGCGATGAAAGACTTGCGCACCTCCATCGCGGCCATGGATTCGCAACCCGTGCCAATAATCGATGCACTTGCTGATTGGCGTGCCGAGACGAACTCGCGCTGCGAAGTGGCGAAGTGCCAGTTGCATTGGAACCAAGCGCAGGACGTGCCAGAGGTCGATCTGCCTCCGCGCATGAAAGGTATGTTGGAATCCGTGATGCGGGAAGTCATCACCAACGCACTCAAACATGCATCGCCAAAGTCCATTCAAGTGGCGTTCCAAGCGAACTTGACACAGATGAAAATGGAGGTAGAAAACGATGGCGACATCGCTGATCCGCTCACTTGGCAAGACGGTTACGGGTTGAGAAACATCCGTGGGCGTATGGAAGAGCTGGGCGGCAACCTGAACATCTCATCCACGGATGGCAAAGTCCGGTTGACGCTTGCAATCCCCTTGCCATGAAGGTCGCACTTATCCTAGAAGACATGCCCGAATCGCAAGAGATGTTGCGCGAAGTGGTGCAGACCGCCTACCCCGGTGTTCGCGTGCGCTGTGAATCCAGTGTCGCGGGTGCACTTCGCATCATCAACCAGTTCCAGTTCGACCTCGCGTTGATAGACCTTTCCTTGCCTGATGGTGATGGAGCAACAGTAGTGAAGGCGATGGCATCTCGTTTTCCAAACTGTACGATTGTGGTTGCGACCATATTTGACGACGACGCACATTTGTTTCCCGCGTTACTTGCTGGAGCGCAGGGATATTTGCTTAAAGACCAAGCACCCGAGCAATTGGTGAAGCAACTTTGCGGTATCAGCGACGGTAGCCCACCTTTGTCGCCTTCGATTGCACGTCGCTTACTTGATCATTTCCATGTCACGCAACAGCAGCCATTGTCAGTGGTCGATGCAGAATGTGTCCAACTCTCGCCAAGAGAACGCGAAGTGCTAGTCCATCTGGCGCGCGGAATTAGCATCGCCGATATCGGTGTCGAGATCGGCATCTCGCGCCATACTGTGAGCGACCACGTGAAGAACATCTACCGCAAACTCAACATCACCTCGCGCGCCGAAGCGGCGTTGCAAGCCAAGAACATGGGCCTGGTGTGACCAGAGTGGAGTACTTCCGGCAAGGTTAAGTCAGAGCTGCCTGGTCGGGAGCGGGTCGGGGAATGGCGAACTCGACCACGACGTTGCATCCACGGGGTGACAGAGATTTCCAAGTGACATGTCCTCCCAACATTGAGGCGCGTTCCTGCATACCATTCATGCCGCGATGGATCTTGAAATCAGTTTCGGGCAATCCCACTCCATCATCCTGTATCTGCAATATCCACCGGTCTCCGTTCTTTTCCAGACTCACATGAATGTGTGAGGCACAAGCGTGGCGCAACACATTGGAAATCGCTTCTCTCAAAATACGGCTCAGATGCAACGAGGCAGAGGGGTTCACGGGCAATGCGTCTTCGGTCATCGGAACATGCCAACCCAGATCAAGTCCGGCCGCTTGTACGCGCCGTTCGGTCTCGGCGCGCCAATCCGCCAACAAATGATCGAAGCGCGTGGATATTTGAGAAGAACGCGATACAACATCGCGCAGGTCTTGGAGTGCGGAGCGCGCCAGATCCGCTTCAAACGGCAGATTGGCACGTTGCGCAGAAATGGCGAGTCCCAGCAGTTTTGCGCCGACATCGTCATGCAGGTCGCGATAGATACGCTCGCGTTCCGCGAGCTGCGAGGCCAACGTCTTTTCTTTGAGCAATTCTTCATTCTCGATCTGCAATTCGACCGAGCGCAACACGGTTTTCTGGGAGCTGAATGCGACCTTGGCGATGAACGCGGCATAGAGCAACACGAGGAAAAACAATGTCATTGCATGTTCGCCAAAACCATTCGCAAGATTTGGCAACATCACGAATAGAGAGCAGGAGACCGCCAATAAATAGAGCCGGTAGGAGTGGGACGCCGAGGCATGGCCCCCGACGCTCATGGCGGCAAGATAGAACACCAGAAACAGTGCATTCTGCGTGGCACTCCGATCAAGTTCGAAGAGTAGCCCCAAGCTTCCCCACGCGAAGCCCTCGACGACGAAGGCAAACAGTTGAACACGCCGCCAAGCTTTCATTTGCCCGACCGTCGGAGTGCCCGTGAAATCTGCCGGATGCAGTGCGCGATGCGCCAGGAATCCCAGTGCTGCGGCGCTTAACATCAAGGTGATCCAGATCGACAGGCGTGTAACATCGACGCTGTCGTGGAATTGGAAACCCACGAAAAGGAGGGTGAATATCAAGCCTACGACCGTGATTAGCGAGTTGCCTCGCGCCATCTTGTACATGGCAGCTTCGACTCTGGGACTCTGCGAGGGATTCAGTCGCTGAAGTAATCTCATGTGGTTCTATCCACCGTAATTACGGAAGCAGGATTGTAGCCAGATTCTTCGTGGTTGGCGGTGGTAGAATGCGCGCCTTTTTATTTTGTCGGATATCGCATAACCGTTGCGCGCAATTGATGGGCAAGGCGCACGGCGCGCAGAAACCGGAATGTATTTTTGTACATGAGGATTTCGAGCGCCGCGCAATACAGAACGACAATTGCGCAGTAGGTTTGGCGGTATTCGAAAGGCACATCATGTTATCTACCGCAAATATCACCATGCAGTTCGGCGCCAAGCCGTTGTTCGAAAACGTCTCGGTCAAATTCGGCGACGGCAACCGTTACGGCTTGATCGGAGCCAACGGCTGCGGCAAATCCACGTTCATGAAGATCCTCGGGCGCGATCTGGAGCAATCTTCCGGCGAGGTGATGCTGGACAAGACCGAACGTCTCGGCAAGTTGCGCCAGGATCAGTTTGCCTACGAAGACAACCGTGTGCTGGATGTGGTGATGATGGGCCACACTGAAATGTGGGAGGCGATGAGTGAACGCGATGCGATCTACGCCAACCCGGATGCCAGCGAAGAAGACTACATGCGCGCCGCCGATCTGGAAGCGACCTTCGCCGAATACGACGGCTATACCGCCGAAGCACGCGCGGGCGAGTTGTTGCTGGGCTTGGGAATCGCGATTGAATTACACCAGGGCAACATGAGCGCCGTGGCGCCGGGCTTCAAATTGCGCGTGTTGCTGGCGCAGGCGCTGTTTTCCAACCCGGACATTCTGCTGCTGGACGAACCGACCAACAACCTCGACATCAATACCATCCGCTGGCTGGAAGACATCCTCAACGCGCGCAACAGCACCATGGTCATCATCTCGCATGACCGCCACTTTTTGAACAGTGTATGTACGCACATGGCGGACTTGGACTACGGCAAGATCACGGTGTATCCGGGCAACTACAATGACTACATGCTGGCTTCCACACAGGCGCGCGAGCAGCAGTCGTCGGACAACACCAAGGCCAAAGAAAAAGTCGCCGAACTGAAAGCATTCGTGGCGCGGTTCTCGGCCAATGCTTCCAAGGCCAAACAGGCCACTTCACGTGCGCGCCAGATCGACAAAATCAAAATCGAAGACATCAAACCGTCCAGTCGCCAGTATCCGTTTATCCGTTATGAATATGACGAGCGTGACAAGTTGCACCGGGTCGCCGTTGAGGTGGAGAAGTTGGCGAAGGGTTATGACCGTATGTTGTTCTCCAACGTCAACTTTCGCATCGACGCGGGCGAGAAGGTCGCCATCATCGGCCCCAACGGTATCGGTAAAACCACGCTGCTACGCTGTCTTGCGGGCGACCTGGCACAAGATCACGGCAGCATCAAATGGGCGGAAAAAGCCAAGATCGGTTACTACGCGCAAGACCATGCTGCCGACTTCGCCGAGAACATCGAGATGATGGAATGGATGACCAACTGGCGCGGTCCGCATGACGACGACCAGGTGGTGCGCGGCACACTGGGACGCTTGTTGTTCTCCGGTGATGATGTGAAGAAGAAAGTGAAGATATTGTCCGGTGGCGAAAAGGGCCGCATGTTGTTCGGCAAACTGATGCTGGCGAAACCTAACGTGCTGCTGATGGACGAACCGACCAATCACATGGATATGGAAGCCATCGAATCGCTTAACACCGCGCTCGATCTTTTCAAAGGCACGCTGATTTTCGTTTCACACGACCGCGAATTCGTATCGTCATTGGCCACGCGCATCATCGAAATCTCGGCCAAGGGCGTGAACGATTATCACGGCACCTATGAAGAATTCTTGCGTGACCAGATGGCGGAATAATGATATGCCGTCATTCCGGCGCAGGCCGGAATCCAGTTGATTTGCAAACCCCGCGCTGCGGGACAATTGCTGGTTTTGCTCGCTTCGCGGAAATGTTTCAAAGTTGGATTCCGGCCTGCGCCGGAATGACGGGAGCTTGAGTGTGACTTTCTCATCCAGAACCA
>CAZRZH010000017.1:0-27334 GCA_964604485.1 uncultured Sideroxydans sp.
GGCTGGCTCAAACAAATCGGCTGGAAAAAGCTATTGAAAAAAACTGGTCCAACCTGGGGGCAACTGGATGACTCGGTGAAAGCCTCGATCAAAGATGATGCCTCCGCTTTGTCACTGATGCTGGAAAAACCCAACGTCATCAAACGCCCCGTGCTGGAACACAACGGCAGAGTGCTGGCGACCGGCTTTAATTTAACCGAATACGAAAACCTGAAACTCTAACAATCCAACATGAGCCAAACATTAGAACTGACCAAACAACTCATCGCGCGCAAATCCCTCACACCGATGGATGACGGGTGCATCGACATCATCGGCGCACGCTTGGCACCGCTTGAATTCAGTCTGGAAAAGATGCGCCATAGCGAAGTGGACAACCTGTACGCGCGTCGCGGCCATAAGACACCCGTAGTCTGTTTTGCCGGCCACACCGATGTGGTACCCACCGGTCCGGTGAACAAATGGGACAGCGACCCCTTCAACCCCAGCGTGCGCAACGGACTGCTGTATGGACGCGGCGCGGCCGACATGAAAGGTTCGTTGGCCGCCTTCGTCACCGCGATCGAGAAATTCGTCGCCGCCCATCCGCAGCATCGCGGCTCGATCGCTTTGCTGCTCACTTCGGATGAAGAAGGTGTGGCCGTGGACGGCACTGTGCGCGTCGTTGAAGCGTTGCAAGCACGTGACGAAAAGTTGGACTACTGCATCGTCGGCGAACCCACGGCAGTCGCTAAAATGGGCGATACGATCAAGAACGGTCGGCGCGGTTCGTTGTCCGGCACGCTCACCGTCAAAGGGGTGCAAGGCCACATCGCGTATCCGCATCTGGTAAAAAATCCCATCCACCTTGCGTCACCCGCGATTACCGAATTAGCCGCGACGACCTGGGACAACGGCAACGAATATTTTCCACCGACTTCCTGGCAGATCTCCAACATCCACGGGGGAACCGGAGCCACCAACGTGGTGCCGGGCACGGTGGAGATATTGTTCAACTTCCGTTTCTCCACGGCCAGCACCGTGGATGGATTAAAGCAGAAGGTCCATACCATCCTTGACCGGCACAGCTTGGAATATGAACTCAAATGGGAATATTCCGGCAAACCGTACCTCACTCCGCGCGGCGATTTGGTGGACGCGGTAAGCGCTGCCATCAAACAGGTACAGGGAATCGACAGCGAACTCTCCACCAGCGGCGGCACATCGGATGGACGCTTCATCGCCGACATCTGCCCGCAAGTGCTTGAAGTCGGCCCGGTGAATGCCACCATCCATAAACTCAATGAATGTGTGGCGGTGAACGATCTGGATGCGTTGTCAGAAATCTACTATCTGACGCTGGTCAAATTACTGGCCGAGTGAGATGAAATTTTTCATTCTCCTGTTACTGGTTTTTATTGTGTTGTGGTTGATTTATAACGCACGCACCCGTCACAGCAGAACGAACGAAAGTGCCCGCACAGGCAATTCAAATGATTCCAGCCCATCCTCATCGCACTGCAACGATCGTGAAAATGGTTGCGATGGCGGGGACGGCGGAGGGGGAGACTAATGAGCAACATACGATATTCCGAAGCCTGCAGCACACTCACCACGGTGCGCGACTGCCTGCGTTTTGCGGTTAGCCGCTTCAACGAAGCCAAGTTATTCTTCGGCCACGGCAGCAGCGATGCCTATGACGAAGCGGCCTATCTCATTCTGCACACACTGCATCTGCCGCTTGACCGCCTTGATCCCATCCTCGACGCGAAGCTCACCCACACCGAACTGTTGGAAGTGCTAAACATCATCGAGCGGAGAGTGGAGGAACATATCCCGGCCGCCTATCTCACGCATCAGGCCTTCCTCGGTGATTTCAGTTTCTATGTGGATGAACGTGTCATCGTGCCGCGTTCGTTCATCGCAGAATTACTGCGCGAACGACTCTCACCGTGGGTAAACGAAGCGCAATGTGTCGTAAGTGTTCTGGACTTGTGTACCGGCAGCGGATGCCTTGCCGTGCTTGCCGCTTTTGCTTTTCCGAATGCACAAGTCGATGCGGTCGATCTGTCACCGGACGCCCTTGATGTGGCGCGCCGCAATGTGGCGGACTACGCACTGGAAGAACAAATCGGGCTTATCGAATCCGATTTGTTCGGCGCACTTGCTGGCAGAAAATATGACCTCATCATCAGCAATCCACCCTATGTCGATGCGGAATCAGTCGATGCATTGCCGCTTGAATATCAACACGAACCCAAGTTAGCACTGGGCAGCGGTGAAGACGGACTGGACGCAACACGTCTCATTCTTCAGCATGCTGCAAGTCATCTGAATCCGAACGGGCTGCTAATCGTCGAGATCGGCCACAACCGAGATGCACTGGAAATGGCTTTCCCCGCCCTGCCCTTTATCTGGCTGGAAGTCAGCGCGGGCGACCAGTTTGTGTTTTTGCTGCGGCGCGAAGATCTGCTCTGAGTCATGAATATTCATCTTGACCGAGTTCGACGGGAAGCCAGCAGCTTGCTGGATTCGAAACGTCGTGCTGAACTTGGCCAATACATGACGCCCTCTCCCATCGCTGAATTTATGGCATCGCTATTCACGTATAACGGCCACGCAAAATTGCTTGATGCGGGAGCGGGCGTGGGTTCGCTCACATCAGCCTTTGTTGAGAAAGCTCAACTTGAGGGCACCACAGTCGTCGTCGATACGTGGGAGATAGACAAACTACTGGGGAGTTATTTAAGAAGTACGCTCAATGATTGTGTCGAGCAAGGCCACGGCAAGATAACTGCACATCTCCATGACTCAGACTTTATTGAAGATGCCGCTTCAATCATTCAATTCGACGCTGACAATCTTTTCTCTCACGCAATCCTTAACCCTCCCTATAAAAAAATACCAACCCACTCCAAGCATCGCAAGTTGTTGCGGGAGGTAGGAATAGAAACGGTGAATCTTTACACCGCATTCGTTGCATTATCTATATTGATGATGCGTGAAGGCGGAGAGATTGTCGCCATCATTCCGCGCTCATTTTGTAATGGCAGTTATTACCGCCCTTTCCGACAACTAATTTTGCACACCTGCGCCATTCGCCAACTGCATTTATTCGAAAGTCGCAGCCTAGCTTTTCAGGACGATGACATATTGCAAGAGAACATCATCCTTCATCTCGTAAAGGGCGAACTACAAGCCTCCGTCATCGTATCCACCTCAACTGACGCCAAATTCAAAGATCACACACAAGAAACTTTTAACATTGATGACATCATCAAACCGAGCGACCCCGAACAGTTCATCCACATACCAACATCACTCCTTCACACTCACATGCCTGCGCTGTGCACTCATACCTTGCGCGACCTTGGGTTAGCGGTATGTACAGGGCCTGTCGTCGATTTCAGGTTGAAGAACTACTGGTGCGAGGATGTCGGGGGGGGAACAGCACCGCTAATTTATCCGCATCACTTCAACAACGGCGAATTTTCATGGCCGAAAATTCACAAAAAACCCAATGCACTTCGCCTTGCTCCAGAAATCGAAAAATGGCTGATGCCGCGCGGCCACTATGTCCTCGTTAAACGTTTTTCTGCCAAAGAGGAACGCCGCCGTCTGGTGGCTTATCATTTATCAGCAGAAGCTCTGGATGCGGCATATATTGGATTCGAGAACCACTGGAACATATTCCATATCGACAAGCACGGATTAAGCGAGGAAGTCGCTAAAGGATTGAGTGTGTTTCTCAACTCCACCCTGCTGGACGAGCATTTCCGCGTATTTTCTGGACACACGCAAGTTAATGCAACTGACTTGCGTAACATGCGTTACCCAAGCCTTGAACAACTTTGCAAGCTAGGTAGACGCTCCACAGGCGCGGCCTCCGATCAAGCAAGCATTGACCGAATTATCGAGGAGCTTGAAACAGTATGAGCAAGAAACAAATGCGAATCGACGAAGCATTGTTAGTGCTACATCAGCTCGGAATGCCCAATGAGCAGCTAAATGAGAGAACAGCCATCAGCCTATTAGCTTTGCTTGATTTACCCATTACCAAATCTTGGAGTGAAGCAAGCAACCCGATGCTTGGTATTCGTGCAATCTTGGATTTCTCTCGCGAGAAGCTGCGGCACGATTACGCAGAGAACTCACGAGAAAGTTTTCGTAAATATAGCGTCAAGCAACTCGTTGCTGCAGGAGTTCTGCTTTTGAATCCTGACGAACCTAGCCGCGCTGTCAACAGTTCAAAGAACTGCTACCAGATCGAGCCTAGTGCCCTCGCACTTCTGCGTCAATTTGGCACAAAGAACTGGAAAACATCCCTAGCCACCTACTTGAGGACACGTCCCACATTGGCTGAGCAATTCGCACAGCATCGGGAGTTGCAACGCATTCCAGTCGTTACCAAACACGATGTAAAGATCAAATTAAGTGCAGGGAAGCACTCTGACCTAATACGCAAAATCATCGAAGATTTTATTCCACACTTCGTACCCGGCGGCGAACTCATTTATGTGGGCGATACAGGAACCAAGTGGGGATACTTCGATGAGCTATTGCTCCACAGCCTTAATGTCAAAGTTGGCTCTCATGGAAAAATGCCTGATGTCGTGGTTTATCATCGTGAAAAGAATTGGTTGATTCTTGTCGAAGCGGTGGCGAGTAGCGGCCCTGTTGATGGCATACGTCACGCCGAACTAGCCGCACTCTTCAAAGCAAGCACCGCCGGACTTGTGTATGTCACCGCATTTCCAGATCGTGGCGAAGTCATGCGCAAGTTCCTTGCCGTTGTCGCTTGGGAAACTGAGGTATGGTGTGCCAGTGACACTACACACTTGATCCATTTCAATGGCACTCGTTTCCTTGGACCTTACTCCCAGTAATACGCATGCCTGTCGATCATTACGAAAACTTTCCCGTTGCTTCTATCCTAATGCCCAAACGGCTGCGCAAGCCGGTGGCGGCGATCTACCACTTCGCCCGTGCGGCAGACGACATCGCCGATGAAGGTGATCTGCCCAACGACGAACGCCTGCGCCAGCTGGATTATTTCCGCACTGAGTTGAGACACATCGCGGCGGGTGCCCCCCCCTCACTGCCGATATTCAAAAATCTGGCGGTCGAAATCAAGGCGCATGAACTACCGATGCAACCGCTCCACGACCTGCTCGATGCCTTCACGCAGGACGTGGTAAAAAAACGTTACGCCAACTTCGACGAACTGCTCGACTACTGCCGCCGTTCCGCCAATCCGGTCGGTAATCTGTTGCTGCATTTGTATGAGGAAGCCACGCCGGTCAATCTCGCGTATTCGGATGCGATCTGCACTGCGTTGCAACTCATCAATTTCTGGCAGGACGTGGCCAAGGATTTCGCCATCGGCCGGGTATATTTACCGCAGGATGAACTGGCGCGATTTAACGTGCGCGAAGCGCAAATCGCACAGGGTATTTGCGATGACGCATGGCGCGCTCTGATGCAGTACCAAGTGGATCGAGCCCGCGCCTTGATGCTGCAAGGAGCGCCGCTCGGCAGCATCCTCACCGGACGCATTGGGCTGGAGATGCGCATGATTATCGCGGGCGGATTACGCATCCTCGACAAGCTCGAAGCCGCCGAATACGACATGTTCAACAGGCGCCCGGTATTGCGCCCATTAGACTGGGTTATCATGCTGGCGAAAAGTTCGCCGTTCCGTTTCTAAATATGAATCCAGATCAATATTGCCAGGACAAAGCCGCCTCCAGCGGCTCCAGTTTCTACTACAGCTTTCGCTTCCTGCCCAAAGACAAACGCCGCGCCATCACCGCGCTGTATGCGTTCTGCCGCGAGGTGGATGATGTGGTGGACGAATGTTCCGATACGAATGTGGCGCGCACCACGCTCAACTGGTGGCGCAACGAAGTGGCCGCCATTTACAGCGGCGCTCCTCAGCACCCGGTGACACAGGCGCTGGTTCCTATCGTCAGGCAATTCAACATGGCGCAGGAACATCTGTTGGAGATCATCGACGGCATGGAGATGGATCTGGACCAGCCGCGTTACGCGGATTTCAAATCGTTGCAACTGTATTGTTACCGCGTCGCCTCCGTGGTCGGCCTGCTGTCAGCTGGGATATTCGGCTACACCGACCGTCAGACCTTGAAATACGCGCACGACCTCGGTATTGCTTTCCAGCTCACCAATATCATCCGCGATGTGGGCGAAGATGCGCGGCGCAACCGCATCTATTTGCCGATGGATGAAATGGCGCAATTCGGTGTGACGGCAGCGGACATTCTCAATACATGCGAGACCGCAAACTTCCACAAGCTGATGGAATTCCAAATAGAACGTGCACAGCATTTTTATCAACAAGCATTCGATCATCTGCCGACTGTAGATCGCAAAGCCCAACGCACCGGACTCATCATGGCTGCGATTTACCGTGCTGTTCTTGATGAAGTTATTGCCAGCGGCTGCCATGTGTTAAAGGAACGGGTCTCGCTGACATCGCGTTACAAACTGTGGTTGGCGTTCAAAGCTTGGCTGAAAAACTAAAGGACACTCCCCCACCCCAACCCTCCCCCGGAGGGAGAGGGGGCTATCGTGAAAAGCAATTTGTAAATCCTGCCATCATTGGCGGCGGCTACGCGGGTTTGGCAGCTGCCGTTGAACTCGCATCACGCGGCATCCCCGTAACCGTCTTCGAAAGCGCCAAGCAGCTCGGTGGACGCGCACGCGGCGTAATGTACAACGACACGCAACTCGACAACGGCCAGCACCTGCTGCTCGGTTGCTACCGCGAGACCTTGCGCCTCATCGAACTCGTTGGCGGCAACATCGAAAAAGATTTCCTGCGTCTGCCGTTGCAACTCGATTTGCACGGACAGTTCTCGTTGAAAGCGCCACACCTTCCCGCTCCACTGCACCTGCTGGTTGCGCTGCTCAAGGCACGGGGTTTGACATGGGGCGAGCGTTTGAAGGCCGCGCGCTTTATGCTAAGACTGCGCCGTGCAAATTTTCAACTGGACAGGCTCCCTCTCCCACCGGGGGAGGGTTGGGGTGGGGGTACACCTGACATTACCGTTTCAAAACTATTGGCAAATCACAAACAGGATGCCGACCTAACTTTCAAACTGTGGGAGCCGCTGTGTATCGCTGCCTTGAACACACCTATTCATAAGGCTTCCGCACAAGTGCTGCTCAACGTGCTGCGCGATGCACTGAACCGCACCCGCGCCGATAGCGACATGCTGTTGCCACGTGTGGACTTCACTACGCTGTTTCCGCAACGCGCGGTGGACTACGTCGAACAGCACGGTAGTCAAGTAGTTACAGCCTGCGGCATTGATGCAATTGTGCCAAAAGATGAGAGCATCGAAATTGTCACCGCTGACAAAACTCACACCTTCAGCCACGTCATCTGCGCGACATCACCCAGCGTTGCCGCCAAACTACTTCGCCCCATCACCGCACTTGCGAGCACCGTAACGCAGATCGAAAGTTTGGAGCATCAGCCTATCTACACTGTGTATCTGCAATATCCCGCGCATGTCTCGCTGCCACACCCCATGATCGGCCTGCACCAACGCGTTTCACAATGGCTGTTCGACAAAGGGCAGATCGCGGGACAGCATGGTCTTCTGGCAGCCGTCATCAGCGCAGAAGGTATCCATCAGGATTTACGTCAGGAGGTGTTGGCGCAAAAAGTCATCGTCGAATTGCGTGAAGAATTCGGCATCGCAGCAATACCGCACTGGTGCAAAGTTATCGCCGAGAAACGCGCCACGTTCTGCTGCTCCCCCAATCTGCAACGGCCTTCACAACAAACCGCGCTGCCCAACCTGTTTCTGGCAGGGGACTACACCTCAGGCGAATATCCGGCAACGCTGGAAGGCGCGGTGAAAAGCGGTGTGCGCTGCGCGCGGCTTTGTCTGCCGGATCGGAAATAAGCCGTGTTGTCGTAATATTCTGCACGCTCATTTTCCGCCGTCCATCCCGGCACTCCCAGCAATGGCACGGGAGACAACTCACGCGTATCGCGGCAATTTGCCTGTGCGGAAAGATGTCCCGCTAATTTGTCGTCCAGATAAGTCAGCCTCTGGGCGAGTGGCCAATTGAAAAATTCTTGTTCGACACGCAACAACACTCCCTGTCCGGTCATTCCCATATAGGGATTCAATGCTTTCTCGTACAAACCATGTCCGAACAAATAGAAACCCATGCCTGAAGCAATTTGGGGTCGGTGCTGCCAGAACAATTTTTTCCATTGAAACTCTCGCAGCAGTGTTGCCAGTCCTTCATCGGAATAGGCAACGATGACTCCGGATTCGTCGAGCAGCGTGAGTCTGTCGCGCACGGCACCGCGTTGGCTGGCCGACACCTCGCTCTCTGCTGTTTTGCTTGTCGTGAGGGACCGGTAATGCAGGGCATTAATGGTTGCCTTGGTCTTGGGGAAAGTCAGCCAGATCAGCGCATTGAGCAAGTCATGCCAGTTAATCTCACGTGTCGGTACTTCTCCTTTGAGATAACAGCGCGGTTCGTATTGAGCTTCGAAGGGTAACTTACCGTTCACCTGAAGCACGAATCTGAGCGGCAGTCCGTTGGACACGCAGATTGCGGGATGAATCGTTTTCAGCAACGCATTGCATTCTTGTAACGTGGGGAAATTATTCTGTCCGAAGCGCCCGATACACTCATGCAATGGTGAAAATATCTGCGAGTGCAGCAGCGCCTGTTTGTCCCATGCTGGCAGTGTCTTCATGGCGCGAGTGTAGCCGAATTGCGCAAGCCAACACAGCTGCCCAAGCTTGTGGTAATTTGCGCGCATCTTTTGGTTACAGTCAGGAAACACGATGGACGAACTTGATGCCATACAAGCCAGCCTTGCCAGTTTTACCAAACATCTGGACGAAGCCTCTTCGGATCGCTTTAATGAACTTCGCAAATGCTCCTTCTTTGACCCCATCCCAAGTGAATGGCTGACCTCCATTGCCGCGCAAGCCACGATCAAAACCTTTGCCAAGGGCGCTGCGCTGACCGTCGAAGGTGAAGACATGAACTCGCTGTTCATAATCCTGTTCGGGAATGCCACCGCCTTTGTGAAAAACAAGGAAGTCGGCACCATCCATGGCGGGGAGTGTATCGGCGAAGGGGTGTGTTTTTCCACCGAAACACTGGAGCGCTCTGCCACCGTGATCGCGGACGAGGATGTCATCGTGGCCGAGATCAAGAAAAGCGGACTGGATAACATTCGGGGTGATGCACGGGCCTTTATGGACAAAGCGCTGCTTTTAGCCTTGTTCAAGAAACTCCAGGGCGCTAACCGCAAGATCGGGGAATTGCTGCGCTAACTTCATGAGCATCATCGCAGTCTTCAACCAAAAAGGCGGTGTCGGCAAGACGACCACGGCTTTGAATCTTTCCGCCGCGTTACACAGAATTGGCCGAGCCACTTATGCGATTGATCTCGACCCGCAAGCACAACTCAGCGCCATCTCGGACATCACCGCAACATCGGGTGCCGACACCGTATTGAGTGTGTTCCAAAATAATCGTCCACTGCGCGACCTTGTGCGTCCCTCGCCCAACGGGTTACAGGTGATCCCGGCACATACCGAACTTTCCAAAGTCGATGTGTTGTTCGGCAAGGGTTACAACGTGGTCAACAAACTGAACAGCGCGATGCAAGCGGAACGTTTGGGTGACCGTGACCATCCGCTCATCATGGATTGCAGCCCGCTTATCGGCGTGTTGTCGCTGAATGCCATTTTTGCCTGTCACGGCTTGATCGTACCGATCTCCGCCGACCATCTTTCCACCCGGGGCGCGCTGCAAATCGAGAAAACTTTAAATGCGTTGGAGGGCGTCCTCAAGCGCCGGGTCAAGCGGCGCTATCTGCTGACGCGTTTCGACAGTCGCCGGCGCATGGCTTGGGATGTGTTGAATCTGTTGGAAGCACGCTTTGGCGCAGAAGTTTGCCGCACCAAGATAATTGAAAACGTGAGTCTTGCCGAGAGCCCCGGCTTGAACAAAACGGTTTTCGAACACGCGCCAGCAAGTCGCGGCGCTTTGGATTACGAAGAGTTGCTCAAAGAATTGATGGCCGACGGTTTCATCGAGTGAGCGTCATTTCGAGATCAGGCTGATGATGTCCTCGACCGAAATGACTTGCTGGGACTTGCCGTCATCCCTCTGATTAGCGGTGCAACTCACCACTTCACAGTGGCGGTACATCTGGCGTAGTTTGCGTTCTGCATCTTCCTGGTCGCGACCGGCGATGACGACACTCACGATACGTTGTCCGTCGCGCGTCAGTATCGAAAAGTCGTACTTTTGCATTTCGCCCCCTTTACAAAAATACTAAGTCGTCGCCCTTGATCTTCGCGCTTCGTACAGACAAATTCCCGTGCTCACGGAAACGTTGATACTTTCCACGCTGCCCTGCATCGGGATGCGCACCAGTTGGTCACAGGTCTCTTTGGTGAGGCGGCGTAAGCCTTCGCCTTCCGCTCCCAACACCCAGGCCACGGCGCCCTTGTGTTTGACATCGAACAGATTGGTTTCGGCTTCGCCATCCATGCCGATCACCCAAATGTCTCTTTCCTTTAACTCGCGCAACGTGCGCGCCAGATTGGTGACGGTAATGTAGGGCACGGTGTGCGCCGCGCCGCAGGCCACTTTCTCCACCGTGGCATTGATACCCACCGCGCGGTCTTTGGGAGCGATTACCGCATGCACACCGAAGGCATCGGCACTGCGCAAACACGCGCCCAGATTGTGCGGGTCTTGTACTCCGTCCAGCACCAGCAACACTGCCGGCTCGGTCAGCGTGTCCAGCACGTCATCCAGATGCATGACTTTTTGCGAAGCGTCAACGCGGGCTGCAACGCCCTGGTGGCGGGTGCTTCCTGCCATGCCGTCAAGACGTTTGGCATCCACCTGGATGATGCGCACGCCGTTGCTTTCCGCCAATTTGAACAGGTCACGCGCGCGCGGATCCTTGCGTTGCGGATCGACATAAATCTCCATCACGCTGTCGGCGTTCTGCCGGATGCGCGCGGTGACCGCGTGAAAACCGTGAACAATACGTGACTCAGCCATGACGTTTTCCTGCCTTTTTATTTTTGGATTCTGTCTTAATTTTTTTGGGTTCTGCTTTGGCTTTCTTGGGCGGAGCCGCACCCCATGCGCCAACATTGATGCCTTCTTCAACCGAGGCCGTAACACTTTCCAGTACGAAGTCGATCTTGGTGCTTTCCATATCCACGCGCACCACCTTGACCCGCACGCGGTCGCCCAGACGGTACCGTTTACCGGTACGTTCACCCAGCATCTGGTGTTTGGTGGCATCAAAATGGAAATAATCCGTACCCAATTCGGACACGTGTACCAAACCTTCCACGTAAAGATCGTCCAGCGCCACGAACAAACCAAAGCCTGTCACCGACGATATCGTGCCATCGAACACGCTGCCCAGATGGTCGCGCATGTAGAAACATTTGAGCCAGGCTTCCACATCGCGTGTGGCATCGTCGGCGCGGCGTTCGGTCATCGAACAATGCACGCCCAGTTCCGCCCACTTGAGTTGCGGCTTGTACTGTTTGCCTTCGAGCACTGCCTTGATCGCACGATGCACCAGCAGATCTGGGTAACGCCGTATAGGGGAAGTAAAGTGTGCATACGCTTCGTAACCCAAACCAAAATGCCCCAGATTTTCCGGCGCATATACCGCTTGGCGCAGCGAACGCAACATCACGGTTTGCAATAATCCGGCGTCGGGACGTCCTTTGATCTGCTTGAGCAAGATTGAATAATCACCCGCTTGCGGATCGTCCCCTCCGCCCAACTGCAGACCGAATTCTTTGAAGAATTCGCGCACCGCTTCCAGTTTCTCCGGTGTGGGGCCTTCGTGTACGCGGTACAACACGGCGTGTTCATGCTCTTTCAAAAAAGCCGCCGCGCACACGTTGGCCGCCAGCATACATTCCTCGATCAGTTTGTGCGCATCGTTGCGGATCACGGGAATAATCTTCTCGATCTTGCCCTGGTCATTAAAAACCATCTGCGTTTCGACCGTCTCGAAATCAATGGCGCCGCGTTTGGCGCGTGCCTGTAACAATACTTGGAACAGTTTGTACAGATTGTTGATGTGCGGCAACACGGCCGCGTATTCGCGCGCATTCTCGCCCTGCGGGTTTTCCAGCATGTCGGCGACCTTGGTGTAAGTCAGGCGTGCATGCGAGAACATCACTGACGGGAAAAATCGGTGTTGTTGAATCTCACCTTCGGAACTGATCTGCATATCACACACCATGCACAGACGTTCGACGTTGGGGTTGAGCGAACATAATCCATTGGACAATTCCTCCGGCAGCATCGGGATGACGCGGCGCGGAAAATACACCGAGTTGCCGCGATTGATCGCCTCTTTGTCCAGCGCGTCACCGGATTTCACATAGGCACTCACATCGGCAATAGCGACAACCAAACGGAATCCTTTGCCATTGGGTTCGCAATACACGGCGTCGTCAAAATCGCGCGCCGTTTCACCGTCAATCGTCACCAACGGCAATTTAGCCACACTCTCGCGTCCGGCGTAATCTGCCGCTTTCACCAGCGGGGAGAAGGCTTCAGCCTGATGTTTTGCATCTTGCGGAAATTCGTTGGGCAGATCGTGTTTGCGCAAAGCGATTTCGATCTCCATGCCGGGATCGGCATAGTTGCCGAGCACCTCGACGATACGACCGATCGGCTGCGCATGTTTGTTGGGTTGCTGCAGGATCTCCAACATGACTACCTGCCCCGCCTCTGCTCCGCCATGTTCGCCCGGTGCAACCAAAATATCCTGGCTGATACGGCGGTTTTCAGCCACCACAAATTGGATGCCATGCTCCACGTAAAGTCGCCCGACCACACGCGAATTGGCGTGCTCCAATACTTCCACGATCTTGGCTTCACGCCGGCCACGCCGGTCTTCACCGCCGACACGCACCATCACCGTGTCGCCGTGTAAAGCTTTGTGCATCTCTTTGGCGCTGAGCACCAGATCGGCAGAACCATCGTCAGGAATGAGAAAACCAAAGCCGTCCGGATGTCCCTGCACCTTGCCCTTGATCAGGTCAAGTTTGTCCACCACACAGATCGCACCCTTGCGATTGCGCATGATCTGACCGTCGCGCTCCATCGCGCGCAGGCGACGATTGAACAGCTCCGCCTCCTCCAATTCGATCTGCAGCAGACTGCAAATAGCTTCCGCTTCGACCGGCACACCTTTCTCCGCCAGCAACTGCAAAACGTATTCGCGGCTGGGTAAAGGGTGTTCGTATTGTTCGCGCTCGCGCTCTAAAAACGGGTCGAGTTCACGTATGGTTTTTTTCTTTTTCGTCATTGACACAAAATCCTATAGCAATTAAAGTGCGCACCCTCAAGCAATGCCCAGATGGCGGAATTGGTAGACGCGCACGGTTCAGGTCCGTGTGCCGCAAGGTGTGGAGGTTCGAGTCCTCTTCTGGGCACCAAGTTTAAAATGGCTCGCGCAAGCGGGCCATTTTCTTTTACAGCACGTCTCTTAAAAAAACACGCACCGCAATCGCGATGCGTGCACCTCGTAACTTTCGATTTCTCTTAGACCTCAAACGGGTGGCGCAACACGATGGTTTCGTCACGATCCGGACCTGTGGAGACCATATCCACCGGCACTTCGCAAATCTCCGCAATACGCTTGAGATAATTCTGTGCTTCGATCGGCAATTCTTCGAAACGCTTTACACCTACTGTCGTGCCACTCCAGCCCGGCATGTCCTCGTACACCGGTTCGCAGCCAACCAGCGATTCTGCCCCGACCGGGAGGATATCGCTGAAGTGCCCGTCGATCTTGTAGCCCACGCCGATACGTACTTTCTCCATCCCGTCCATCACATCCAGCTTGGTCACACACAAGCCGGACACGCCGTTGATCTGGATGGAACGTTTGAGCGCAGCGGCGTCAAACCAGCCGCAGCGGCGCGCGCGACCGGTGGTGGAACCGAACTCGTGCCCCTTCTCAGCCAACATCTTGCCGATCGGATCCTGTTTCGATTCGGCATCGTAGAGTTCTGTGGGAAACGGGCCTGAACCAACACGCGTGGTGTAAGCCTTGGTGATGCCCAGAACATAATGCAACATCTGCGGGCCGATTCCCGCACCGGCACACGCCGCACCGGAGATGCAGTTGCTGGAAGTGACAAATGGATACGTGCCGTGGTCGATGTCGAGCAAAGTACCCTGGGCGCCTTCAAACAACAGATTTTGCCCGGCCTTGTTGGCCTCATAGAGGGCACGCGGCACATCCAATACCAGCGGCTTGAGTCGCTCTGCCAGCGCCAATGCCTCGTCCATCGTCTTTTGGAAATCCACCGTGGGCGCATTGAAATAGTTCTTCAAAACGAAGTTGTGATAGTCAAGCACTTCGCCCAGCTTCGCGGCAAAACGTTTGCGATGGAAAAGATCCTGAAGTCGTATCGCGCGGCGCGCCACCTTGTCTTCGTATGCCGGGCCGATGCCGCGTCCGGTGGTGCCAATCTTGCCGGCCCCTTTGGCGATTTCACGCGCCTTGTCCAGCGCCTCATGGTAGGGCAAGATCAACGGGCACGCTTCGGAGATTCTTAACCGTTCATACACATGGACACCGGCAGCCGCCAGCTTGTCCATTTCCTTGAGCAGTGCAGACGGTGAAACCACCACCCCGTTGCCGATGTAGCACATCACGTCCTCGCGCAGGATGCCGGAAGGGATGAGGTGCAACACGGTCTTCTCGCCACCGATAACCAGTGTGTGACCGGCGTTGTGTCCGCCCTGAAAGCGCACCACGCCCTGCGCGTGGTCGGTCAGCCAATCGACCACCTTGCCTTTGCCTTCATCACCCCATTGGGTACCGATCACTACCACATTTTTTGACATGCTATTTCCTATCGTAGCGTGGACAATTCAACGCCCACCTTAGTTACCGTTCAGACACCCAGTGCCCATCCCGCAAAATCATTCTTTGAATTCGACGACGACCCATTTCCCCTCACGCAGAAGCAACTGCCGATCGCAGTTCAGTTCGCTGTGAAACTCTGCCTTGCCCAATAAATCGACCACCACGACGTTTCCTTGTTTGCGCAACTCACTAATAACCTTGTCCAGTTCGACATCCCGAAAATGCGGCGCGTAGATCGCTTGCGGCTGGGTTTGTTTGGTCACCAAGGCAACCAATTGGCGCAAATCCATACTGAATCCCGTAGCCGGGCGTGCCCGTCCAAAACTCTTGCCCAAGTCATCATAGCGCCCACCCAATGCGATAGCGTCATGGCTTCCCGCGTGGTACGCGGCAAAAACCATTCCACTGTGATAGTGGTAACCGCGCAGCTCTGCCAAATCGATACCGATGTTTCCCGCGTGAGGTTGCAGCTGTGTGGCGACGGTTTCCAATTGGTCTAACGCCGCCCCCACCTCCGCGTCGGCGGGCAACAATTTCCGCGCCTTGGCGATGACTTCGATTCCCCCGGAAAGTTGAACCAGCGCCATCAATGCGGACTGCACTTTTTCGGGCAGGTTTTGCACCAAAGCACGCAGCGTGGTGGTGTCTTTGTGTTGCAATGCGTTGAACAACGCGTCTTCCAAATCTTCATTGATCGCCGTATCTCGCACCAACGCACGAAACACGCCGACATGTCCCAAATCGAGATGAACCTGATCAATTCCAAGTGATGCCAAAGCCTGCAACATCAGACGCTGGATCTCCAGATCGCTTTCGATCCCCGCATGGCCGTACAACTCCGCCCCGATCTGCATCGGCTCGCGTGTGCGCATCAATCCCGCCGGCTGCGTGTGCACCACACTCCCCGCGTAACACAGCCGGGCGATACCCTGGCGATTCAAGAGATGGGCATCGATACGCGCCACCTGCGGTGTGATATCGGCGCGCAGGGCAAGGGTGCGCCCGCTTATTTGATCGACCAGTTTGAACGTGCGCAGATCCATGTCGGCACTGTCGTTGATCAGCAACGATTCGGCATATTCGATCAGGGGGGGGGCAACAAGCTGATAGCCGGATAGGCGCAACAACTCAAGTATTTGATGACGCATGCCGTCGATGCGCCACGCCTCGTCCGGCAGCATGTCCTGGATATATTCCGGCAAGAGCCAGTTCATAAGGAGTCCACTATTTGATCCAGTAAATCAGTAATAAACCGCTCAACATCAGAGTCAAGCCGAGGAAACGCACTTGTCCATCCTGAAACTGAGCGATTTTGTTTAATGTTTCGCGCCACGCGGCGGGAAATATGAAAGGCATGATCCCTTCAAGCACCAACATCAAACCCAAGGCAATCAGCCAATAATCAAACATCGCAGAAACTACTTGCCGCCCCTGCTGGAACTCTTCAAATATTTAAAGAAGGATGAACTCGGATCAAGCACCATCACGTCGCTCTTGTTCTTGAAGGTCTGTTTGTACGCATCAAGACTGCGATAGAACGCGTAAAACTCGGAATTGCGTCCAAACGCGCCCGCGTACAAAGCCGATGCTCTTGCATCACCTTCGCCCTTGATCTTTTGCGCATCGCGATAAGCCTGAGCCAAAGTGACTTGACGCTGTCTGTCGGCATCGGCGCGGATCTTCTCGCTTTCGGCGTTACCCGTTGCGCGCAATTCATTCGCCACACGCTTCCGTTCTGCTTCCATACGGCGATAAACTGAATCGCTGATCTCCACCGGGAAATCCACGCGCTTCAAACGCACGTCCAATACTTCCACTCCGATCTTGCGCGCATCTCCGTCGGTCTTCTCCTGCACCACACGCATCAGTTCATCACGCTTGCCCGACACCACATCATGAATCGTGAGCTTGCCGAACTCTTCGCGCATCGCGGAATTGACCGTTTGCATCAAACGCGTCTGCGCACGCGCCTCGTCACCGCCCACGCTGATGTAATACTGCTTCACATCGAAAATGCGCCATTTCACAAACGAATCCACCAGCACGTTCTTCTTCTCGGCGGTGATAAATCGCTCAGGATCGGCGGAATCGAATGTCAGAATACGCGAATCAAAGAAGCGCACATTCTGTACCAGCGGTACTTTGAACTTGAGACCGGGCGTGGTTTCCACCCGCATAACCTCGCCCAACTGGAACACGATCGCAGTTTGCCTTTGGTCCACCACAAAGGTGCTCATACCCAGCAAAATCAAAACTACGATCGCGCCCATCAATACATTTCTCATATTCGGATTCATTTCAGCGAGCCTCCCGATCACGACCCAAAGACCCATCCCGCACCCGCGGTTGCTGTGCAAACTCACTGCTGGGTGTCAGCGCCTGTTCAGCCACTTTCGCCGCCTGTGACGCAATCGTCGCTTCTGCAGTGGCCGGATTGGTGCTCTGGATCAATTTATCCAGCGGCAGATATAACAGACTGCCATTGCCGCTCTTCTGGTCGATCAACACTTTGCTGCTGTTGCTGAGTATCTGCTGCATCATGTCGATGTACATGCGCTCACGCGTCACTTGCGGTGCTTTTTCATACTCGACCAAAATCTGTTTGAAACGGCTGGCATCACCTTCCGCATTGGCGATCACGCTTTGTTTGTAACCGTCCGCTTCCTGCATCAGACGCGCCGCCGCACCTTTGGCCTTGGGCACCACATCGTTGGCATACGCCTGGCCTTCGTTCTTTTGACGTTCACGGTCTTGTCCGGCTTTGACCGCATCGTCGAAAGCCGCTTGAACTTGTTCGGGCGGCTGCGCATTCTGCATGGTGATCTTGCTGATCAAAATGCCGGATTTGTAGCGATCCAGAATGTCTTGCATCAACTTGGTAGTAGAAGCGGCCACCTGTTCACGACCTTCATACAACACAAAGTCCATCTTGCTTCTGCCAACCACTTCGCGAATGGCAGTCTCGGCCGCCTGACGCACATTCTCATCGGGAGCGCGGTTGTTAAACAGATATTCACCGGGATCTTTCAGAAAGAATTGCACCGCAAACTGGATGTCGATGATGTTCTCGTCATCCGTCAGCATCAGTGATTCTTTCAGCATCTTGTTCTTGACGTTCTCGCGATAACCGACTTCGACGGTTCGTACCTGGCTGAGAC
The DNA here is from genome assembly GCA_964604485.1 of uncultured Sideroxydans sp. Taxonomy (GTDB): domain Bacteria; phylum Pseudomonadota; class Gammaproteobacteria; order Burkholderiales; family Gallionellaceae; genus Sideroxyarcus. Next base: position 18,085 of record CAZRZH010000017.1, read on the forward strand.
TGACTATTTCCACAGTCTCAATAGGGTAAGGAATATGCCAACGCGGACCGGCCTCGGTCACTTCGACTTGTTTGCCAAAACGCAACACTACACCGCGCTGGCTGGCATCCACGATGTAGAAACCGCTGGCGATCCACACCAGCACCACGATCGCCACAATCAGTCCCACACCGCCTTTGAATCCGCCGGAATTGCCGCCCGGTCTGATCGGTGAACCACCACCGGATCTACCGAACAGCGACTGGATCTTGTTATTCAAATTGCGCATCACTTCCTCCAGATCAGGAGGACCGCCGTTATTTTTGTTGCCCCATTGCGGGTCATTCAATCCCATGATTTCGTCACACTTTCATTCATTAATGATCATTCAGAGGGTGCCACTCTTCGGCTTGTAACTGCTTTTTGGGTGTATCGCGAACCTCGACCAGCGCAGCCCGCAAATCATCCAATCCTTGACCCGTTTTCGCGCTCAAATTAACGGCCGCGATATTACCATATTCGCCACGCTGCAAACCCGGCTCCAGGTCCTGCAAGTCGATCTTGTTGTAGACCACGATTTGCGGAATTGCCTGCGCGCCGATCTCGGCCAACACCTTGTTCACTTCAGCCACTTGATCATGGCGCTCCGCGCTGTTCACATCCACCACATGCAGCAACAGATCAGCCTGCGATGTTTCCTCCAGCGTGCTGCGAAATGCGGCCACCAAGCCGTGCGGAAGGTGCCGGATGAATCCGACCGTATCGGACAAGATCACTTGTTGCGGGCTATCGCCCGGCAAAAATATCTTGCGCGCCGTGGTATCCAGTGTGGCGAACAGCTGGTTGGCCACGTAAACATTCGCATTGGTCAGCCGATTGAACAAAGTCGACTTGCCCGCGTTGGTGTAACCGACAATGGACACCGACATCACATCGGAACGGTTGCGTGCTTTGCGCTGCAAGGCACGATGACGCTTGAGTTGCTTCAGGCGTTCATTGAGCAAAAACACGCGCCTGTCCAATTTGCGTCTGTCTAACTCCAACTGGGTTTCACCGGGACCGCGTGCGCCCACGGCAAACTTCTGCTGCCCCATATCCATATTCATGCCCACCAATCGCGTTGACAGATATTTGAGCTGGGCCAATTCGACCTGTACTTTGCCTTCGTGGCTCTGTGCACGCAACGCGAAGATATCCAAAATCAACATGGTGCGGTCGATCACCCGCGTCTGTATTTTTGCGGTGAGGTTGCGCATCTGCGCGGGAGAAAGATCGTGATTGAAGATGACCAGAGGCGCTTCCAGCTCCTCGACGAGGGCGGCGATTTCTTCCACCTTGCCGCTCCCTGCGAACGTGGACGCATCGGGACGCTGGCGTTTACCTTCCACCAGCGCAAGCGTTTGCACACCGGCACTTTCCGCCAGCAAACGCAACTCTTCCAGGCTTTCTGTGTAATCAGGCGCGCCGAAATCGAGACTGACCAATACCGCTGTATTGGCTACAGCCGTTGCTTCAGACATTACTCTGCATCGAAGGGGATGTTGACAGCACGCGCGGGAACGATAGTAGAAATCGCGTGTTTATAAACCATCTGCGTAACCGTGTTCTTCAACAGCACCACGTACTGATCGAAGGATTCCACCTGGCCTTGCAATTTGATGCCGTTAACGAGGTAGATCGCGACCTGCACATGTTCCTTGCGCAGGGCATTCAGGAACGGGTCTTGTAGTTGTTGCCCTTTAGTACTCATTTTATCGGCTCTTGTTGTGGTTGAGACGGCGTCACTCTACTGGAAAACATCCCATTACGGAAGTGCCGCAGCGGATGAACCACCTTCACCTGTCTGACTTGGAGCCCGTGCGGTTGCGTCTGGCCAGTGCCGCCTTCACTTCGGCCACGCCTGCGCCGGCCAATGCCACGAATGCAAACGAAGCCAGTAACAGCAACACAAATGCAAAGATGAACAGGTGTTTCATGGCCTACTCCTATCGTCACTATAGACGCAACCTTGTTGAGTTGGGTTACGGCACCGTTCTCAATGACTTTAGATTTTTCTGAAATTCACTGCGGAATATTCTGCTCGCACACCTTGTTAATCTTCAAATGCCGGCGATCTTATCTGCCGTACAGCCTGCGGCCACGGATACGCGCACGGTGCGCCGCGCGCTCTTCGCTCTCGGTCAGAGGTCGCGGTTTCTTGTCGGCAAACGGATTGCTACCGGATTTGAAATCAATACGCAGTGGCGTGCCCTGCAATTTGAAAGCATCAATGAAACATTTCTCCAGATAGCGGCGATAGCTTTCCGGCACTTTATCCAGCGCACTGCCATGCACAACAATTAACGGTGGATTGCTCCCGCCCTGGTGGGCATAACGCATCTTGGGGCGGAAGATACTGCCGCGTGGAGGTTGTTGCTTCTCAACAGCCGCCAACAGCACTCGCGTGAGTTGGGGCGTGGGTAGCTTGGTCATAGCTGCGGTGTAAGCCTGATTCACCGACTTCAGCAAGGCCTCCACACCGGTGCCATTCAATGCCGAAATGAAGTGATGTTTGGCAAAACTCAAAAAATGCAGTTTGCGTTCGATGTCGCGTTTCGCCGTATCGCGTTTGTATTCGTCCAGTCCGTCCCATTTGTTTACGGCCAACACCAGCGCACGGCCCGCCTGCAAAACAAAGTCAGCCAAGTGTGCATCCTGCTCGGTGATTTCGTCGCGCGCATCCACCACCAGAACCACCACGTTGGCATCCTCGATGGCTTGCAGCGTTTTTACCACGGAGAACTTTTCGATGGCCTCATCGATCTTGCCCCGGCGGCGCACGCCCGCAGTATCGATGATGGTGTACTGCTTGCCTCCGCGTTCGAAATCGATATAGATCGAATCGCGTGTGGTGCCCGGCTGGTCAAAGGCGATGACGCGCTCCTCCCCGAGGATGGCATTCACCAGCGTTGATTTGCCCACGTTGGGACGGCCCACAATGGCCAGCTTGGGATGATCGGATTTCTCTTCGCCCTCGCCCTCGATCAGCGGCAATTCTTCCAAGGCCAAGTCGATCATCTCCGCCACGTTGTCACCGTGTGCGGAAGAAATAGGGATCGGTTCGCCCAGCGCCAACTCATGAAAATCCACGGTGACACGGTTACGCTGCATCCCCTCCGCCTTGTTCACCAACAGCATCACCGGCCGCCCTGTCTTGCGTAACTGGGTGGCGATGATGCGGTCTTGCGGCGTCAAACCGTCGCGGCCATCCACGATGAACAGCACCAAATCTGCCTCGTCGATCGCCTGCCGGGTCTGCTTGGCCATCTCATGCAGGATGCCTTCTTTGGCCACCGGTTCCAGCCCGCCCGTATCGACCACGAGATAAGGCCGTTCTCCAACCCGTCCGCGTCCGTAGTGACGGTCACGCGTCAGTCCCGGCAGATCGGCCACCAGCGCATCACGACTGCGTGTGAGACGGTTGAATAACGTTGATTTCCCGACGTTCGGGCGTCCGACAAGGACCAGGGTAGGTAGCATGATTTATGTTAATGGAGGGCGATGGAAAACAGCTCGCCTGCACTGGTTTGGATCAACGCACCGTCACCCAGTGTGACAGGCGGGGACAGTATTGGACTGCCATCGGTCTTGTGTCTAGCAAGGAAGCTGCCGTCATCCTGCTTCAGGACATGCAGGTAACCCTCGAAATCACCCAGTAGCAATCGGTCATCCAATGGGTACACTGCACTCGCATTGCGGTGCGACAACTGTTCGTTCTTCCACAACGAACTGCCGGTGCTCCTATCCAAAGCCAACAAATTGCTGTCGCTATCGGTCAGATAAAGCGCATTGCCAAATAAGGCCAAACCTTTGTCACTCGACAAATCGCGCGTCCACAAGGTGCCGCCCTGCACTGCATCAAAACAGGCAACACGCCCCTGAAAAGCCACGGCACATACTTGCGTGTCATCCACGGCAGGCAGGCTGGTGATGTCGCTGATACGTTCCAGTTCGGTATTGCCACGCGGATTCGATACCGCCGATTCCCAGATGACCACCCCTTTGGTCAGCCCGATCGCCGCCACCTTACCCGCCGCGAAACCGGCATACACCATGCCATTGCGAATCACTACACCGGCGTGGTTACGCACGATCAAGGTCGGTGTGGAACGCTCGTACAACCACAGCCGCTTGCCGTCTTGGGCATTCAATCCCGCGATACGTCCGTTGCCGGTACGCACCACCACGATGCCATCGGCGATCTTCGGCGCACTCAATACTTCACTGGAAACTTTCACCTTCCAGCGCAACTTGCCTGCCTCTTCCTCATAGGCAGCCAGCTCACCTTTGTCGCTGCCCACCAGCACCAGCCCCTCACCCGCCCCGACACCGCCCGAGAGGGTAAAGCCTGGCGTGATGCTCCAGACTTGTTTGCCACTGTTTCGATCAAAACGGAATACGGATTTTGCACTCGCCGCGAATACACCTTCGCGTGTCACTGCCGGCGTCAGCACATTGATCCCGGCGTCGCCCAGGTGTTGTTGCCAGCAAATCTCGATGTTCGCAAGTTGCTTGAATTCAACCAGCTTGGTCGGTTCGATACCCGCCTTGTCACTGCTGCAGGCAGCCAACGTTGCCGCCAGAAAAACAACACGCCAACTTCTGCTGATCATTTTGCCGCGCCCAGACCGTCCAGTTTCAACTGGATCAGATTACGGTAGGTACTCTTCGTATCGGTCTTATCCAGCGCCAATTGATACGCCACGCGCGCGTCGGACAGCTTGCCCATCGCGCTCAACACATCGCCTTTCAGATCGGCGTACAAACCGGTAAATGATTCAGGATGTGCGCTCTCAATTTGTTTGAGTGCCTCGTCATATTTCTGCTCATCCAACATCACACTGGCCAATTTCAATCGTGCGGTATCTTGCAAAGCACTTTCTGCGGCATGCTCGATCACCCAAGTCAATTGCACCTTGGCACGGGGAATATCCCGGGACTGCAAACTGGCTTGTGCCGCCAACAACTGCGCTCGCGGCGCATAGGCACTGCTGCCATATCGACTGGCCAGCGCATCCGCCGCATCACCGATGCGTTTGGCGTCATTGCTGGCGGTCTGCCGCATCACCTCCGAATAAAGCTTGGCAGCTTCCTCGGCTTGATTCGCCTGATGATTCTTCCAATATTGATTCCCGGCAAACGCGAGCAAACCGGCAACCAGCACACCAATCACCCATTTGCCGTTGTCATTCCACCACGCCTTAAGCGCATCCACCTGTTCCTGTTCCTGCAAATCCAATTCTGACATTTTCATTTCCTCACTTGATCAATTCACGAATTCTTTGTTGCAAATCCAATAATCCCACTCTTTGTTGCTCTCCCCCGCCGCGCAAAAGCTTGAGCGTGACTTCGTTCGCCGCAGCCTCGTCATCCCCGATGATCAGCGCACATCGCGCGGCACTTGCATCCGCCTTTTTCATCTGCGACTTGAAGCTGCCGCCGCCACAGTGCAGCAATACGCTAATACCGCCGTCGCGCAAACTTTCCGCCACTTGCCAGGCGAGTGACTTCGCCTGTTCTCCCTGATGCACCACATACACATCCAGTGCAGTAGACGGATACTGCTTGCCATCCTCCTGCAACAACGCCAACAGGCGTTCCACGCCCATCGCAAAACCGCACGCCGGTGAGGCTTTGCCGCCGATCTGGGCTATCAACCCGTCGTAACGGCCACCGGCGCAGATGGTACCCTGCGCGCCCAATCGTGTCGTCACCCACTCGAACACGGTACGGTTGTAATAATCTAACCCGCGCACCAATCGCGGATTGATTTCGAAGGCAATGTCGTGCGATTTTAAAATCGCCTGCACTGCCTCGAAATGTTTCAGTGCATCTTCTTCCAATTCGTCCATCAACTTCGGTGCCGCGCTCACCAGCTCTTGCATCGCCGTATTCTTGGTATCAAGAATACGCAGCGGATTGCTATACAAACGGCGTTGCGCTTCACCATCCAGCAATTCCTTGTGCTGCTCGAAATACGCGATGAGCTTTTCGCGGTGAGACTGGCGCGCGGCGAGATCACCCAACGTGTTCAACTGCAAGACCACATCGCGGATACCCAACTTCTTCCACAAGCGCGCGCACATGATGATCTGCTCGGCATCAATGTCAGGCCCGGCAAAACCCAAAGCCTCGACGCCAACCTGATGGAACTGGCGATAACGGCCTTTTTGCGGACGCTCGTGGCGGAACATTTGCCCGCTGTAATACAAACGCTGCGGCGCGTTATACAGCAGATTGTGCTGCAACACCGCGCGAACACACGAGGCCGTGCCTTCCGGACGCAGCGTCAGTTGATCCCCGTTCAAACTATCTTCGAAGCTGTACATCTCCTTTTCGACGATATCGGTGACTTCGCCGATGGCGCGCTTGAACAGTGAGGTCGGCTCTACCAGAGGCATACGGATATTGCGGTAGCCATAACTATTCAGCCATTCACGCACCGTATCCTCGAACCACAGCCACAGTTCCGCCTCATCCGGCAAAATGTCATTCATGCCGCGTACGGCTTGGATTGTCGATTCACTCATTCTGGAACTTAAACAGGTTGGATAGAGATGCGGCGCTTGGGTTTATCGTCCGGCGCACGCGGGGCATATTTTTGTTTCACATAGTCGTCCACGATTTGCTGGAACTCCTGCGCGATGTGTTCGCCGCGCAAGGTGACGGTCTTCTCGCCATCCACGTACACCGGTGCGGCGGGGCTTTCGCCGGTACCCGGCAAGCTGATGCCGATGTTAGCCAACTTGCTTTCACCGGGTCCGTTGACGATGCAACCCATCACGGCGACGTCCATTTCTTCAACACCCACATAATGTTCGCGCCATGTCGGCATCTGCGCGCGCAAATAGCGTTGGATGTCCTGCGCCAGTTCCTGAAACACCGTGCTGGTGGTGCGACCGCAGCCGGGACACGCGGTCACCATCGGCGCGAAGGAACGCAAGCCCATGGTCTGCAATATCTCCTGCCCCACCAACACCTCCTGGGTACGGTCGCCGTTCGGCTCGGGCGTCAACGAAATCCGGATGGTGTCGCCGATGCCGCGTTGCAAAAGCACCGACAAAGCAGCCGTCGAAGCGACGATTCCTTTCGAACCCATTCCCGCTTCGGTCAGCCCCAGATGCAACGGATAGTCGCTGCGTTGGGACAACTCGGTATACACCGCGATCAGATCCTGCACCGCACTCACTTTGCAGGACAGCACGATGCGGTCGCCGGGCAAACCCAACTCTTCGGCACGTTGCGCGCTCTGCAAGGCGGAAACGATGAGTGCTTCGCGGGTCACTTCGCTGGCCTCTTTCGGTTGCGCCAATTTTGCGTTCTCGTCCATCAGACGCACAACCAGATCCTGATCCAGACTGCCCCAGTTGACGCCGATACGCACCGGCTTGTCGAACTCCTTGGCGACGGCGATCATCATGGCAAACTGGTCTTCACCCTTGCGATTTTTGCCCACATTGCCGGGATTGATGCGGTATTTGGCCAGCGCCTGCGCGCAGTCGGGGAATTCGGTGAGCAGACGGTGACCGTTATAATGAAAATCACCAATCAGCGGTACATCACAACCCAAGTCATCCAGCCTCTTGCGAATCGTCGCCACTTGTCCAGCCGCCTCGGAGGTGTTGACGGTGATGCGCACCAACTCAGAACCCGCCCGGGCCAGATCGAACACTTGCTGCGTCGTGCCAACCGCATCGGCCGTGTCGGTATTGGTCATGGACTGGATAACGATGGGGGCATTCCCCCCGATGAGAATGTCGCCAACCCTGACTGCCTGCGTCTTGCGCCGATTGATATTCACATGACTCATGCCTTACTCCAACACCAGATGCACAAGTCCGGTTTGACTGTATTTTGAAAGATCGACTTCGCGCCCCCGGTAATACAGGCGCACAGCCTTGGCTTTGCCGATAGTGACTTGATACGGTGTGCGCTGCCCGCCGCCTATCCATTTCTCGCTGCCCGCATCATTCATGCGCGACAACAGCAACTCGCCATTTTTGTCTTTGATCTCCATCCATGTGCCTTCTGTGAACACGATATGGATCGGGCGCTTTTTCAAGCGTGTTAGTTCTGCGTCGGAAATATTCGATACTGGCGGCGGGACGCTCACTGCTGGCGCGGTTGTCGGCGTACTGACTTTCGGTTTGACGGGTGGAACAGCTGCCACCACTGCCGGTGGCAAGACTTTCACGGGCAAGACCGGTTTGACTGTCACGGGCGGAACAACAGGAGGCACTACAACCTTGGGCGGCTCGACCAGTTTTGCTTTGACCACTGGGGCGGGTGGCGCCACGGGTTCGACACTTTTTACCGGTGCAACCGGTTTGCCTGCCACTGTTGGCAACGCGCTGTTAGCCACCGGCTTGGCAGGTTCCGCCGCCTTGACTTTCTCAAGCGGGAGACTGTGTTCGACAGGACGATTCTCTTTCGCCACGGCAGCTGTCAAGGGTTCAACCGCTATTGCCGTAACTGCTACGGATGATGCAACAACAGGCATGGAAGAAACCTGTAAATCCGGAAGCTTCACCTCTTCAATCACAGTCCTCTCGACAGGGGTCGCTTCGCGCTGGCTCCATAAGAAAACTGCCAGAAGAATCGCGATCAAGAACGCGCCTCCAAACAGGTAGGCGCTCTTGCGCCCCGAAGTCCCCGCAGTACGGAAGGCGACACTTTCCACCTGCTCGGCCTCAACCAATGGAACAGCAACAGGCTGCGTTGGAATGGGATTTAACAACATCGCCTCATCCAGATGCAGGTAACGTGCGTAGCTGCGAATAAACCCGCGCAAGAAAGTGCCCTGCGGCAAGTGCGACTCATCATCTGCTTCCAGTGCTTCAACTTGACGGACACTGAACTTGATCCGTTCCGCCACATCGGACACCGTAAGTCCCTGTGACTCGCGGGCCGCGCGCAAGGTGGCACCGATACTTTTTTCCGTCACAGTGGAATCGCCATTCTGAATGTCGGGTGTGTTCTCCATCATTGCCCTGCCGATAAAAGTTGCGCTTCGCGCGAATCCGGATAACGCTTGTTCAACTGCACGGCATAACTCGCCTCTGAATTTCGATCATGCAACTTGCGCTCGATACGCACCGCCAACCATAACTGTTCGGCGTTCATATCCTGATTCGATTGTTGGAAGCGCAAGAGAAATGATTTTGCAGAAGCAAAATCCGCCTGGGCGAATCCCACCTCAGCCAAACCGTACAACGCTTCGGGCATACCCGGT
>CAZRZH010000018.1:0-16364 GCA_964604485.1 uncultured Sideroxydans sp.
ATTTATCTCGAAATTCCATCTATTTTATTTCGCGCCGCATCATGAACTTGCGGCGCGTATCTTCCACTTCTTGCTTGGTATGGCTGGAAAGCATGATAAGTTGCTTGATGAATTCAATGATCCTATCGTCAGCGATGTCGTTGTGGTCGGCGATGAGATGCTTATCGACATATGCAAGTAGATAAGGGTTATGCGCAGCGGAAAATTGACTGCGATGCAGTAGAACTTGCCCAAACTGTATCTCACCTCCGGGTTTGTCGTTGTGCCACGCATCGCTCGCATCCAGCAGGTATTGAACACGCACGTCGATATTGATCTTGGGGGTATTGAATATGCGTTGCTCTTGCCCTGTGATAGGTTTCAACGTGTGCGTCTGATAATTGGAGAAGTGGCCTACAGCGGTTACGCTGGCTTGTTTTTCGCTCACTTGTTCAGTCGATTTCGTGGTTGCGTTACGGCGTGTGATTACGCGATTCATTTCAAATATGGTGGAAAAGTAGCGCCCGATCTTGAAAGCATACTTGGTCGCATAATCGGCCTCCGAAGTAAGTATCGCCAGAATGGGCAACTGTTGGTCATCATATTTTTCGACCTCCGTGGACATGTCAGCGAGTGGTGTGTAGCGCATGGCTTCAAACGCGGGATTGATGAGCACCACGATGTCGCCAAATCCCTTGATGCGTTGCTCATCTGCTCCCCGCTTGGAGGCGATCATGCGATTTTCCAACACTTGCACTAGAGCCGAAAATACCACCGCACCACCAAAGCTGTGCCCAATCACTGCAAGTTTGGTGCGGCTGCCATCGCGATGTTTATCAGGTTGTCTGTCGCGGATGCTTTCCAATTCGCTTAGCACCTCAGTCACACCACCATAACCGACTTTGTGTGCCGTGTTCTTTCTGTCCCAAAAGGTAAGATTGTCCAAAACAGGTATGGAGACAGACTCGCCGCGCCAGCCCAGATACACACCGAATACCTTGCGCGGCTCTACACCTTTCAAATTGCTCATCGCGACTTCGGCATCAGTCAAGTCTGACAACACGCTGCGAAAGGTATCGATGTTACCGTCGTTCGGTGCGGCACTATGTTTCCAGCCATGCACGAACACGACCATGATTAAGTCTTGTGTTTCACCAAGTTTGGCAATGGTCTCAACCACGTGCTGCTTTTGTTTGTCTCTGTCCCATAGTTGTCCTTGGTCGTCGAATTCGATGAAGCCAAGTTGAAACATATTGCCCTCGTCGGTCTTGATGCGTTGCACCATGTCCGTGCCGCACTTTCGATCGGCATCATTGACATCGCAAATACCATCATCACTTTGCGTAGAGCGATATTGTTGGAGCGGTACACAGCCGACGATACCCAGCAAAATGGGCAATGCGGCAAGCAGGATTGGGTAATAGGTTGTGCACATAACATTCTCCATTTAGCCAGCGTAGGTAGATTGATTCGACGAACGAGAATCAATCGCGTCTGATCATTGATTTTTCCTATTGTGCTTGACGACCTCCTTACAGCGTTGCCGCCTGAAAATGCATATAGTCGAAATCCCTTTCGCGCCCCATGCTTACCCATCCTTCTTTTTCAAAAAGTCTGATGACATCATCGGGCATCGAGGCATGTTCACGGCGCATCTTCATCGTGTTGTGATCAGGGTCAAGGTCTATCGCTGTCCCCCAACTATGGATGCTCCAGTTGCTGCCGCCGCGAACCTTGCGCACATTCAGGCAACCGCCAAAGAGATCCATGCGCGCCTTAATAACTTCATCCATATTGCCGTAAAGCGCAAAAATATCGGACAGGATTTTCCCCAGACTGTCATGCACCTTGGCGTGGCATGTAATACGATTCACCTTTTTAGATGTGTCCCAAGCCAAGCGCATAGGGTAAGGGAGAACAAGCTTCGTTTGGTTTTCGCCAACATTGCCATAGTAGGCAACCATGGACGTGAAATCCTGTTTGGGCCATTTATTTACCTCAACCAAAACTTCTCTGGGCGAAGGTACCGGCAACCCTCCTCCTAATTTAGAATGGATGGCAGCCATAGATGCGAAATCCTGCGGGGGCAAATTGTTCGGCATTACCATCGCTCCTCTGGTTGAACGGGTCTGTAACTCTCGTCCTCCTTGTTGCGCTCCGAGTGCAGCGCAACGATTGCATTGCGCTCGTCAGCGAGTTCGGTAGACTGAACAGGTTGGGAAACAGCGTTGCTTGTAGCAATACCGCTCTTGACCAACGGTTCGGCTTGGTTTGATCGATCTGGCTTTACTCCCGTCCCTCTTAAACGTACCAGTTTTTGCAACAGATCAAACCAGAACGGTGCACCGAAAAGTGCCGCCGACGCTGTGATCAACCATCCCGCAAATGCAGTTGGTCCAACGTTATAGGGCGCTTGCCACCCGATTGGCAATCCCATCAATTTTTCAGATAGTTGATTGAGTTGGTCGATGCCATCAGCATTCGCATTGCTTTGGAGCGTTGTAATTTGTAACGCGATTGCAGGGTGTTCCCAAAGCGTCTTGAAAAGGTGAATGCTATCTACATTCAAGACGACGGAAATTACCAAGGCGATTAAGAAACAGAAGAGTTGAGATTGGCGTTTATAGTCACCCGATACACGATCCATTCCGGCATCGAACCATGCCGACAATTGCGTTTGCAAATTATCAATATCGCCCGATGCTCGCGTATACATACCTTGGAGTAGCAGTCTTAACTGCGCGTCTTGAATCGCGTTGATATCTTCCCCGAGTTGTTTGAAATTACCCGGTGTGGTCTGTATTGACTCAATCAAGGAAATGGCGAAATTCTTTGGTTCGATATAGGACGGTTTATTCTTGATATCTTTTGCGGTGATAGCCGTACCTGGCGCTCTTGGATTAACCAACGCATGGTTATAGAGATTAAGTGCAAGCCCCTCCAGCTGATGGTCATTGAGCAGGGACTTGATCCCCTCCAACAGATTCTTGGAGCGCAGTTTCAAGGCCGATGCAATGGCTTCGTTGATCGAGCTAACGATAAGCGCGACAAATGCATAACAAAAAACCAGACCGATTGCGACTTCCAGAACCGTGCTGTTAATCATATAGCCCCCAATATGGATGCTCAATTCCGACTTTAGGAATACCTTGCGCGCACCACCAGCAATTCAGATTTCGTCATCCGGCATCTCGTTCAATATTGCTTCTATCCATTCGACTCGTCTTGCGTCGGACTGCAAAAGGTTCCACGCAGAAGCACGAAACAGAATTCATACCACAGCCGTTACAGTCGCTTAACGTCGTTGGCTCACCTAGCACTAAATCGCTGCTTTCAAATATCGTAATGTCCACGACTGAATTTCCCCATCATCCACCAGTTTTGCAATACATGTGGCAGCTCTCCATATTGATCTACCGAGGTTTTGATTTTGGATTTGGTTTGGGTTTAGCCTTTGCCGGCGGCGTTGAACTTGCCACTGTATTTTTCGGCTTGACGATAACACTGGGCGCTCTATCCGGTATCTGTGGTCGGACGGTCTGTGCTAACTCATATATTGGAGAACATAGTTTGGTGCCAAGCGAGTCGCAACAGTTCCTGCAAGACAGAATTGTTGACTTGCTTGGACTAACGTCTTGTCCTTTGATGATCCCTAAGGACGCGTAGTGGTGTTCAATGCCGCATGGGGGTCGTGATTCTGGGATCAAATGGTTGTATTGATCTATTTCCGGCTTACCGTCCTGTCCGATTTTCAGCGACCATTCAATGTCACCCGTCGCAACCCGCGCGGGAAGAAGCCAGTAATCACCGGTGCGGTAGATTCCTCCCAAAGAAAACCTAATTTGGATACTATCTTCGAGGCTGATCCAGTCGGGTGTTGTGTCGGCTGACTCTCGGATGGTTACTGCACCATCGACCAGCGTTGTGAGATCGCCGTCGCGTTGATCCCATCGACGCACTTTCGGATGCAGATTGGCGTTCCGAGCGATCGGCCATATGGTCGGTTTTGTTGCCGGGTCGATGCTCAGGCGATCTCCTGCAACGCTGATTACTTTAACCAGAATGCCGGGCTTAGTATTCAAATCGAACGAGTCATCAGAAATTTCTATCCAGCAAGGAGCTTCGAAACTTCGCGCACTACCTACAATCAGATTGTCACCGTCAGTATCCAACCACGGCGCAACTACACTACCATTATCGCGGGACCACTTGAATGTGGCTTCCCTTCCCGTGCCATCATGATGAATCTCGATGCGGTACAACTGGTTCTCGGTACCGCGATACTTTGTATTCGGCGAGATGGCACACGGATCATTGATCTGAACTTCCGGATCGAGTCGTGCCGCCATTTGAGCATTACTAATCGGATCAAGTGCGTCCGATAGAACTGTGCAGAGTTGTTGAATTTCTATAGAACTTGGAATTGCTTTGGCGGCACCCTTTCTTTTCAGGATTGCGAGTACAGCTTCAGTCGTCATTGCCTTTACCTGCCACACCACCTTGGTCCGTGTACAGGTATCCGGTCCACCGAGCGCGACCTCCCGAATTTTGTCGTCCTCGATCCAAGTTACATGCCGTTCCCACACATCAAGATAGACCCAGAAATCTTGGTGGCTGGACGGATTCTGCAGCCATTGCGCCATAGTGTCCTTAACTGCTCCAGAAGTGTCGGAAGGCAGCAGGTAATCCGGCTGATGTGCGTAGTCGCATTCGGTATCGATCTCGACCAGAATGCCATCGACGTAGTAGTGCCCGCCACCGATCATCAAACGGTGCTGACCTTCAGCATCGACGATATAAAGTCCAAAACCACGGCCATCTGCAGGACCACCATGTTGACCAAACAGATCCCTCGCCAACGTGCGCAGCATATGCAGCACAATGTCGGCCTGCTCGTTGTGGTCGGCATCGAGCGTAACCCGTCCCTGCTGCATGAGCACCCGGCTGAAGTGCTTCGCTGCATCGAAGCTGTTGCGTGAAAAATCGCCTTTCATTTTTGTATCCCCCTATTCTTAATTGACGAAAAAGATTCCAACATCCATCCCGGCCGGTGTGTATTCCTCCAGCCGCTGCTTGAGGTTGGCTTCACGTTGCGGTTGAAAAAGATCGTGATAGGCACCCATTTCCGATTCGTCGTCTGCACCGCGTTTGATCTCGTCTGCACAGGTCGTGGCCAACTGGCCATAAGCCGGGTTCCCGTATCGGTCTGATGTAAATTGCGGCATCACGCGCAGCTTTTCATTTCCGATTTCAGTCTCCTGTTTGATCGAACCGAGATGCTTGGCTTTTACCGCAGCAATGACCCCGTCTGGCTGGCAGTGATAACGCTTGGGTGTGCGGCAACCGGCCGGAACGTAGCAGTAGCGCATACAACCGAGTTGCCGCCGTGCCACGTTGACGCAACTCGTGAAAATGGAGTTCTCTCCCAACTGCATGGCATGGACATCAACAATGCCAAACACCGTGCTGCGCTTAATGCTGAGCACGGCGTGTGCCCACGTATCCCCCGGCGCGCTGATTGCTCGACGGGTGATGTCGGTGGCATCGACGATGCTGTCGCTGATTTCGACCGGAATCGGATCGAGCAACACCTCATCTTCCTGAATCTGGATAGCACCGACTATGCTGTGCTCTATGCAAACTCGTGCCCGCACGTTGGTCAATTCGAGGCTGGGTTCTGCGGGACGAGTGGGTTCGCAATCACAGTCGATTTCCCAGCCAGGAACCAGTGTGCAATGTCGGATCACCACTTGTGCCGGACACACGCCGTTGCTATTGCCTGGACTCACAGCGCCCTGATTCTGCACTGCCTGGTCAGCGGCGTTGGGGGTTTCTTTATCTTTCTTCTCAGCGCCCTGAATCTGTAACGGTCGGCCGCTGATCAGCAGCCCATCAAGCGTCAATCGGCTTCCAGTGCCCAGTGTCACCGTCAGCGCGTCAGGCAGATCGGACTTCCAATCGAGCATGTGCAAGACTGGCCGCGTGCAGTTGGCGGCGCGGATATGCAGCGACTGATTGTCGATCAGCGTGATGTTCAATTGTTCGACATACACAGCACTGGCAACGATCTCGATGATGGCGTTCAACGGCTTGTCATGCTTCCACTGCTTCAATGCCCCGCGGATATGATGATATTTCTGCTGTTCGCCGACGCGGTAGACAGTACATTTCTCAGTTGGCTGCAGCAATGTTCTTGCGTACTCTCCACCGCCCACGTCGGCGGGAAATCCGTAACGGTAGCTGACGCGCACGCCCTTCTTTGGCAATTGGCCGGGAGGAAAGGCAATTCGGCCCAGCACCGGATCGACGGCGATAAAATTGAGCGGAGTCACGTAGGTCCATCCGGAAAGATCTGCCGGAATCAGTTGCTCGACAGGTACCGGTTGATCGGCAACCGCACCCGCCCAACCTTCAGCCCAAATCGCCAAACTCAAATCATGGCCATAGTAGATTTCAGGGTGCTTACCGAAAGCAAACGGCCGAATCGGCGCCGGCACATTCATTTCTTTGGCGATATGGGTTGGATCCGATTCCGGCTGGGGATGCACGAATAGCGGCGCATCCTGACAGAGAATGCTGAACGTGTAGCAATGAGGCCCACTACCCTCGTCACAGTAGGCAGGCATCTTGGTTACGGAATAACTTTGCAAGCGCCACAAGAATACGCCAACGCTGGGAATGTTGTAGCGCCCGCGCGTGCGACTCGAATTGATACGGCGCACATCCACGGTGTGGCTGATTGTATCGAACGGGCCGTCGAGACGGTCCAGCGCATCCATGTCCCGCAAGTTACATATCCGGTGGCGCTTAAGGTGCAGGTGATTGATATTCTGACTCCAGCCCAGCAGTTTGAAAAATTCGACAGCGCGTGCGGGCCAGCCGGCAACATCGTTAGCCAACAATTCGAGCAAGGCCAGTGTGCCTTTGCGCCGGCGGTAACAGATCAAATTGGCAATTTCCCGGCGCGGATTCAGAACCGGGCTGATTTCGCATGACGAACTATCGGGCGGCAGACCACCATCGGCAACCGGGCGATAGCCGACCAGATCGCCGATGTAGGGCACCGCCCAATCGTCGGCGGTCTCGATGAACCAGTTCTCGTAGAGCCGGCTAATGTCGTCTTCGACAACATTCACCTGCTCGGCTATCACACGCAGCAATGCTTTGAGCGGATAACCCTGGTCCGCATCACGCATGCGGTGGATGGCGGGTAGTAGCGCGTAAAGTCTATCGACACGCGCGAGGTCGGGGGTGGCGGTCGTTTTCATGATATTTGATTGAGAATGAGAGTATCGGGAACGGCCGGGCTGAAAATAACCAGCTCAGCCGGGCGAAGCATGCCGTTATCAGAGCCACCTGCCCACGCTGTTACATCCTCGGGTAGCCGATCTTTGGCAGCGCGGGCATTCAGAATCTTACACCTTGAGCCCAGATCAATATTATTCATAGAGTCCGGATCAATGATGAGTTGCACAGTAGTGATAATCTCATCCGGCGTTTGCAACCGTCGAATCGGAGTACCAGCCACCGACGTATCCGCGACCTTCTCGGGAATAGCTCCAAATTTGTCCACATCGACATATGCCACACCTCTGACGCTCTGGATCTCACTGATCACTTCGCTCAGTAGCGCCCATTGACCCAATCCGCGTTTGGCAAAACCAAAGGTATCGAGCAATCGCGTACGGACCGCGTTTACCACAGGCTCCCACAGATAATCCGGCAGTATTTTGATATTGGCGCTCAGCACCAGCATCTTCAACTCTCGAACATCAACACGCAAAGGCAGGTCTGGATCACCATGCAACCTCAATGCATCGAGCAGATTGCGATACAAGTCCGAACTGGCGTCGATGGGCGCATCGTCCACTCCGGCAATCGTGAGATAGATCAATTCGCGGCGACCGTCGCTGGTCTTCTGCGCCAGTGCCTTGGCGATGCCTGCGAAGCGCCGCGTGAAATCCGCGTAGTCCTGCACCGACACCAAGCGATCTAACGGCATCACCGACAGCGGTGCATTCTCACGCGCCAGATCGCGCGATTCCTTGTCGGCGCCCCCCGAGGCGCGCAGCGGATTGATCACGGCCTTGACACCAAGCGGCCGCGACTGCAACAGGCTTATCTGCTCGGCCCGAACATTGCCGACCCTGCCTATGCCGTTGCGATATTTGGCTGTGACATTCAGCAAGCCGGTGGGCAAGCGTGCGCCGTGCTCGCCATTGCCGAAGGTCAGCGTGGTGTGGCCCGCATCGTCGGTGCTCGTGGCAAATACGTGATCCTTGGCTCCGAACAAAGCCAGCGAGTCCTTCTCGTGCCATTCGACATCATTCACGTAGGCCTTCAGTGTACTGTCAGCACCCGCTGATGTTGGCGCGGCGACGAAGGTCAGTGGCGGCTGTTTCAATGTGAACGACTGGAGCACTTTCGAACCGTCGCCGTTGCCGAGCGTTTCGTTGCGGGTTTCGCCGTGCGTGGCTTTGACCACATTGCCGTAGACGGTCACCTTATCGCGGCTGTAGCAATACTTGAGGTTCTTGGCGAACTTGATGAAGGTATGGAGCTTTTCGCCAGGCAGAGCTCCAAATGTTGCTTGGGTCATTGGGGTACCGTCTGGTAACGCAACGGCATGAACGACGTTCGATAGCATGAGCAGTTCGCTGCCATGCACACCGGGGATGATCGCTGGCGTAACCGATCCGTCGGGATCCGCCGTGGTTACGTCAGCACGGTCGCCGGAGACAATCACCCAACGGCCCGACTTCAAATCGCTGTAGTAACCGTCGAGTTCGATCCAGGAATCCCCCCCCTTACAGATAGGCTCACTGATCGGCTCGTCCGCCAATTGAAGCTCTTCGCTCTGAACATAGACCGCAGTGCGCCGGATGAGTTGGAAGCTGTTGTCCAGTCGCATGGACATCCTTTCGACAACCACCCCTGAGGTGTCGGCACCGTCTTTGAACCACTCGACCTGCGTTCCATTCACTTTGCCGAATTCGACTTTCGTCGACTTTCCGCTCATGCCGTACGCGGCGTGCGAAACCCCTGCGTTGGCCCCCTGCACCGGCGCGACGATGACGCTGCCCCCTTGCGTCGCCCGCTGGATGTAGTACTCGTTGTTCCAATCGACCGCACTGGTGTCGATCACCAACCAACTGCCGGGCAGAATTTTGTCGTAGCTGGCGTCCAAATTAATGGCATTGGGAATTTCGTTTGGAGAATTGTTTGCGTGCCCATTTACACTAATGGGTAGGCCCATATCCTTATGTTTCCATTCCTCGGTGTGGACCGTGGGCGTGGTACTAGTGATCTTTAGTGGCGCAGTATTACCGAACGGTGCCGCCTTGGTGCGCAACGCGTAGACGTGAATGCCATTTTTTGGCGTGGTCGCAATACCAGATCGTGCCAAACCGAAAACGTCTTTCAAAGCCGGAATGAAGTTTGTCACCATCTGCGCGCCTATGTCCGCTTTGGGCGTGAACGTCGATTTTAAATCGCGCGCCAAGGTAAGCGTATTGCGCGGCGGAATTGACGGCGGCGAGGTCAGTTGCTTCATCAAGCTGATCGCCGGATCGATATTTCTTCCTTCGATTACTTTGTCAGATGTTACAACTTTGGCAGTATCCATCGCAGCGGCTGCGGCGGAAGGCAGACCAGGAGCCGAGTTGATGTCCGGTACGCTGTTTCCACCCCAGCTGGTAAACGAAATAACCGTGCGATTGAGCGCGGGTTCGGGCGCAACTTCCGTCACGCGAAATGGCGTTGGCTTTAGATTGCCATCGCCAAAATCGATCAGCAGCGGATCGTTCGGCTTCAGGCCTGTCGCGGTGCCCGTCAGATAAATGTGCCACTCAAGAGGATTAGCAGTTGTACTTGTCTCGTGAATCGACTCAACTGTTTGCGGCCGCGACATCCTCGGTGTGAAAGTATTCCAACTAGCGCGCGCTTCGAGTACATCGCTGGTCTCAAACGACTGCGGTAAATCTCCCGGCCCGGGAATACTCTGCGATCTTGCGAGCAGCGGGATGGTGACGGGCTCAAGCTGCTTGTCGTCTATTGTATAGGCGAGATACACGGTGGAAGCCACACCCGGTCTCAGCGTGTAGCCAACAAGGTTAGCCATTTCCAGAACCGAGCGTCTTTCAGTCGCCGTGCGCAAATAGCCTTCATTGGCAATACGCTCCTGATAAAAGCTCAGCACATCGCCCACCGTGGCCCAGCTGTCGAGCAGCGCGATGGAGAAATCTTTAGTGTCGCGCGTCGTCAGACTTTGAAGGGGACGGAATTTTTCTATGGTCTGTGCATCGCTGCCCACCCCTTCAACTTCCATCGTGGAAAGCCGCGCCTTCATCGAAGCCAGAAACTGCCCGTGTGTTCCCGCTCGGTAAGAAATCGAATCGAGTCCGGGACGATTGCATTCATTGGCCGGGGTTAATTGCTGCACGCCCTCGCAACATCCGCAGGGTTGCTTCACGCAACCACAATTCTGTTCGCTCATCGCTGTTCTCCTTTGCTTAGGTCGTTTTTCATCATCGCAACCCCTAACGTCCGCCGCCTACGGTAATCGTCAAGCACCCGCGCTCTGGATAATTGGGATCATTGTCGAGCTGGGTGATTTCGTTCGATGCAATTGACAGCACCCCGTTGGCGAGTTCCTGATTTGGGGGCTCGAAGCGGCGATGGAATTCTTCGACGGTTACACGCTGAACTCCGGGCACGGCCTGAGCTGCGGCAACGATGCGGCTGAGGTAGATGTCGTCGCCGAAAGTCAGCTTATCCGGATGGAAGAATCCGAGTGTTCCATCGTGATTTTTACGATTGCTGAATCGCGTCAACAGCGCAGCCTTGATATGTCCGCGGTCGTACCCCGGCAACGCACATACTTTCAGCGACAGCTCGATCGGCACATACACCGCTGCCTTCACGTGGAGGTCGTGGCCCATACGGCGGTAATGGTGATCCAGATCGCACTCAATGGTTCTTAGCAGAGCTTTGTCTGCGCTTTCGACATGCAGAGGGTCGACTGCAACATCGGCTTCATACCAGCTTCCGGTCCAGACCAGCCGTGCCGATGCGCCCTGCAATATCGTTTCACGATTTCGTTTTGCCAGTTTTGCATAATCGGCAGCGGTAATAGCCCGTTCTATCTTTTCCGGATCGCGGAAGGCATGGGGCGCGAACAACTTGGCCTCTGCGATTGATTCGGGATTCTTGCCACCTTGTGCGGGCAATGGATTGCGCACAGAAATAGAAACGCCATACAACTTATAGTTCTTCAATACGAGATGGGAAATGGCTTCCATCCCGACATTTCCGACAACACCGCAGCCGATCCGGCACACCGCCTTGAAAGAACTTTCGACATCGGGGGTACGCCCACATTGACCGTCACCAAAACGCAGATGGGCTATTCCATCGTTGTCGATCTCCACCACAAAATCCCGGTCGTCGGGCCCACTCGCCAACAGACCTCGACGAACTGTCCATTCCGCCACGCCATCGCTTAATGAAATTGCTGGCACTGTGTTGCGCGGATTCTGGGTCAGTGCTTTCGATGCTGGCAAATGTGAAGGATCGTTGGGTTCACGGAAGGTCAGCGGCGTCTTGCTCAGTGTCGGACGATAGCGGCCGGCTTGCATTACCACATTGGATGGGTGACCCTCGCATTCGCAGCAGGTCTCGGTGCTCACACCCGGGACAGGCCCGTGTGTTTCGGGTTCTTGCTTGCGGCCATGATCGACCGGAACAATGTTGCCGCGCACTACCGAGATATTGTCGAGGTACTTGCAGTCGGGCGGAGCACCGAGTGTCGAAATACACAACGAGAACGGCAATGCATCTTCCACCGACCATGTGATTTCGACCAGCGGAGTTGGAAGTTCTAAGTCCCCAACCTGTACGGTGATTAACGGATCCTCGCTGAGTTGCACCTTGGTCACACGTACTGCCCAACGCCGCGTGGGGTCCGCATTCGCAGCAATGCCGGTCTTGGCACCCAATACCTCCTCGAAGATCAAGACATCACCGACCTGAATATTGAGCGCACGCGATAGATAAGATGGAGTAGGCACCGTCTGTACAACATCTTTCGTTGCAGCTTTTGTCCCGGCGGACACCGGCGCGGGCGAGGGCAGCCATTGGTCGACTAGGGTAGCTTGCTGAGATCCGGCCAACAGACAGCATTCACGCCTACCCCAGGTATAGAAATGAATTTCGTTGTGAGCTTCACGTAAAGAAAGTGCCTGGATAGAACTCGGTAACAATGGTTCGTAGTATTCGTATGCACTCGATGGCATACCATTTAACTGCTCGGCATCCAATACGCTCGGCAGCGTGCCCAAGGCGTTGTTGACTCCCGAGATAAAACCGATGTTTTCTGCCGGCAGTTGCACAATCCCAGTCACCTCAACCTGCACCCAGGCCCGTGCATTGCAGCCTTCATGCAAGTAATAATCAACAAGCCGCGCGTGGCGCCTCACCGAAATGCGTTGGCGCGCCGTGCCGAGATACGCCTCGGTGGCCACGGCATCCTGATAGTAGCTCAGATTGTCGCCAACATATGCCAGCAATTCCACCAAGGTCACGCCAATATCCGGCACATGCCGTTCGCTCCAATCGGGCACCAATTGCGCCATGCGGTCCAGGAGCAGTTGCCTGAAGCTGGCGTAATCCTTGGCCAGATAATTGATGGTTGGTTCGTCCAGTGCCGGTGGCTGGCAAGCACTGGAGGATTTGCAGTCCAGGTCAGAAGCACAATCGATCCGGAACGTGAAGCTCGCTGTCGCATATTGCGGATCGATACCGTCAACGCCGACCAGGGTCAAGGTATAAGTTGAAAAATCGCCAAACTGATCCACCGTCACAACCAGAAAATCGTCGTGCTCGGCATCGATTCCGGCCTGCGGTGTGACATCGATAATCTTCAAACCCCTGATGCGATCCCCGCCGGACAGATGTAGATACTGTTTCAGTTTTGGGGTCTTCGTGGCAAGTTCGGGCGGACGTTTGCCGAGGAAATATACATACAGCTGCGTCGGCGGTCCATCGACGACCTCCACATAGTCGAGGCCATTGCGTCCGGTTGTTCTTCGCACCACGTCTCGGCGCAAATCGGTTTGGCAGATCAGGGTCACGATGTGTTCTCCTCCTCAAACAGTGCGTGTGAAGGTGGCGGTCTGCAACTCGCTGCTATCGCGCAGTTGATAGCTGAGATCAACCGTTAGCGTCGAATCCACCGCACTGACATTTAGACTGCGCACGGCGATCACGTCGCCCAGCCAGCGTTGCATCGCGGCCTGGAGCGTGACCTGCAAGGCTGCG
The DNA here is from genome assembly GCA_964604485.1 of uncultured Sideroxydans sp. Classification (GTDB taxonomy): domain Bacteria; phylum Pseudomonadota; class Gammaproteobacteria; order Burkholderiales; family Gallionellaceae; genus Sideroxyarcus. Next base: position 13,297 of record CAZRZH010000018.1, read on the forward strand.
GCCAGCTCCGGACTGTTAGGTCCGAAGATCATTTGCAACAGGCCGCTGCCGAAGTCCGGGCGATTCACCCGTTCGCCGGGATTGGTGAAGATGAGTTGCTCGATCATGTCGCGGACGTGGTCGTCTCGGTCCGTCGTCGCTGTACGTCCTCGACCGTCGAAGTGATAGGGAAAATCAATGTCCATGTTCTCTTCCTTTCGCATTAAATCGCCGTCACACGGGATTGTGTCACCGCCGCAATCAGCGGCGTCCCGGTCGGCGTACAGATTGACGACCCAGCATTCACCACCAGCGGCTGGCCAGTCGAGGTTACCCGCGTCGTCCCGCTCAACCATTGCCCCATTACGCACGGCCCGTTGGCCGCTGGCGGAGGCGGAAACGCGCACCCCGCAACCAGGTAGGGCGAACTGATCAGAACTGTCGGTTGCCCGCTCACGGTCACGCGCGGATTGGGCACGCTGGGCTGCGCCTGCCCCCCGTGCGAGCACATCACCTGTGCGCCAACTTGAACGAGCAAACCTGGCATCGCGTATCTCCTTGTTTTCTCATATCACCGTCAGGGCGCCATTGTTCAGATCGACCGTCGGTCCCACCATTGTGATCGTCGCACCTTTGCCGTTTGTAATGTAAATGCCCGAGTCATTGACCACGATCTTGGCACCCGTCGTACTCTGGATGATGATTCCTCCTGTTGCTGGTGATGGCGGCATGTCGCTGATCATGATCGAATGTTGCAGCAGCGACTGGATGACGATGTTGGGGTCCGCGGGATTGCCCGCCATCGCAATGCTCGGCACATCGCTCTGTCCACCCCAGCGACAACCGGACCAAATCGGATAATTCAGATCACCCTGCTCGAACTCCGCCCACACACCTGCACCAATCGGAGGCACCATGTAGACCCCCATAGCCGGGCCGGTGGGTCCAGCCAGCGGCACGCACGCTTCCGCCCAAGTTGAAGGGATCGGCCCGAGCACGTCGGGAACCGATAACATGAGACGTCCACGCTGCTCCGGATCGACGTTGTTCAAAACCGTCGCCCGGTACTTGCCGACGTAGGGTCCGCTTTCTGCTGGGCCACTCATGGCATCACCACCGGTGTCTGGCTGATCAATCCGTCGCGCGAGAGCTGGAAGCTCTGCTTGTATTCGCCACGCTTGATGTTGTGTGTCACGCTGTCGACGTAGTACATGCCGTCATAGGCAAATCCGGCGCCGCTCACGCCGACCAGCATACGTGCGCGCAGGATCGCACCGTAGCTCGCGACGTTCAGCGACCCCGATCCGCTGATCGCATCTGCACTTTCCAGCATGTAGCCGAACGCCCGCTTGGCCGCTTCAGCGGTCGACAAGCGTGTTGTATTGTGGGCAAACTGAACCTTGGCCGGAGGAGTCGGCCGCGCCCCGAGTGGCGGATGCAAGGGGCTGAGATCCGGTATCGGGATGGCAATCGGGATCTTCTTCGTCGCCCCGTCGTACATAAACATGATGATTTGCTTCTTGGCGAGGCCGTTCAGACTGAAGTTCAGCGACTCGACGTTGGTGGAAGCATCGGAATTCACGAACAGCGCCGACTGCGGATATGGAACACGCACGTCGGGACCAAAATAGGCGATGCTCTGCAGAGGCAGAGGCCCCGGCTCAACATAGAATACATAACCGCTTTGCGCCGCCAACGATTTGATATATGCGCGATCTGTTCCGTCCTGCGTATCGAACCTCTCGGTAGGACTGTCCGTCGATATGACTGGCGGTGGAATGACAAGCGGCATGATGCCAAACATCGCGTACTTGGCGAGAATGAGATTGATGCGGGCCACATCCGGCATCGCGGGATACGGTACACGCAGCTCGACAACATCCATCAAAATGCTCAGATCCTCGCCGGTCAGCGTAAGGGTCGACTTGCCCGGCTCGTTGCTCGGCTGCAATTCATGATTCGTCACCACGCCATCCATGATCACGTTCGGGATGCCCATCACCGTGGCGACGAGAACCACGCGCGTGATCATCGGATCGAAGAACCCTGATGGCAACAGCGCGAGCTGTATCAGCGAGGTCTTGCCGACCGTGAACCGGATCTGAAAACCACTGCGATCCTTGGAGCTGTTGACTTCGACACTTTGCAAAGCGTCGGTCAGCGGCAATGGCGCAGGCATCGGCATCGGCAAGGGGCCAATAAACAGCGTCAGATGTACCGCATCAAACAAGGCGACCTCCCGGAATACCGGCCGGATAGGCAATATTGAGCATGCGCCCGACAACTTCAGTCAGCTCGGCTGGCCGCATCGCGCCATTCGCATCGCAAATTCGCCAAAACTGCTCGGGATCACCGACGAACTTTGCGGCGATGTTATCCAGACGATCACCTTCCGTCACCGAGTACCGCTGCATGACGGAAAGCGAATCCAGCGCGGGTAGAAATCGCCGTTTCAGATACATAATCTCGGTGCCATCCGGAAGCACCAGCTTGGTGGTATCGACATCCTGGTAGCGGCTGTTTGCAGGAAAAGGCATGAGTGTCTCCTTATTAGAATTTCAGTGCAGTGCCGAGATTCTGGACACTGTTGAATACATTGCTCGTCGCCAGAGCTTCCTTGGTGATCTGGTGCACCATGAACAGCGCCTGCCCCGGCGAAGTCAGACCGAGGTCGTTATAGCTTTGCACGGTGAGCGACAGATCCACCTTGGCCCGCGTCGGGTTAAGCATCGTGTCATAGGCCTCTTCGGCAATGCTCAAGCTGGTCAAGCGAACCGGCAGCACACGGGTCGCCCCCCAGACGAACAGGATCATCGGCCCCTCGGCGGGAACGATTTCGACCGTGCCGAGACCCGCCAAAATCGTGTTGGCAATCACCAGCGCGCTCTTCGGGTAGAGCATCATCTCCAGCGCCGCCAGCGTCGGTGAGATGCCGGATGCGACGGCCAGTGTCTCAGCCTTCTCCAGTTGGTCAGTGGCATCGATTTCGATTGATAAGGTGATGGTTTCTTTCGGTGGGCCGGACAGGCGAAATGCCTCGCCCTTTTCCCCATCGCCCCCGGTCGTGCGCGCGTCGAGCTTGCGCGTCA
>CAZRZH010000018.1:16374-27195 GCA_964604485.1 uncultured Sideroxydans sp.
GCGCGTCATCGTGTCCGGGTTGTACTGAAACACCACCACGCTGGCGAGCGGATTGAAGAGATCGACGCCGACTAGGGCGCCTTTGATCAGACGGGGAGAACCGGGAAAGCTGCTCATTTGGAATTGTCCTTAGTCAAGGCAACAACCTCATCTGCTGCGTATGGCGCTGAGATAGGCATTCAGGAATGCATTCCAACCGGTCTTCTTGCTGAAATCCAGTCCGGCATACAGGGGCGATACCGACTGCAGCGGAAAATAAATCGCCACACCGTTGGAATTTTTCATGCTCGGCCCTTTGTAACCCTGCGCCATCACATAAGATGACTTCACGGCCTTGATGACATTCTGGCAAGCCGTCGTGGTGGCAGCATTGGCACCCGCCTTGGCGAGCAGGGCACAGAAGTCGACCAGGTCGATATTGTCCGGGACATCGTAGCTTTGCACCTTGTTGCGAACGTCCACTATGCGTTGCCGAGCGGCGCTATCTTTAAGGCTTGCTTTCAGCGCTGTCGCCAAACCGGCAACCGCAGTGGCAAGTGCGCCCGCCTTGGACAAGTCACAGGCCGAGTAAGTAACACCGCCCTCGACCGTATTGCTATACGAGGCGAGATACTTGTTGACGATGAGTGCGCTGAGGTCGCGCGGCGTCATGGCTGGATTTCTGGCCAGTGAACTTAGTATGGTGTTATATGGCCAGCCTTCACCCGGTTCGGTTTGCTCCGAACCCACCATGTAGTCGGCACTGTCGCGTATTTGATAACTCACCTCGGCCATGCTCATCAGGCAGGCGTCAGTGCCGAAAATATCCAGCTTGCGTTTCAGCAATTTGGCTGTGTCGGCCAGCACTTTCTTCATTTCATGGTTATCCAGAAAGTCCTTCGCATTGTCGTCGAGCAGAATGGCACGCGCTGTGTGATCGCTCCCAGCCTTCTCCAGCGTGCGCCGAACGGGGGTGTGGAACAATGCGTGTTGGATAGGACCAGTGGCTAATCTACGCAGGCTGCGATGGCGTTCGTCGGCATAGATGTCGGTGTCATCCCAGCCCTGGCCATGGTTCCAGAGCACCAGCAGGTAATGGTCGGCGGGATAGTTCTTGACGCCCCAGCGAATGAAGTCGTTGAGGAATTTTGGATCGCCTGTGTTAACTGTTCCGAGAGAAGCGACGGCGTCACCGGTGACGATGCCGCCTATGCGCAGGTAATAGCGTCGGGCTACATGCCCCGCAGCGCGGTCAAACTGCGCAACGATGTTGACCTTGTCCGTCGAGCCAACCTTTTTCATTTCCTTCAGATCCTGCACGCCTTCGGGATCCAGACTGTTGTCCCCAGCCATGTACACCATGACGGTCCAGGGTTTCTTCGTTGGTGTTGTGGGCATTTCTTAACTCCTTTCGTGAAATTGGGGTGTCCCCAATTGTTCCTAATTGTTCTCTACCACTTACTTTCCTTGCGCCAGTTCAAAATGCCAAGGTTCCTTTATGCAGTAAGTTTTCGCTTCGGGACTGTAAGGGCGGGTCAAGCCAAAGCTGGCAACGAATTTCTTGGAGGCATCGCTCCAGGGTCCACCAAGCTTGTCCCACTCGACTCCCTGAAGATCTATGGCTTGTCCGGTGACATGGCTTGAAATTGGAACTTCGAACACGTTGGGTTGACGATGTGGGTCGCCAGCTTTGTAGCCTTCGTATGCGCAATTGATCTTCCCTCCCCCGATGTATCCCTCACCTTCCTTTATTACCAATGACAAAGCGTTCTCATTGATCTTCTCTAAAATTTCCTTATTGGTCGCAGATTCAATGCCACCGATGGCGGAAAACTGCTCCCATTCCGTTTTGTACCAAGTGTTGCCGTCGAGATCCTTGCCGTCCTTCAGGCGCTGAAGATCATTAATTGATACCGCCTGCATCTCACGGATGTGATAGCCAGTGCTTAGAATATGAGCCCGTGGTATCGGTCGTACGTCGTCGATACCGCCGTGCTTGATCTTTTTTTCATCGAGGGCAATGACCATACGGTTGAAGCGTCCTTGCAGCTCTGGGTCCAGTCCGGATTCATACGCGAACTTGTTTGGCTCCGGTGCGGCTTGCTTTTGGGTCGGCGCTGCCACGTCTGGCACTGCCGGGAGATCGATGCCGGCGTCGGCTGTCTCCTTGGAAGGATTTATGACGTCGAGTGCGTTCTTCTCTGCGGCTTTCTCGGCTGTATCTTCCACGCCCTTCGGTGCGGCAGCCTGGCGAATCAACTCGTGGGAGACATATCCAGTGAGTTTTTTCCCGTCGACCACGGTCTCCACCAATATCCACCATCGTCCACCCTGGACGGTCAATGCATGTTTTCGCGGTAAGTCTGCCAGCACTTTTCCACTGTGACTCGGGGACTCACGAAGCGCGGCGCTCCAAGGGATGATCTCTCCTTCGAAGGGCGCTCCCATCGGTTCCTTGGGGATGCGTTGGATTCCGAGCGAATTTGGTGATACGGCTTGTTGAAGCGTGTGAGCTAATTCGTGCGCCATTACGTGGCGACCTTGTGGCGTCTCCGGAGCGTACTGGCCCCTCCCGAAGACAATGTGTCTACCTGCAGTAAACGCGGTGGCGTTAACTGAGTCTGCCGAATCAGCAGCGCTAGAGTCAGTATGCACGCGCACGTTACTGAAGTCACGGCCAAAGCGTGGCTCCATGAATTCTCGTGTAGTCTGATCAAGTGGCTGACCTTGCGAACTCAGCACTTCATGAACGAGTTGAGGGATTGAACCAAAGGAATTTTCGTTCACCGATTTAGGATTCAACAGAAAACTAGACATCGGACGAAACGTGGACGTTTGGCGCTGTTTTGGTAGTGTGGAGGAGTGCGTGTTCATCTCAATGGCTCATGTTTTCCAGACGTTGTCCCTATTTCGAAGTTCACTTGTTAACAAAATTCCTTGGCTCTGATCCTAGTTACGTTGTCATCTACGCCTTGACCGACTACGCCTTCCATGGCCCGGCACCAAAGAAAGATTCCTCATGATTTTTAGGTTCTTCTCCGATTTCCGCATTTCCATCTGGTTTTTTTGTCAGTTCGGTAAACGAATACACGCGCTGCTCCAGCGAGCCTGTTCCTTTGCCATTGGACATGTTGCCTTGCACGACTGCGATGAACCCTTCCTGCGTGACCTTCTTCGGGTCTTTAGGATCAAGCTTGGCCGGCGACACAGTCTGCACAGTTTGTGCATGGCCTTGGAAATTTCCTTTGATAGTCGATAATCGCTTCCAGACGAACATATCGCCAGCCTTCAAGTTTTTCGCCAAGAGCGCCTTGAGATTTAGGATGTTTTTGCCTTTTTCTTTGTAGAAATTGACTAACGAAAACCCGGACCTCGTTTCCTGAAAACTTTCCGTACCTGCACCAATCATGCAGGCGCGAAGTTCTTTGTCGGCTGTACCCTCGCCGACGCTGTACGTGACAGCGGTCTTCCTATCACGGCCAACCATGAAAGTGAGAGATTGACTGCGAGCCTTTAGATAATAGTGTTGCAGCAAAATGGCCACATCGGCGCAGTCTGGCAATCCACCACTCGTGCTCAACTTGTTGCCGATGAGGCTCTTTAAATCGGTCGGCATCAAATCGGTAATAACTTTATCCGGACCTGCGGAAGCGGCTGGAAAAGTGTCGAGCCAGTCTTCGTATGATGCACAATCTTTGGGCTTGTCAAGCGCGCACGTCGCCGGGGTAAGAGCAGTTCCGGCGTCTGCGGACGAACTGGACCCGGCATCAGGTTGCCGACGTGCAATTGCGGCAACGTGGGTCAAAGTCGGAGCAAACGATTCCCCGCGAGCTACTTTCGCTGTAGCCCGATCGGCTTCCTGTTCTGCGGCATCATGCGGCTTTGATATGTTCAGTACACTTTGGTTGGTGTGTGCCATTTTGCCTTGCTGCACTGTGTGAACCAGTTCGTGCGACAGCAACTGTTTGCCTGAATTAGTGTTGGGCGCGAATAAGCCTTCTCCAAACACGATATTGCGACCCACGGTATAGGCCAGCGCATTTACTGCCCGCGCCGATTCGGCCGCCGGCGCATCGGTATGCACCCGTACTTGGCTAAAGTCATGGCCAAAGCGTGATTCCATGAATACTCGAGTCGTTGGATCAAGGGGCTGACCGGGCGAAGTCAGCACTTCATGCACGATTTGAGGGGCTTCACCAATAACATTTTCGTTCACAGACTTACGTGACAATACTGAGCCAGACGTTGGTAGGATCGCGAACGTGGCGGTTTTCTTCTTCTGTGCGTTGGCCTGCGTGTTCATCTCAGTGGCTCATGTGTGTACAAGCGTCTTTAAGTTTCTCGGTTGGCTAGTTAAAAATAATCTGACTCTGTCCCTGTTTCGAATTTGCGCTTCGCCAACATTCTCTTTGCATCACCATTGAATGTGAACATGATTAACGTTCGCGTTGTTGCACAACACCTGGGTAGGGCCAACCTCGCAGATGCTGGTATTTCCGGCATTTTGTCCCGCTGTGCGAAGCCTGTCCCATAATGTGGCATTTGCCCCTGCAACTCCGAGATCTAGTGCACTGCCCCAAACGTGCCTGCTGCCCACAGGAAATGGGCTGCCGACAGCAACGTTGCGCCGTGGGTTGCGATAACCACTTTCAACCGTAATCGCCGCTATGGGAACAGGCGCAGCTGCGGGCACGCCAGCATCGGGTGCGGCAGCCTGTTGAGTTAGGGACTGAAACTGCGCTCGCGTGTTTGTCAAAGCTGTATTCATCCCCCTATCTACAATGCAAGAATAGTTACCGGTATTGAAAGTTGGAATGGACGGGATCGATATGTCCGAACGTCTAGGCGAAACAACAGGGCCAAGATCGATGTATTCCTGCCTGATGATATCCGACTCATCTTGTTCTAGATCATAGGTCGCCGAGGAACCGGCGACTTGTGCCTCGACGCGGTACTTGATGGGATCATTTGGAGTTCTTGATCCCGTAGTCGGACGATTTGTCGGGTTTGGAGTAAACGAAAAATTGCTTCGATTAGTGGCGACGGAAGGGTTGCCATTTCCGCTATCCGCACTAACCCCATGAACCGACCATGCAGTTTGGCTGCTCAGAGCACCGGCATCAGGCAAACCTTCTATCTCTGCAGTAAATGAGATAGCGTCTGTAGACACGAAGCTCTTTGCATCGCCTCCCTGTCGAACAATGGTTTCCTTTGGATGATGGGAAGTTCCGGCATCGGTTGCCCCTGCAACTGTGGCCCCAGCGTCGGATGTTCCTTGGGCGACCGTACCTGGATTGCCCCGACCTCCGTCATCTGCCCCTGTATAGATTGTGCCGGCATCAACGCGCGTCAACGCGTCGGCTGTACCCGCTTCAATCCTACCAGCATCCGACGATCGGCGAGCTACGCGTACAGTTCCTCCAGTTATTGCCGGAAATGGAATGGGTGACAGACCATGTTTTTCATTTCTTTGACCAAATCTATTTCCATCTTCATTTGACTGCTGCACCACATGGGTCAACTCATGGGCAAACAACCGTCGTCCTTCGTTTGACCCCGTATCAAATCGGCCCCCGCCGAACACGATGTTGTGCCCCACAGTGTAGGCAAGAGCATTGACATCCCTCGCCGATTGTTCGGCGGCGCTTCCGGTATGCACGCGCACATTGGAGAAGTCATAGCCGAAGCGATTCCCCATGTCCTGCTGAATCGCAGTATCCAACGGCCTGCCAGAGCCGGATAGCACGCGATCTACGCTGGCGGGGGGGATGCCTACACCACTTGTCGCTTTTCCAGTGAAACGTTGAATGCTCAGCGTCGCACCGCTGACTGCGGAACGTGCAGGCGCTGCTAACACTTGATCCGCAACCCGATCCGCTTCCTGCTCCAGCGGGTCATTGCTCGCACTGATGCTGAGCTTGCGTTGCAGTTTCTTCTTGCTGCACTCCTCGCATTCTTCTCCAGCCATCGTGCTGTTGCCACAAACACATTTGCGTTGCATCAAACTACGCCATACCGGTGTCACCGATACAGGTATGTGCGTTTGTGAGGTTTGGCGGTTGATCATGACTTGCTTCTTCAGGCGATGGTCACGTCGATAGCCATCTGTTCCGCACCGGGCGATCCCTTGACTCGAATGCTGATGCCCGTCCACTTACCGTCCGGGAGCTTGAGCGGGGGCTTTGTGCCTTTGCCTATGGATCGTTTTGAGCCATTAGGATAAAGATCGGTAGAGTCGCCACGATTGCCTTGGCCGAATATCTTCGCCAGGTCGCGTTGACCATCCGCTTGCAATAGTTCGATAGCTAGGTGATTTTCATCATTGACGTTGTCGATGCTCTCGTCTACCACGTAAACGGCGATACCTTCATCCGGCAGGAAGGCATCTTGGCTTTGCTTGCGGCGGTACTCGACGACAACGTATTGGCTTTCTGTCATGCGCGCCGAATTTTGGATGAATACAATGCTCCCTTCTTCTGCGGCAGGCTTGATCATAATGTTCTTCGTGGTCTTGGTGACCGGTTGCGGGGTAATCCAGCCTTGGAACATGCGCAACATGCCGTTGGGAAGCACTGGTGTCAGGCCGCCATTGCCCCAAGAACCGGCGGCCATGAGACAGTAATTCCCCAAGCCGTTGGATTGCGACCACTGGGCTCTGCCTGTGTCGTAATAATCTGCCCAGCGCGCCGCAAGGTGTCCCCATTCATGGGCGCAGACGCCCATGTTGCAGTCTTCAGGCACAGTCAGATAGGTCTGCACGTTCAGCTTAGGGCCTACTTTGACTCCGCCGGGAACCACCCACTTATGGCTCCAGATATCGTCGCGGCTGCCGGTTACTTCCGCAGCGCCGCCGGCGTGGATGATGAACAGCGCGGTGACGATGTTTTCCCCCAGCATGTCGTAGGATGAGAAATCTACGCCCTGCGCCAGCGCGGCGTTAACCGCGTCACGTGCCAGCCCCTGCGCATTGCGCGGAAAAGTGTCGCCCATGCCGGAATTTCCGTCGGTGTAATAGCTTGATGGTTGGGGCATGCGGAACCAGCCGAACACCTTGCCTTGGACGTCGATTCCAGTTTTTTTTGCCGCGTTGTAGTTGCTGACCATGCGATAAAAATCACGCATGCTGCCCGATGGGAATGTGCCGTTTTCGCTGAACAGCATCTGTTGGAAAAAGGCCGGACTGCGATTGTCGCTATGCGGACGGTCGGCGAAGTCCACCAGCAGCACTAAAGTGTGAATGGCCCCTTTAAGCTGCTTGGACGGCCGGTCGATCAGTTGGCGGTCTGCACTGGGTGCATGTTGCAGGCAACCATCGTCCAGGCCCACAAAGTTCTCGCCACGCCGGTTCGATCGCCATACCCGGTAATAGTCATCAAAGCTCATGTCCGCCGCCAGGCGGCGGGCCTTTTTCAGCTCCATAAATCGCGCGTACAACTGCGATAGCAGCACCGGGGATGGAGGAACCTGGCAGAAAGCATTTCTGCAGAAGTGATTCTTGAACGGTTTTATTTGGTAACGCATGTCATTGTCTCCTTCTCACAGATATCAAGTTCTTGGGCCGACTCCCGGACGTTGCAGATGCTCTGCCGGTTTGCCAATTCCACTGTAAATCGATGCGGCAATTTGATGGCCCAGCCCCGTGGGACTAGCAACATTAGATGTTCGGATCGAATCAGCATCTACATGTGGAACCGCAACACCTTGAGTCAATTGCGGCGCAATGCCGCCTCGGCCAAGCAGCCGACTGAGTTCCGCTTCGACGGAGGCTTGCAGCAGATGGCGCTGCCCCGGCACGATGTCCACGCCATCCAGAACCAGCCGCTCAATATGCAGTTGTATGTTCATGCGGTCACCTTCGTAATCTGCACTGCACGGAAGTCCGCTTCGTTGATTTGCTTGTCCAGTTTACGCAATTCGCTGCGCGTAGCCGATAACAGCACGGGCATGGTGACTGACTTGTCGCCTTCTGCGCGCTGTGCAGCAGTAAACGCAGCATTCAGCGCAATGCTGTGGATGTTGCCACCGGAAAGGTTGAAGCGCGCCAGACGCTCGTAGTCCAGCTCATCGTGCGGCACCTCGGGTGCCAGTGCCTTCTGCCAGATCTGCGTTCGTTCTGCGACGCCGGGGAAGGGGAAGTTGACAATGAATCTGAGGCGTCGCATGAATGCCTGATCGAGCGAGCTCTTCATGTTGGTGGCGAGTATCGCCAGGCCGCTGAACGACTCCATGCGTTGCAGCAGGTAGTTAATCTCGATGTTTGCATAACGGTCGTGGCTGTCCTTGACTTCGCTGCGTTTGCCGAACAGCGCGTCGGCCTCGTCGAAGAACAGGATGGCGCCGCCTTGCTCGGCGGCATCGAAAAGTTTGCGCAGATTCTTTTCGGTCTCGCCGATGTATTTGCTGACCACTGATGACAGGTCGATGCGATACAGCGCCATACGCAGTTCGTTGGCCAGCACCTCGGCTGCCATGGTTTTGCCGGTACCGCTTTCGCCAGCGAACAGGGCACTGATACCGAGACCGCGCGTCATGGTTTTGGCATAACCCCAGTCTTCGTAAACCTGGTAGCGGCCGCGCACCTGGGCGGCAATCTGATGCAGCAGCCCGAGTGCTTCTGCAGGCAGCACCAGCTCATTCCAGGTGGCCTTGGGTTCGATGCGCTGGGCAAGTTGATCGAGGCGTGGTCGGGTCAGGTTGCAGCAGGCATCCCACACCTTGTCGGCCATAGTCTCTTGCACTTGCGAGTGCATCGCCTGCGCTGCGCTATTGCGGATGTCATGCAGATTGAAATTGAATTGTCCCGCGAGCAGTTTTGCGTTGCTATCTACATCCTCGGCGGGCAAAACATCCTTGAGTGTTTCGGTCCAGGCGGTTCGCTGTTCCTGCGTGGTGGGTTTGTTCACTTCGAATGCGATGCTCGCCTCGATTTGCCGTAGCGGAGGTTCGCGCAGTCCGACGAAGACCAAGCCGAGATCACGGGAGAGAAACCACTGCAAGCCGCTCGCAATGTCGTTGGTGGCACCATCAAGGTCTTCGGCATCGATGTATAGAGCCACGCGCAGCAATATACTTTCGCGCTGCCAGAGTCGCGCCAGATTTTCGATTTCGGCCTTGTTCGTCGGCAGCACATCTATGGCAATGCGGTACAGACTGCGCTGCAATGCTGCACATACGTCGGCTGCAACATCGCGTTTGCTGCCGACATCGACACCGAGCAGTTCAACGATGGGTACGCTGCCATTGCCCGAGGTGTCATGAAGGTTCGCGATGATCTGCTCGGCCACGGCTTGCTGCGATGGCGCGAGTTCTGAATTGTCTGTGTTGTCTAGTGTGAGTAACGTAGTCAGGCGTTCGTCAGGTGCATTCAGTCCCTTGATGTAGTTAACCACGCGTTCATCGGCCCGGAGTGCGGCGGCGGTGAGCGGCGTTGCACCCGGTTGATTGATCTCCAGCAATCTTAAATAGCGTAAAGGTCGGTGCGGAGATAGCGCGTCCCAACTCGGTTCGCCGATTGCCTGAAAAGCCAGTGCGAAGGTCGGGTAGGCACGTGCGGCGTTTCCCTGCGACGCAGCGCACAGTGCCCCCATGTTCGGATCCAGTTCGAGCGCCGCACACAACAACAAAATATCGCGCTCGAAATCAGAGAGCCCGAAGTTCTGCGCCAGCAGTATCAACGCCGGTGGCGGATCGGTCTTGGCGGCTTCGGCGCGAACTGCTGAGCTTGGGTCAACCGCAGGATTGTTCTCCGGTTCCGTCACAGGAGCAGCGTTATTTTTCGCTGGGGTTGGTGGTGTGATACCACGCAGGCGATCAAACAGACCGGGGGCAGGTGCAGCTGCCGGTTGCGGCGGTGTAACGACTGGTGCCGACTCGTCTCTAATCATGTCTTGCAGGCGTCTACGCAGCCACTGCAATGAGACGGCGAGATAACGATTGTTGTCGTCCAACCAGGTTTCGGCGCTCATGACACGGTGACCTTCTGGTTATTATCAAATTCCAACTTGGGCGGCGAACCGCTTACCTTGATTGGTAGACTGTCCACACCATCGACGCGCAGCCGCACGGTGTAGCTGCCGGCTGCCACCGTGGGTACGGTGAACGTCAGTGTCGTCGGTTTGAGCAAGTCTGCCGGCGAATCGGCAGTCTTCGGCGCCAATGTCTGCGAACCGAATATCAGGTTGACGTTCGCACTCTGCTGCGCCAGCAGCCTCGGCGTACATGTGATAGTCAACGTGTCGCCAGCATGGAAATTGGGCGCGACTGGCGGAGTGCCAATGCTGATCATCGGCGCAAGTGCAATTGGCACGCCGTTGGTGACCCAGGTTTGTAGATTCGTTACGCTGACGCGCAGACTCAGCACATACACCCCGACAGCCCATTCATTGATCGCGCTGGCTTTTTCTGCGACGGAAGGCACATGTACCTTGATCGCGCCGGGTATGGTCGATGCGGTCGTCGTCAGCTCCTGAACCAAAGCGGCCTTGCCGTTCTCGAAGATCGCAGTCGCTCCAACCTGGCTGCACAGATTGGTACCGGTGATGAGCAGATCATCGCCCAGGCGCATCGCCGGCAGTGCATCCGAGGCGGCGGGTCGCACCGAGGCAAGCGAGGGAAACGGTGCAGCGGTGGCCACAGGGCCTTGGTCATTCTGGCCGCGCTTCAAGACAGGTAACGGCGCTTTAGCCGGACCCGTGCCCTGGATCAGCACCACCGATACCAGGTAGGCCATGGAAGGCCGGTAGCGCGCCTGCATTGCGGTCCATAGTTTAGATAGATCGTCTGCAGTCAGATACTGAGGCGCAATCTTGATCAACTCGACTTGGTCGGCGAGGTCAGCCGCAG
>CAZRZH010000019.1:0-481 GCA_964604485.1 uncultured Sideroxydans sp.
CAAAGCCGGTGTGAAATCGCCCCCAACATCAGGCTGGGTGGTGCAGGTGGGCGCTTATTCAAAAGCCGAGACGGCAAAACAGTTACACACCAAGTTGAGTAAATCGGGTTTTCACGTTTACACCGAGAAGGCGGGCAGCAATGTGCGCGTGCGTGTTGGCAGTTATCCCACGCGTGAAGCGGCCGAGAAAATCAAACACAAGCTGGAAGCGATTGGCTTGCATCCAAACGTGATCAATCTGGAATAACCCGCGATGACTGCGTTCGACTTCGCCGTGATCGTCATCATCGCGCTTTCAGTATTGCTGGGTTGGTGGCGCGGATTCATGTATGAGCTGCTCTCGTTGATCGGCTGGGTCGTTGCCTACATCGTTGCAGTAACTTTCACCGGACAAGCTTCGCCGTATATCCCCGAGTCAGTGGGGGCTGAGGGTGTCCGTTCGGGAGTTGCCTTCGCCGCCCTGTTCGTCCACGCCGCGGCG
>CAZRZH010000019.1:491-3691 GCA_964604485.1 uncultured Sideroxydans sp.
GGCATCGCCGCCTGGTTGCTGGCAAAGTTGGCAAAGTTCGCCGGTCTTGCCGGAATAGATGGAAAGTTTGGCGCCATGTTTGGAGTTTTGCGGGGCGTGTTGGTCGTGCTGGCTTTGGTTTGGTTGGGCGGTTTAACGAAATTGCCGCAGCAACCCTGGTGGCGTGATGCATGGTCGAGCAAACCGTTGTTGCAGGCAGCTCTGTACGCGAAGGATTACCTTCCGGATGAGCCATTGCGAAAATAGACGTTTCAATCTCGGGGAAAAAATATGTGCGGGATTTTGGGTGTCGTAGCGAATACTCCGGTGAACCAGCTGTTGTACGACGGCTTGCAAGTGTTGCAACATCGCGGTCAGGATGCTGCGGGTATTGCCACGCTGGATCACAATACATTCCACCTGCACAAGGGCAACGGAATGGTGCGCGACGTTTTTCGCACACGCAACATGCGCGCCTTGCAGGGCAATGCGGGCATCGCCCACGTGCGCTATCCGACGGCGGGCTCAGCGGTCGACCACAACGAAGCGCAACCGTTCTATGTCAATTCTCCATTTGGCTTGGTGCTGGGACACAACGGCAATCTCACCAACACGGCGCAGTTGCAAAAAGAACTCTTCCTGGAAGACATGCGACATGTGAACACCAACTCGGATTCGGAAGTCTTGCTGAATGTGTTGGCCCACGAGTTGCAGGCCAATGCCAATAATTTCCGCCTTGATGCCCAAGCCATCTTCGCGGCCGTCACGGCGGTGCACCGTCGTTGTCGCGGCGCGTATGCGGTGGTGGCGATGATTTCGGGTTACGGCTTGGTGGCGTTTCGCGACACGCACGGTCTGCGACCCTTGGTGGTGGGCAGCAACCGGGCCGAAAAAGGGTTGGAGTATCTGGTGGCCTCGGAAAGTGTGGCGCTGGATACGCTGGGATTCAAATTCATGCGCGATATCGCACCGGGTGAGGCGGTGTTCATCGACCTCGACGGCAATTTCCACAGCCAGCAATGTGCAGAACATTCCGCGCTCAATCCCTGCATCTTCGAGTTCGTCTACTTCGCGCGCCCGGATTCGGTGATCGACGGCATCTCGGTGTACGAGACACGGCTCAATATGGGCGAATATCTGGCGGACAAACTCAGCCGGGTGTGGCCGGATCACGATATTGATGTGGTGATCCCTATCCCCGATTCCAGCCGTCCCAGCGCGTTGCAATTGGCCAACCGATTAGGCATCCCGTTTCGCGAAGGATTTGTGAAGAACCGTTACATCGGCCGCACCTTCATCATGCCGGGTCAGGCGATGCGCAAGAAATCGGTGCGCCAGAAACTCAATGCCATCGCGGTCGAGTTCAAAGGCAAGAATGTATTGCTGGTGGACGACTCCATCGTGCGCGGCACCACCAGCCGCGAGATCGTGCAGATGGCGCGCGATGCCGGAGCGCGCAAGGTTTATTTTGCCTCTGCCGCGCCGCCCGTTAAATTCCCCAACGTGTACGGCATTGACATGCCCAGCCGCAAAGAGCTCATCGCCACCGGGCGCAGCGACGAAGAAATCTGCCGCGAGATTAGCGCCGACCGCATCATCTATCAGGATTTGGAAGACCTGAAAGCGGCCGTGCAGAAGTGCAACCCGACGATCACCCAGTTCGACTGTTCGTGTTTTGACGGCGTGTACATCACCGGGGATATCACGCCTGAATATCTGAATCGGGTCGAGACGGCGCGCGCGGGCGGCAAGGCGAATGCGGTATTGGAAGAAGACCAGCTCGAACTTGATCTGGTGATGAGCGCCTCGTCCATGTAGGTTGACACTGCCACCGGACGGATGCTACTTTTCGCCTGCGCCGATTTGAGGAACAGCTTGCGGGCGCATTACAAATACAGCTAAAGCGGGAGAACCCGGTTTGGCGCTAAGCTTTCCGGGTTTTTGTTTTGGGGGACGCCATCATGTCAGAAGAGAATTGTTACCAGCCGGAAACGCTGGCCATACGCGCAGGTATAGAACGCAGCCAGTTCCACGAACACAGCGAGGCGCTGTATCTCACTTCCAGTTTTGTGTTCGACAATGCCGAGCAAGCCGCGAAACGCTTTATCGGCGAAGAGCCGGGCAACATTTATTCCCGTTTCACCAATCCCACCGTCACTCTTTTCGAGCAGCGCCTTGCCGCCTTGGAAGGTGCCGAGCAATGCGTTGCAACGGCTTCCGGAATGTCCGCAATCCTGGCGACCTGCATGGGGCATTTGAAGGCGGGAGAACATGTGATTGCATCGCAAAGTATCTTTGGTTCCACGGTGAATCTGTTCAACAACGTGCTGAAGAAATTTGGTGTGGACACCACGTTTGTTTCCGCTACCGATGTTGCGCAATGGCAAGCAGCGGTGCGCCCCAATACGAAATTATTTTTTCTGGAGACACCTTCAAATCCGCTCACGGAAATCTCCGACATCGCGGCCATCTCTGCCGTGGCGAAAAGTTGCGGGGCATGGCTGGCGGTGGACAATTGTTTTTGCACGCCCATCCTGCAACGCCCGTTTGAATTCGGCGCGGACATCGTGATCCATTCCGCCACCAAATACATCGACGGGCAAGGCCGCGTGCTGGGCGGTGCGGTACTGGGTAGCAAGAAATTGATGGAGCCGGTGTATGGATTCTTGCGCACGACCGGACCGACCATGAGTGCATTCAATGCGTGGGTGTTTATCAAAGGTATCGAGACTCTCAAACTGCGCATGGATGCGCATAGCGCCAATGCCTTGCAACTGGCGCAGTGGCTGGAGCAGCAGCCGAACGTCGCACGTGTGTTTTACCCCGGCCTGCCCTCGCACCCGCAACATGCGTTGGCGTTGAAGCAGCAAAAGACCGGTGGCGGCATCGTGGCGTTTGAAGTTAAGGGGGGCAAGGCAGCGGCGTGGCGCGTCATCGACAACACCAAAATGTTGTCCATCACGGCCAATCTGGGCGACACCAAAACCACCATCACGCATCCGGCGACCACCACGCACGCACGTATCACACCGGAGGCGCGTGCGGCGGCAGGTATCAGCGATAGTTTGATTCGTATTGCGGTGGGGTTGGAGGCTGTGGTGGATATTCAGAACGATTTGGCGCGCGGCCTAGTTTGAAATGCAAATCTTTTATCACGCGGAGGCCGGGCGGGGAATGGGGGTCAAAAAAAAAGCCCTTTTGAGGAGGGAACCCCGCCCCCC
>CAZRZH010000019.1:3701-26824 GCA_964604485.1 uncultured Sideroxydans sp.
GGGCTCTGAGTCCGGGGGCAATAAAAATTCCCGCCTTTCGCCGGTTACCCCCCGCCTCCGCGTGATAAGTTTTGAGGTTGAATAATATGAGTGAACTTTCGGTACAAGTTGGCGCAGCACTCAACTCGCTCGGACTGATGCTGACGACTGCCGAATCCTGCACCGGCGGCGGCGTGGCACAGGCGCTCACCGACATTTCCGGCAGCTCGGCCTGGTTCGAACGCGGCTTCGTCACCTACTCCAATTTATCGAAAGTCGAAATGCTGGGAGTGCGCCAATCCACACTGGATACTCACGGTGCAGTTTCCGAATCTACCGTGTGCGAGATGGCGGCAGGTGCGTTGGTGCACAGTCATGCGCACATCTCGCTGGCAGTAAGCGGCATCGCCGGGCCGGAGGGCGGCACATCTGAAAAACCGGTCGGTACGGTATGGTTCGCATGGGCACTCCGCGACGGCGAAATGCATGCGCAACGTCACTTTCTCCACGGCGACCGTGCCGCAGTACGCGAGCAATCCGTGCAAATCGCTTTGCAAGGTGTATTCGACCTGTTGAATAAACGCACAGAGACGGCCTGAGCAAGAAAAAGAACGAACGTTCTGTACAACTGCAAATTGGTATGCCACAATCCCGCACCAAATTTTGAAAAGGAATCGTCATGGATGACAACAAAAGCAAAGCACTCGCGGCGGCATTAAGCCAAATCGAAAAGCAGTTCGGCAAGGGATCCATCATGCGTTTGGCCGAAGGCGAAGCGATCAAGGATATTGATGTGGTATCCACCGGCTCGCTGGGGTTGGACATCGCGTTGGGCGTCGGCGGATTGCCGCGTGGCCGCGTCATCGAGATCTACGGCCCGGAATCCTCCGGCAAGACTACGCTTACCCTGCAAGTCATCGCAGAGATGCAAAAGCTGGGCGGCACTGCGGCCTTTATCGACGCGGAACACGCGCTCGATCCGCAATACGCGCAAAAGCTCGGCGTGAAAGTGGAAGACCTGCTGATCTCGCAACCTGACAACGGCGAACAGGCACTGGAGATCGTCGATATGCTGGTGCGCTCCGGTTCGGTGGATATCGTGGTGGTGGACTCCGTCGCGGCACTGACTCCCAAAGCGGAAATTGAAGGCGAGATGGGCGATGCGCAGATGGGTTTGCATGCGCGCCTGATGTCGCAGGCGCTGCGCAAGCTCACCGCCAACATCAATCGCTCCAACACCATGGTTATCTTCATCAACCAGATCCGCATGAAGATCGGTGTGATGTTCGGCAACCCGGAGACCACCACCGGCGGCAACGCGCTCAAGTTCTACGCATCGGTGCGTCTCGATATTCGCCGCATCGGCGCGATCAAAAAGGGCGACGAAGTGATCGGCAACGAGACCCGTGTCAAGATCGTGAAGAACAAAGTCGCACCGCCGTTCCGCGAGGCCTTGTTCGACATTCTGTACGGTGAAGGAATCTCGCGCGAGGGCGAGATCATCGAGCTGGGCGTGCAGCACAAACTGGTGGAAAAAGCCGGTGCCTGGTATGCGTACAAAGGCGAGAAGATAGGCCAAGGAAAGGACAATGCACGCGAATATTTGCGCGAGCATCCCGATGTTGCGCGTGAGATTGAAAACAAGGTAAGGGAGGCCGTCGGTGTGGCATTACTTGAGCCTGTAACAAAAACGCCCGCGAAAGCCAACGAAGCAGCCGGCGACAAAGCCAGTGCAAAAGCAGCCAAGGCAGGTAAGGCCGTTGAGGAAAAAGCCTGAGATTTCTGAATTGTTTTCCGTTCGTCCTGAGTGCCGCGCAACGCGCGGTGTATCGAAGGAGAGCGGAAAACGCGCTGCACGACCGGAGATAAGCCTGCGTGCGCGAGCCTTGCAATGCCTGGCTCGCCGCGAATACAGCCGCGCCGAGCTGCGCGCAAAATTGTTGCCGCATGTGCCGACGATTGACGACGAGCAGTTGCCACGGGACGATCTGGATGCGTTGCTGGATGATCTGACAGCGCGCGGCTGGCTCTCCGATGTCCGTGCCACCACGCAGTTGGTGCATGCAAAACGCAGCCGTTTCGGCATACAACGTATCACGCACGAGTTGCGCCAACGCGGCATTGCCGACGAGTTGATCGAGTCTGCGTTGCCTGCATTAAAAGAATCCGAACTGGACGCAGCGCGCGAAGTGTGGCAGAGGAAATTCGGAGTTTCGCCTCGCGATGACAAAGATAAAGCCAAGCAGATGCGTTTTCTGCAATCGCGGGGATTCGGTTTTGATGTGATCGTACAGATACTGCGTTTGGTGGATACTGAGCGCTGAAAGCGTCGTTATCGTTCAGAGGTGGAACATGGTATTTGCTAGCGATTTTGCCGAGAAGTGGGTACTCGTCATTGATGATATGGAGGGGATGCGATCACAGTTGCGCATGTCGCTTTTCAGTTCCGGTTTCGCCAAGTTGCATGTCGTTGCCAGCATCAAAGAAGCACTGGAACGCATGTCATCCAATCGTTATGACGTTATCTTGTGCGACTATGCATTGGGCGATAGTACCAATGGCCAGCAGTTTCTGGAATATCTGCGCACGAATGACCTGATCACGCGCAACACTGTCTTCGTCATGATCACCGCCGAACAGTCCTATGAAAAAGTGGTGATGGCATCGGAGTGCGCGCCCGACGATTACCTGCTTAAGCCTTTCACTGCGGCTCAATTCAATGCGCGTCTGGAAAAACTGCTGGGGAAGCAGGAATATTTTCTCGACCTCGACAAAGCGACAGACTCAAAGGACTGGAAGCGCGTTATTGAAGAATGCGACAAGAGGCTGGCTGTCAAAGACAAGTTCTTTCTTGATCTTTGCAAGATCAAAGGATCAGCTTTGTTGCGAGATGGGCAACCGTCGGAGGCGGCTGACCTATATCGCGAGATCATCGCGCTACGCCCGATAGGGTGGGCTAGGCTGGGGTTGGCTCGTGCATTGGTCAAGCAGGGCAGGGAAGTAGATGCACAAATTTTATTACGCGAGATTCTGACTGATTCACCGCAATTCATGGCTGCCTATGATTTTCTCGGCAAGTTGCTGGTGTCGGCGGGAGACAAACATGAAGCACTGGAGGTGTTGCAAAAGGCACGCTCAATTTCTCCCGGAACCATGAGCCGTATTCGCGAGATGAGTACGATCGCTGTCAGTGCGGGAAAGCCCGAGGTCGCAGAAGCAGTCATGCGACAGGCGTTGCAACAGCACAAATACTCTCCGGTGCGTCAGGCCAATGACTATGCCGTGCTCTCCAAGGCCTTGCTAAATCAGGGTAAGGCAACAGAAGCTTTGAACGTGGTGGCAGATGCCCGCAACAGTTTTAAGGACGAGCACAGCAACATCGTTTTATACGCGACGGAAAGTATGGCGTATCGGGCAACGGGCAACCATGAGAAAGCCGAGGAGGCCTTGACCAAGGCGATGGAGGGCGATCTGGGTAAATTGCCGGTGCATGCAGTTGTCGCGCTGGCTGATGCCTGTTTTGTGATGGGAAAGGAGAATGAGGCCAAGGGGTTGCTGCGTCATGCGATACAGAACAGCCACGAGGACGAGTCCATCAAAGGCAAGGTGCATGATGTATTGGCTGCCGCCGGCAAAGGGGCATCTGAAGCTGCCGCGATCATCGAGGAGAGCGAACAGGAAATCGTCCTGATCAATAACACAGGCGTGATGAAAGCCGAAGCCGGTCAGTTGGACGAGGCAATTACCTTGTTATGTGAAGCGGCAGAGCGTCTGCCGAACAATATGCAGATCGTGGGTAATGCGTCCCTGGTTATGGCGCTCGACCTCGTGCGCAATGGAAGCAAAGCGGATAGATTGACCCGATGTTTACGTTACCGAGAGAGTATCGTCAAAAGCTCTCCGAACAATCCCAAGCTGGCTCAGATCAATGGTCTCCTTAAACAGTTGAAGCAATGACACGGGTGAAGGCATGAACGATATATTTGCGGCGGTCGTACATGATGTGAAGAATCAACTGGCCGAACTGGCATTGCGGCTGGAGAAACGCGATGACGCCCAGCAAGAGATGGTGCTTGCCATGAATGCGGCAAGGCGTCTGACAGAGATGCTGCTGGTGCACCTGCATGAGAACGACCTGCTGAGTGTAAATTCGGATTCAGTTGATGCGGCGGATTTCTTGGCGATCCTTGCGGCAGAGTACCGTCAGTTGTTTCCTCAATTGACGATTGAGGTGAATGCGGACTTTGCACCAGCCTTCGCCTTCTTTGACGATGCGCTGGTACGTATGGCGCTTTCCAACGCATTGCATAACGCCTGTCGTTTCGCCCGTTCCAGGGTCATGCTGTCAGCCTGCGAAAAGGACAAAATGCTGGTTCTGCAAGTGTCGGATGACGGGGCGGGTTATACGCAAAGTTTGCTGTCGAACGGGGGCGAACAACCTTCAACCGTCAGCTATCGTGGCACCGGATTAGGGCTGTTCCTGGCTAAGCGGATCGCCGAGTCACACCAACTGGAAGAGCGTCACGGTCGCATCGAATTGAGCAATGCGGATGGCGCGGTGTTCCGCATGATGCTGCCATGAGGTCAAATTCCGCATGCGTTTAATGCACACACTTACTGTATTCCTTCCCGTTCGTGGTATAGCTGCCACAGCCCTGCATGGTATGATGCGCACCTTGTCCAGCCTGTCTGGAACGTGACGTTAATATGAAATTCGCACAGCCGCTCAATTGCCTCCTCGCCCATTTGTGGGGGAGGATTGCACCCGCAAGGGGTAGCAACCGTGGTTGTAAAGCCAACAAGTCGGCACCAACCACGCACAGGTGAGAGGGCGGGCATTCCGAGTTTCATTTTTTGGGGTGGTTACTCGCCATGCCCGTTAGAGTTCAAGGTGCATCGATGAAAAGCAGTGAAATCCGCCAGCAGTTTCTAGATTATTTCGCCTCCAAAGGCCACACGGTGGTCGCCTCCAGTTCGCTGGTGCCGCATGAAGACCCGACGTTATTGTTCACCAACGCGGGCATGAACCAGTTCAAGGATGTGTTCCTCGGTTTCGACAAACGTCCTTATACCCGCGCTGCGTCGTCGCAAAAATGCGTGCGTGCCGGCGGCAAGCACAACGATCTGGAGAACGTCGGCTACACCGCTCGCCACCACACTTTCTTCGAGATGCTGGGTAACTTCAGCTTCGGCGATTATTTCAAGCGCGACGCGATCAACTATGCGTGGGAGCTGCTCACGGTGGTGTTCAAACTGCCCAAGGACAAGCTCACCATTACCGTCTATGCCGAGGATGACGAGGCGTATGACATTTGGACCAAAGAGATCGGCGTGCCTGCCGAACGCGTGATCCGCATCGGTGACAACAAAGGCGCGCGCTACGCTTCCGACAACTTCTGGATGATGGGCGACACGGGCCCGTGCGGTCCGTGCACCGAAATTTTCTACGACCACGGCGAGCATATCCCCGGCGGGCCACCCGGCAGTCCCGGCGAAGACGGCGACCGCTTCATCGAGATCTGGAACAACGTGTTCATGCAGTTCAACCGCGACGAGGCGGGTGTGATGCATCCGTTGCCCAAGCCTTCGGTGGATACCGGCATGGGCCTGGAGCGCATTTCGGCGGTGTTGCAGCATGTACATGCCAACTACGAGATCGATTTGTTCCAGGCGCTGATCAAAGCAGCCTATGTGGCGGTCCATGGAGAAGAAGGAATAGCTAGATTTCAAATTGAAAATCAGGATGTCAATCCATCCTATAAAGTATTGGCCGACCACATCCGCGCCTGCTCCTTCCTCATCGCCGATGGCGTGATTCCCGGCAACGAAGGGCGCGGCTATGTGCTGCGCCGCATCATCCGTCGCGCTATTCGCCATGGCTATAAGCTTGGCGCGCGTGCTGCGTTCTTCTACAGAATGGTGCCCGATCTGGTGGAGCAGATGGGAATTGCTTATCCGGAATTGGCTGTGGCTCAAGTGCGCGTGATGGAAATTCTCAAGCAGGAAGAGGAGCGTTTCTTCACCACCATCGAGCATGGCATGGCGATATTGGAAAGTGAATTGGAAGCATTGAGCGTATCCCCTCACCCTCAGTCCCTATCCCAAGGGGAGAGGGAAGCGAAACCCTTTCCCTTTGGGATAGGGCAGGGTGAGGGAAGTCGCGCCATATTCAACGGCGAGACAGCGTTCAAGTTGCATGACACTTACGGCTTTCCGCTCGACCTCACTGCCGATGTTTGCCGCGAGCAGGGTGTGACGGTTGATGTTGCGGCCTTCAACAGGGCGATGGCGAACCAGAAGCAGATGGCGCGCGCCGCAGGCAAATTCAAGATGGCAACCAATCTCGAATACACAGGCCCGGCAACCAACTTCCACGGTTACGACTCACTGGAACACAAGGGCAACATCCTCGCGCTGTACAAGGATGGCGCGTCAGTGAATGCGCTGAACGAAGGCGACATCGGTGTAGTGGTGCTGGACGATACGCCGTTCTACGCCGAGTCCGGTGGCCAGGTGGGCGACTGCGGTGAACTGCGCAGCGTGCATGGCATTTTCGCGGTGGAAGACACGCAGAAAATTCAAGCCACGGTGTTCGGTCATCACGGTGTGGTGAAGACCGGCAAGCTGAGCGTGGGTAACGGCGTCACCGCCAAGGTGGATGTCGCAGCGCGCAGCAGCACGGTGCGCAATCACTCGGCCACGCACTTGATGCACAAGGCGTTGCGCGAAGTGTTGGGCACGCATGTGCAGCAAAAAGGTTCGCAGGTGGATGCCGACAAAACGCGTTTCGACTTTATTCATACGCAACCGATGAGCGACGCCGAGATTCGCAAAGTGGAAGCGATCGTCAATGCCGAGATTCTGGCCAATGCCGAATGCCAGTCGCGCGTGATGGGCATTGAAGACGCACAGAAGACCGGCGCGATGATGTTGTTCGGCGAGAAATATGGCGACGTGGTGCGTGTGTTGAACATTGGCTCGTCGATCGAATTGTGCGGCGGCACCCATGCGAAACGCACTGGCGACATCGGCCTGTTCAAGATCGTGGCCGAGAGCGGCGTGGCTGCGGGCGTGCGCCGTGTGGAAGCGGTGACGGGAGAAGGTGCATTGGCGCTGGTGCAACAGCAGCAAGACCAGTTGCAGCAAGTGGCTGATGTCGTAAAGTCACAACCGCAGGAAGCGGCGGCACGTATAGCTCAAATCCTCGACAACGTAAAATCGCTGGAAAAAGAACTAGCGGCATTGAAATCCAAACTGGCTTCGGCGCAGGGTGACGAGCTGTTGGCGCAGGCACATGACATCAACGGCGTGAAGGTGCTGGCGGCCAAGCTGGATGGCGCGGACGCAGCCATGCTGCGCGAGACCATGGACAAGTTAAAGGACAAGCTGAAATCCGCCGTGATCCTGCTTGCCGCAGTGAGCGATGGCAAGGTGAGCCTGATCGTGGGCGTGACCGCCGATGCCACGGCCAAAGTGAAAGCGGGCGAACTGGTGAATTTTGTGGCGCAGCAAGTCGGCGGCAAAGGCGGTGGCAGACCGGACATGGCACAGGCAGGCGGCACGCAACCCGAACATTTGGCTGCGGCACTGGCTTCGGTAGAAGCGTGGGTGAAGAACAAACTTTGATCCTTTGTCTGCTCCGGGGTGATTGTGCAGGCGTTTGTTTTTTCCCGGTTTTAGTGGCGTTGTTTCGGGTTGCAAATCCGGCTGAATATTCAAATAAAATCAAGAAACGAATTACATGCCATGGCAAGTCTGGATGGAGATGAAGTTTCCACGACTTGCAGTGGAAGGGGGAATCGGTATGTCACTCCAATCGCGAAACTCATGATCGAACTGAATGTTTTGTTCATAGCGGCCACAACCGATCAGAAGAAGTCGGTGATAGCCGCATTGCGTCACAGCAATTATCTCCCGCATCCCCATTCTGCAAACAATCCAGACGAACTGGAAGCAGCCTTGGCAGGCAAACAGTGGGATGTGATGTTTGTCACTCCCGTACCTTATGAATTTTCTATCGAGCAGGCTGTAGCGGCCATTCATCGCCACGAACTCGATATCCCATGCATCGTGCTGCCGACTGAACAAAATAATATGCTCAGCTTGGCAGAGGTAATGCGGCTCGGGGCACAGGACTGTGTGAGTTTTACCGATTGGCAGAGATTGGTCCCCACGGTGGAACGTGAATTGGTTGCTGCGACATTGCGCTACAACGTGCGGGAGCAAATCGTAACGGATCACCTGTTGCAGGAGATCGATCAATACATTCTGCACAAATACGACCAAAGCAATGTCGTCAAACGCGTGTGTAAGCGCATGGTCGAACTCTTCGACTTCAAACTGGTTTGGATCGGCATGAAAGAAGCGGATGGTGCCGTGGATATTGTGGCATCCGCCGGCGCCTCGGAATATCTGAACGATGTGAAGGTCAGATGGGACGATACCCCGCTGGGACAGGGCACGACGGGTATGGCGATTCGCGAGAACAGGCCAGTGGTGCTGAGTAGTGACTCGCCGAGATTCTCACCCTGGCAAGCGCGTGCCAAGCAATACGGCTTGCGCAGTATCCTGGCGATGCCGCTGGGAATTGCGGGTGAAGTTATTGGCTCGTTGATGATGTATTCGACCACTGATAGTAGATTCGACAAACTCACCGTGAGTCGATTGTCCGCATTTGCCGCCCGCGTCACTGTAGCCATGTTAGGCGCGCAGGAACAGCAAGAATTGCGTTTGATGGAAGTGGCGATGAGTAACGCCTCGAACGCCATGTTCATTTGTGACCGCAATGGCCATGTGCAATGGTTGAATGAGGCAATGAGCCGATACAGCGGTTTTTCAACCGGTGAAATCATCGGCAACACGCCTGTTTTGTTCAGTTCCGGCAAACACGACCAGGAATTCTGGCGTGAGATGTGGGACACCATTCTGGCCGGCACACCGTGGCGGGGTGATATAACCAATCGTACCAAAGCGGGAGAGCTGTTCACCGTGACGCAGAGTGTTTCGCCGTTGTTCAACGAAAAAAACGAGCTGACACATTTTCTTGCGGTGCAACAGGATATTTCCGAGATACGCAGGCTGGAAGAGGAGATTCACTATTTAGCCTATCACGATACGCTGACCGATCTTCCCAACCGCATGTTGTTTCAGGACCGGGTGCAGCAAGAGATCAGCCTGTCAAAACGCAATAAAACACCCTTCGCAGTTTTGTTCATCGACCTGGATGGTTTCAAAGCCGTCAACGACACACGCGGACACTCGATCGGGGATCAGTTGTTACAGCTTATCGCGGGAAGGTTGCGGAGTTGTTTGCGTGAAGGCGATACGGTGGCAAGGTTGGGGGGCGACGAGTTCACCATCCTGCTCAGAGGGATCGCGGAAGGTGAGGGGTTGAAGCAGGTGTTGAACAAGATATCCAAAAGCGTTGCAGAGCCTTGCGTGCTTGGAGAATTCAACGCCTATGTGACAGCCAGTATCGGTATCAGTCTTTTTCCGAAGGATGCGGCCGGCGTGGAGAAACTTCTGATCCACGCCGATGAAGCGATGTACCAAGCCAAAAAGGCGGGAAAGAACGGTTACGTGGTCTATGGGCAACCGCAGGCCGCAGGTTCGAAACTAGAATGGAAGCACTAGCGAAGCGTCCGCCGACAGCAGCACTCGACGGAAGTCTTCCTGGATGCGGCTCAAGGCGGTATCGTTATCTGCTTCAAAGCGCAACACGATCACCGGGGTGGTGTTGGAGGGGCGCATCAAGCCGAAGCCATCTGCATATTCCACACGCAGACCATCCAAAGTGATGATCTCTTTCTCGTCCGTGAAACGCGCTTCATTTTGCATGCGTGCGATCAAAGAGTGGTTCAGACCTTCAGCGGTGTGGATATGCAATTCAGGCGTACACACCGCATCCGGTAAAGCGTTCAGCGTGGCGCTCGGGTCGCTCGCACGACTCAGAATTTCCAACAGCCGCGCGCCGGTGTAGAGGCCGTCGTCGAAACCATACCAGCGTTCCTTGAAAAATACATGGCCGCTCATTTCACCGGCCAGTAGTGCGCCAGTTTCTTTCATTTTGGCTTTCACGAGGGAATGTCCGGTTTTCCACAATAGCGGCTTGCCGCCATGTTCGCGTATCCAGCCAAACAGATTGCGTGTGGACTTCACGTCGAAAATGATCTCGGCGCCAGGGTTGCGACTCAATACATCAGCAGCAAACAGCATCAGCTGTCGGTCGGGATAAATGATCTTGCCGTCTTTGCTGACCACACCCAGACGATCGCCGTCACCGTCGAAGGCCAATCCCAGTTCGCTGTCGTTGCCACTCAGGGCGGAAATCAAGTCTTGCAGATTGTGCGGATCGGACGGATCGGGGTGGTGGTTCGGAAAATTACCGTCCACTTCGCAGAACATCTCGGTAACTTGGCAACCCAGGCCACGATACAGTTTGGCGGCGAAATCGCCTGCGACTCCGTTGCCGCAATCCACAGTGATGTTCATCGGGCGCGCCAGTTTGATGTCGGCGAGGATGCGCGCCAGATATTCGGGTGCGATATCGTATTGCGAATAACTTCCCGTACCGCGTGTCAGATCGTTTTGTTCGATGCGCTGCCGCAGTTTCTGGATGGTTTCACCGGACAGGGTCTCGCCGGCAAGAACCATTTTTAGCCCGTTGTAATCCGGCGGATTGTGGCTGCCGGTGATCATCACAGCGCAATCCGTTTGGAGCTGAAAAGCGGCGAAATAGGTCATTGGCGTTGCCACCCTACCGACATCGATCACGTTACAGCCGCTCTTCTGAATACCGCGTGCCAACGCGTGTGCGAATCCCGGGCCGGAAAGCCGCCCATCTCGCCCGATGGCGATCGTATGCTGCTTGCGCGCCAACGCTTCTGTGCCAAGTGCATGCCCGATTGCTTCGACGATTTCGGAAGTCAGCGACTTGCCGACAATCCCGCGAATGTCGTAGGCCTTGAATATCTCTTTGGGAATTGGAATCATTTGTTCGCCTGATAGATCGGGATGTGTCGGGCTACTTTTTGCGGGGTCAGATGCAACATACACTTGAAGTGTCCAAGCGGACAGGTGCGTTTGAAACAGGGGCTGCATGGCAGGTCAAGACGCAACACTTGTGCTTTTTCCGACAGGGGCGGGGTGTAGCGCGGACTGCTGGAGCCGAACATCGCCACCATCGGCCGGCCCAATGCGGCTCCAATATGCATCAGGCCGGAGTCATTGCTCACCACAAGATCGGCGCTGGAAATCAGCGCGATAGCATCGCCCAAATCGGTGGCTCCGCACAGATTTATAGCTTGCGGATTGCCCAGTGCCACGATCTTATCGGCGATTTCTTTGTCTTTGGGCGAGCCGATCAGCCAGATCGAATAACCTTTGGAACGAAGAATTTGCGCTAGCTCGGCGTAGTACTGCTCCGGCCAACGTTTGGACGGCCCAAATTCAGCACCGGGACAAAAAACGGCGACGGGTGCTTTGGGTGACAACTTGAATTTGGAGAGTGTCTGCGCTCTTTGCGCCTTATTCACTTGAAAATTCGGATCCGTGATCGAACGCAGGATGGCTTCGCTGCTGTCTCTGGCCAATTGCGCGTAACGTTGCACTTGAAGCGGCATGTTCTTCTTGTCGAGTTTGCGCGCGTCGTTGAGCAGACCGTAACGGAATTCTCCGGCATAGCCGGTGCGCAATGGGATGCCCGCAAAAAACGGAACGAGTGCGGATTTCCACGAATTGGGTAACACGATCGCCTGGTCATAATTAGCCGCGCGCAATTTCTTGCCCAAACTGCGCCGGGCAAGCAGTTGCAAAGCGCCATGCGGGAATGGATTGACGATCACATCGTGAACTTCAGTCATCTGGCGAAGCAGCTTGACAGTCCACGGGGGGGCCAGTACGTCGATCAATGTTCCCGGTTGGCGTTGCAGAAGATTGTGCAACATGGGTTGCATCAGTACGGTGTCGCCTACCCAGCTTGGTGCAATGACGAGTATTTTTCGCATTTGGTTTTCTTGGTTATGCGCCTGATTCCGGGTGAGATGGAAGCAGGCAAGAGGAAAGACTAGTGATGGCCTTTTGGAAATTCGCCCTTGAATTTATAGCGGGTACCGCAATACGGGCAGACCGCTTCGCCTAATTTTTCGATGGCGATGGCGACGCGTGGGTGTGAACTCCACAGACTCACAGAAGGGGTTGGGCAGAACAAAGGTAAAGCTTCTGCGGTTACTTCGATATAGCTTTTATGGTTCTCGATGGACATGCCTTACCCCCAAATAATTGGTTATACGTGTGCCAGCCATGCGGCGTATTTCGGATTCTTTCCACTCACGATGTCGAAGAATGCGGACTGAAGTCGAGTGGTGATCGGACCACGTTTGCCGATGCCGATGGTGCGCGTATCCAATTCTCGGATCGGTGTCACTTCGGCTGCGGTGCCGGTAAAGAACGCTTCCTCGGCACAGTAAACTTCATCGCGGGTGATACGCTTTTCAATCAGTTCCAATCCCAGGTCTTTGGCGATGGTGACGATGGAGTCGCGTGTGATTCCTTCCAGACAGGAAGTCAGATCGGGGGTGTAGAGTTTGCCCTTCTTCACAATGAAGATATTCTCGCCCGCGCCTTCTGCCACATAACCGTCCACGTCCAACAGTAGCGCCTCGTCGTAACCATCTTGTGCAACTTCCTGATGTGCGAGGATGGAATTGGTGTAAGTGCCGACCGATTTGGAACGGCACATGTTGATGTTCACATGATGTCGGGTGAAGCTGGAAGTTTTGACGCGGATGCCTTTTTCCATGCCTTCCGCTCCGAGGTAAGCGCCCCAAGGCCAGGCCGCGACGGCGACATGGACACTCAGCGTGGTGGCGGCGATGCCCATCGCTTCAGAACCGTAGAACACGATCGGGCGGATGTAGCAGGACTTCAGTTTGTTGGCGCGCACCACTTCCTTGTGCGCCTCAATCAGTGTCGCTTTGTCATAAGGCATCTTCATCTTGAAGATGAAGGCCGAATTGAACAGGCGATCGGTGTGCTCCTGCAAGCGGAAGATCGCAGTGCCCTGCGTGGTTTCATAAGCACGAACCCCTTCGAACACCCCCATGCCGTAATGCAAAGTGTGGGTGAGGACATGGGTGGTGGCATCGCGCCAGGGTACGAGTTTGCCGTCGTACCAGATAAAACCGTCGCGGTCGGACATGGACATGTTGATTTCCTCAATTTCGTTATTTTTGCGAAGGGCGCAATTCTAGCTGTTTCCACCCTGATTATGAAGGGCACAATTGTTCAAACGAATCCGGGTAGAAGTGGCATATATATTTGGGCATATTCCTTTTGTGACGGGTTCATGTAATCATCGCGCAGGACGTTCAAGTCATATCCGGGAGTGTGGCATGGTGCAGCACATCAATTCGATTGAGATCGATCCTGAAATGATAGAAACGCAGGAAGACAAGCTGCGCCAGAGTCTGCTTATTTTCGCCGCCGCATTCATGACTTTTGCCGTGATGCTCTGGTTGGCGATCTACTGGGCGATGGGTGTGCATTTTTCCAGTAACGTCCCCTTGGGCTACCAGGCGATCTCGGTCGCTTCAATGTTGCATTTCATCAAGACGCGCAATTTCGCAGTTTTCCGTTTTGTGCAACTTTCGCTTTTTCTGTTCGCGCCGTTCATCATGCAATGGAGTATGGGCAGCTCTGTGACATCCAGCGGAGTGACGTTATGGGCATTGCTGGCGCCTATAGGTGCCTTGGTGGTGTCGACATGGCGCGAGTCCATCCCTTGGTTTTTCGCTTATATGGTGATGACGGTCTTGTCCGGTTTCTTTGATTATTTTCTGGGATCGACAGGCAGCATGGGCATTCCGATCGATACTATCGGGCTGTTCTTTGCGATGAATTTTGCCGCCATGTCCTCTATATTGTATTTTCTGGTGCGGCATTTCGTGATCGAAACGGAAAAGATCAAAGAGCAACTCAATCAGCAGCATACCCTGTTGGCGGAGGAGCAGAAACGCTCAGAACGAGTTTTGTTTAATGTGCTGCCATCACAGATCGCGCAGCGTCTCAAGACCAAAGAAGGCCTGATCGCTGACGGCTACGCGGATGTGACAGTGATGTTTGCCGACTTGGTGAATTTCACACAACTCACCGAACAGATGTCCCCGGAACAAATGGTGGGATTGCTGAATACGGTATTTTCAGGTTTCGACGAACTTTCTGAAAAATACGGACTGGAAAAGATCAAGACCATCGGCGATGCCTATATGGTGGTGGGTGGGATCTCGCGCGAACGCCCCGACTATGCCGCCGACGTGGCGAACATGGCGATGGAGATCAACGAATATGTTTCGAAACAACCGCAACTGGTCAAGCGTAATCTGGGTGTACATATTGGCATTGCAACCGGCCCCGTGGTGGCGGGCGTCATTGGTACCAAACGCTTTATCTATGACTTGTGGGGAGATACGGTGAACGTGGCGAGCCGGCTGACGAACGATGCCACACATGGTGTCATCTTGACCGACAAACTCACCTATAACCGTTTGCGTCACGATTATCTGTTCGGGCCTCCAACGGTGCTGAATCTCAAAGGAAAGGGCGAGATGACTTGTTACAGACTCATCGGTCCGATAGTGGATTCCCAAATTCCGGAAGACAACAATGTGGTGCAGTTTGCGGCACCGAGCGGAAGCGCCGCACAAGTTTGAGTCAGTCTTCCAGCAATAACTTCCAAAGAGTACGTGCGGGTGAGGTATCCAATCGGCCGTGCCCGATGCGGCACGGTATCTGATTGTTCAAGCGCATCTGGTGCTGGAGACGGCGCAACTCACGGTATAGCTGGCGCACCGATCCACTCAGTTCAATTTCGATCAATCCAAGTTTGGAAGCGATCTCCAGTAATGCAAGATTTCCCCGGTTGGCGGTGAGTTCCGCATGTTGCGCGGCATGGGCCAATACCAAAAACTGCACCATAAATTCGATATCGACCATCCCGCCATCGTCGTGTTTGATATCGAAAAGCGGGGTCGGGTTGTGATGACCATCATGCATCTTATGGCGCATGTCCCTGATTGCTTGTTTCAGTGATGCGGGATCCCGTTTCTGGCGCAGGATATTCAATCGGACTTGTTTGAATCGTTCACCGGTTTTTGTGTCTCCCGCGCAAAAGCGCGCGCGGGTCAGTGCCTGGTGTTCCCATATCCATGCGTGATGTTGTTGGTAGTCCTCGAATGCCTCGATGGAGCTGACCAGAAGGCCGCTTTCGCCGTTCGGTCTCAATCGCAGATCGACTTCGTACAGCCGGCCGGCGGAGGTATAGCTGGAAAGTAAGGTGTTGATGCGTTGTGCCAAACGTGAGTAGTTCTGCCCGGCGTCCGTGTGGGGGTCGTCATAAACGAAAACCAGATCAAGATCGGATGCATACCCCAGCTCGCGGCCGCCTAATTTACCATACGCAATGATGGCGAAATTTGCCTCCTCCTGATGCTTTTTGCGTGCATCCCTCCAGCATAATTTCAGTACATGACGCAATATAAGATCGGCCAGATCGCTGAGGTGGTCGCTGAGTTTTTCCAGTGGCAACACGCCTGATAAATCCATTGCCAGAAGGTGAAAGGTTTGAGCCTGCTGGAATTGCCGCAATACATCCATCTCGCGCTCGGTGTCGCCCGCCTGCTCTTCAAGCTGCGTGGCCAATTGCTCATCGAGCGCGGTCCAATCGGGAGCGACATAGAGTTCGCGTGTGTCGAGCAGTTCGTCCAGAAGGATGGGATGCTGGGTCAGAAAATCGCTCGCCCATACACTGGCGGAAAGCATACGTATCAAGCCGGGTAACGCTTGCGGATATTCGGCGAGGAAGGCCAGATAAGCCGCACGGCGCGCCACGGCTTCGAGCAGCCCGAGCGCGCGCCGTAATGTATCGTCGCGGTTCTCCGTTGAAGCGCACAGCGAGGTGAAGCGCGGGATCAAACTATCCAGCCGTTGCCGGCTGATGTCTGGCAACTGGCGATAGCGACTACCGCCGCGAAATTGTTGCAGGCCTTCTGAAAGACCCGCAACATCGGTGTACTTCAGCTTGGAAAGGTGAGTAGTGATTTCATCGGTTGAACTATTTTCCTGCCACCAGCCGTTTTCTTGAGTTTCTTGTTTGTTACCGAATACTGCTTCGAATTGGCTGCTGACAAAGTCACGCAAGGGTTCTAGCTCGGCCAATAACGACGGATAATCGGAATAACCCATGGCGCTGGCAACGAGGGTCTGTGCGTCGGGGGCTTGTGGTAGTTCCTGGGTTTGCTGGTCGTTTAAATATTGCAGCCGATGCTCAAGGTTGCGCAGAAAAACATAACTGGCATCCAATCGTTCCACGACAGCTGCGGTCAATTCGCCGTGTTTTTTCAATTGGCACAAAACCGCCCTGGTTGGGCGGATACGCAAACTGGCATCGCGCCCACCCCGTATCATTTGGAAGACCTGGGCAATGAATTCGATCTCGCGGATACCGCCTCTGCCCAGTTTGATGTTGTGGTGGCGATCCTTGCGCGCGACTTCGGCGCGAATCTGTTCGTGCAGTTTACGCATGGAATCGAAGGCGCCAAAATCCAGATACTTTCTGAACACGAATGGCTGGATTAATTTTTCCAGATCATTCCGGCGCTCGCAGGCAAGAGGTGAGATCACCCTTGCTTTGATCCAGGCATAACGTTCCCACTCCCGACCCTGCGCGACCAGATACTCTTCCAACGCGGCGAAACTCATTACCAAAGGTCCGCTGTCGCCATAGGGGCGGAGTCGCATATCGACGCGGAACACAAACCCATCGGCAGTCAGGTCATTGATCAGCGCAATGAGTTTGCGCCCCAACCGGCTAAAAAATTCGTGGTTCGATAATGTACGGGAGCCGTTGGTGTCACCGTCTTCCGGGTAGACGAAGATCAGGTCGATATCGGAAGAGGCATTCAGCTCGCCGCCTCCCAACTTGCCCATGCCGACCACCAGCAACTCTTGTGATTGCCCGCACTCCGAACCCATGGGTTGTCCGAACTGTGCGACCAATGATCGCATGGTGAATTCCTGGGCTTGACGCACTGCGATTTCAGCAAGAGCGGTCATGCCTTGTATCACTTCAGACAGTCCGCATAATCCCCCCAGGTCTCTCAGGATCAACACCAGCATCACGCGTTTGCGCAAGTTCCGCAGACGGGTCGCGAGTCCTGCTTCATCGGAAGCCGGGAATTCAGCCATCCAGCGTGTAATGGCTTCAGCGTCGCATACATTCCGATAGTGATCGCGCAGCCAAGTTTGTTGCTGCGGTTCGGCGTCCAACAGTCTGGCAAAGTAATGGCTACATTCCCGTGCGTGCCGTAGCAGTTCGTCGAAGTCCGTGCCTTGATCTTGAGTTGTGATGTTCATGGTGGGATTCAGTTAAAATGTAGCCACTCGATATTTGCACCGAATTATAGATTCTACATGTCAGTCTGTTTGCCTTTCTTCCCGCCTCATCCACACCTTCAATCACGATGCTGAAACCGGCAATACGACACACCACGCGTGGTATCAGGCGTCTCGCGCGTTTGGCTTTGCTTTTCATATTGGTACTGGCCGGTTTCGGAGCGGCCGTGCTGCTGGGACTGCGCTATTGGGTCTTGCCGAATATCGAACGCTACCATGCTGACATCGAGCTGATCGCCACCGCGACGGTGGGAAGGCCGGTGACTATCGCAAAAATCGCAGCAGATTGGAACGGTCTGCGTCCACGTTTGTCGTTGACTGAGGTGAGGATATTGGATGAGCGCGGCAACACCGCCTTGTCTTTCCCAACTTTGCGCAATACGATCGCCTGGACCTCTTTGTTAGTATGCGAGCTGCGACTGTCCAGCCTTGAACTCGATCGGCCCGATCTGCTGGTTCGCCGTGATATTCAGGGACGGCGCTATATCGCGGGTGTTTTGTCCGGTGAACAATCCGGCGTGCAATCCGACGACGCCAGCCTGGACTGGCTGCTACACCAGACACGTGTCGTGATCCATGACGGACATATTGTTTGGCAGGACGAGTTGAAGGCTGCTCCGCCACTTTCTTTCAAACAAGTCGAACTGGTTATCGAGAACAAACGGGATCATCACCGTTTCGCTCTGCTTGCAACACCCCCCGCACATTTTTCTTCGCGTATCGATTTGCGGGGAGACCTGTTCAGCGAGAGCTTCACCGATCCATCCGGTTGGCGCGGTGAGATTTACGGCCAATTGGAAAAACTGGATGTGGCCGCGTGGAGTCAGTGGTTCGTTCTGCCCGAAGTCATCAACAGCGGCAATGGCGCACTGCGTGTTTGGGTGGGCATGGAAGACGGGAAGGTCAATCGGGTGGATGCGGACGTGTCCTTGCAGAATGTACAGGCGCTATTGGCAACAGATCTGCAACGCATCGAATTGACCAGCCTGAACGGGAGTGTGGGCTGGCACAAGTCGCCAAGTGGCTTCGCCGTTAATGCAAAACAATTGTCACTGCGCATGAGTAACGGCTTCACCTTGCCAGCGACCGATTTCTTTCTCAGTTTGTCCGGTGGTCAGGGTTACCAATCCGCATCGGGCGAAGTGCGGGCGAACGCGCTCAATTTGGCAGATATCAAAGCAATGATGGACTATCTGCCTCTGGATCCTGTTGCAAAGCAACGTATTGCCGAACTTGATCCGCAGGGTCGTGTGACTGGCTTAAAGGCCAGTTGGCAGGGGGACTCGGAGCGCATCTCGCGTTATCGACTGAGCGCCGTATTTACGGGCTTGGGGGTGCGTCAAGTTGGGAGTTATCCCGGTTTTTCCGGCTTGAGCGGCAGCATTGATGGTGGCGACAGCGTGGGTATGTTGCAGTTGGGTAGCACGGAATTGGTCGTTCGTGCGCCTGGTTTCTTGTCCGAGGACTTGGGATTCGATAGCCTCTCGGCACGCTTGGATTGGCAACGCAGCGGCTCGGGTTGGGATTTGAAATTGAACAATGCACAGATTCGCAATGCGGATTTCAATGGGACGGTCAATGGCGGATACCAGATCAACGACGGCCCTGGTGTCGCGGACATTTCCATCAATCTTGCCGGTCTCTCAGTCAAAAATGTTGCAAGGTATATCCCAATCCATGCCTTTAATGATGCAACTTATCATTGGTTGCAAACCGGTTTGCAAGACGGGGTGGCAGATACTTTCCAGATGCGTGTGCGCGGCGACCTGCGCGAATTCCCTTTTCCAGATAACAAAAACGGACTGTTCAAGATCGAAGCGAAAGCAAAGAATGTGGCTATCGAGTTCGCCTCCGGCTGGCCTCGTATCGAACGTGCTGCAGCGAACCTGCTGATTCAGGGAAGACTTTTGGAAGTACGGGCGTCGCCTGCTTTTACCGGTGGTGCTGCGTTGCAGAATGTGGTCGTGACGTTACCGGATACGCTGGCGCATGAGCTGGTGATGCAAGTCAGTGGTGAGGCGGCAGATGAGATTCAACGTTGTTTGGATTACATTCGAGGCAGCCCGGTACGCGGTTACCTCGATGGGTACACGGATGATTTTGTGGCCAAGGGGGCGGGACTGTTGAAGCTTCAATTGGACGTGCCATTGAGCGGCAGGAAACCCGCTCAAGTCGCGGGAAGTTATCGCTTCAAAGACAACGAAGTCGATCTTGGCGAGCATGTCCCCTTGTTGAGGAACGTGAAGGGAAGTCTGGAGTTTACCAACTCCATGCTACAGGCGACGGATATCAAAGCCCAGATTCTGGGTGGACCTGCCAACATTAATCTGCGCAGCGATAACGGGCAATTATGGACTGAGGCGACAGGAAGGCTCAACGCAGAAAGTTTGTCAGAGGACTACGACTATCTACCCCTAAGAAATCTGAGCGGAACGGCAGACTGGACGGCTGTGGTAAGCGTAAAAAATAAATTGGCCGATGTTACGGTGACTTCCTATTTGGCGGGTCTGACCTCTAATTTGCCTCGCCCCTTCACCAAGTCGGCGAAAGATATGGTGCTCTTGCGGTTCGAGCATAAAGACATCAATTTTCAGCAGGATAGATTGCAGTTCAATTACGGCAATGTGATACACGCCGACCTCATACGCAATAAGTCCACACAGGGGAAATGGGAAGTCAAGCAAGGTTCGATCGTTATCGGCAAGGAGACGGTGAAGGCCGGTAAAGACGGTATCTGGATTTCGGGTGAGTTGCCCCAGCTTTCACTTGAGGGTTGGAGCGGCTGGTCAGATCTGCCGAACCGCGAGGGCGTGTTGCCCAATATTGCGGGCATCAACATGACTGTCGACAAAGTTTACGGTTATGGCAACACAGTACACCAGTTGAATATCCGTGGCAGCGGGCGCAACGGTCTGATCAGTACCCGGCTAACCTCCAAGGAACTGAATGGTGACCTGATCTGGCAACCGCAAGAGGATGGAAGGATTTTGGTGAGATTGAAGAATGCGATGCTGGGTGAAGGTTCCGCAGAAATGCGCTCGGTACCAGAACTGAATCCGGCAGATTCGGTTCTATTCACCCAACCCAAATTAATTTTGCCTACGATAGATTTGGCGATCGACAAACTGACATGGAAGGGCAGGCAACTGGGCAAATTAGAGATGCTGGTCAACAGCGAGGAAGGTGATGTGGTGCTGCAAATATTGCGACTGACCAATCCCGACGGTGTTTTCAATGCAACAGGCCGCTGGGATCAGGAAAATCAACAGACCCATCTTAACGCCAAGCTGTCGATCACCAATGCCGGCAAGATACTGGCACGTTCAGGGAATCCGGAGAGTCTGAAAGATGGCAGCGGAACACTGGAGAGCGATCTTGTTTGGGCAGGTTCCCCGGATGAGTTCAATTACGCAAAGTTGAACGGGACGTTGCGCTTGAAGACGGGGAAGGGGCGCTTCCTGCAGGTTAATCCGGGTGCAGGCAAACTCCTCGGTGTGTTGAGTCTGCAATCCATTCCCAAGCGTATCTCGCTCGACTTCACCGATGTTTTCAGCCCGGGTTTCGAGTTCGACAGTATCGTTGGAGAAGCTGTCATCGAGAACGGCTTACTCAGGACGTCGGATTTCAAGATGAGCGGAGCCGCAGCAAAAATCACCCTGAACGGCGAGGTCGATCTGGAGCGCGAGACGCAAAATTTGCAGGTCAGGGTGATGCCGACCATTAGCGACAATGTGTCGCTGCTGTCGTTTGCCGCAGGTCCGGCGGTCGGGGTCAGTGTGTTGCTGGCCAACAAATTATTGCGCGATCCTCTCGATAAGCTGGTGTCGTTTGACTACAATGTCAGCGGAAGTTGGGCAGACCCCAAGGTCGACAGACCGGGACAGCAGAAGTTGCCGATGGGTAACGCGAATCCAGCCGATCAATAGATAATGATGCAGACGAAACCCGAGATTCTCTGATAAACCCAATGCAGAAAGCCGCCACTCATGTTTAATCCCAATACCACCCAAGCGCGTATTGCCGCGCAACACAACGCATTCAAAGTCGCTGCCATCCAGATGGCTTCAGGTCCCAATGTGGAGGGCAATTTGAATGAGGCGCGACGGCTGATCGCCAATGCGGTGGAGCAAGGGGCAAAGCTGGTCGTGTTGCCGGAGTTCTTCGCTGTGATGGGCATCAACGAACAGGACAAAGTCAGGGTGCGCGAGCAACCGGGGCAGGGGGTCATCCAGCAGTTTCTAAGTGAAACGGCACGCAAGCACCAGATATGGCTGATGGGGTCGCTGCCCTTGGTGGCCTCCACGCCGGACAAGGTGCGCAACAGCCTGCTGGTGTTCGACGAGAGCGGGGAGCAGGTGGCCCGTTATGACAAGATTCACTTATTCAACTTGACACTGGGCAACGAGAGTTACAACGAGGCACAAACCATCGAACCCGGTAATCAAGTGGTCGTCGTGGACAGTCCGTTCGGTCGTATCGGTTTGGCGGTGTGTTACGACTTGCGCTTCCCCGAACTGTTCCGAGCCATGACCGATGTGAATATCATCGTATTACCTTCGGCGTTTACGGCCACCACCGGCAAAGTCCACTGGGAACCGTTGGTGAGGGCAAGGGCCATCGAAAATCTTTCGTATGTCATCGCGGCAGCCCAAGGTGGTTATCATGTGAACGGACGCGAAACACATGGCCACAGCATGATCGTTGATCCCTGGGGACGTGTCCTCGACGAATTGCAACGCGGATCGGGCGTGGTCATCGCCGATGTCAATCCGTTCTACCAGGCCAGTTTGCGCAATAGTCTTCCCGCACTGTCCCACCGCACGCTGAATTGCACTGCATGAGCGATTCACTGCAACTGGCAAAACAGGCACTTTTAACGCCGCACGGCTTGGAGTCGCACCATCTGGAACAAGTGTTTGGCAAGCTGTTGGCGCATCGAGTGGATTACGCAGATTTGTATTTTCAATACAGCCGCGCGGAAAGTTGGTCACTGGAAGAGGGCATCGTCAAATCCGGCAGTTTCAATATTGACCAGGGTGTGGGTGTTCGTGCCGTCAGCGGCGAGAAGACCGCCTTCGCCTATTCCGATGAAATCACACTGTTAGCTTTGGAAGATGCCGCGCTGGCGACCCGCGCTATCGCGCGACAGGGAGGCAAACAAAAAGCGGCTCACCTGCATGCGGGAAAATCCCATCAACTTTATCTGCCGCATGATCCGATCGCCACTTTGAAAGCAGAGCAGAAAGTCGCGTTGCTGGAACGGTTGGAGCGTTTCGCACGCACGCTCGATCCACGTGTCACCCAGGTGATGGCAAATCTGGCCGGCGAATACGAGGTGATTCTGGTGGCGCGAAACGACGGTCTGATGAGTGCCGATATCCGCCCGCTGGTACGCCTCTCGCTG
Source organism: uncultured Sideroxydans sp. (assembly GCA_964604485.1). Lineage (GTDB taxonomy): Bacteria > Pseudomonadota > Gammaproteobacteria > Burkholderiales > Gallionellaceae > Sideroxyarcus. The sequence goes on from CAZRZH010000019.1 coordinate 26,533, forward strand.
CAAGTTATTGTGGAAGGTAACGGTCATCGCGAGCAAGGCTCGTCGGGCGGCGGCGGGCGTTTCGGATACGACTATTTCAGTGATGAAATACTGCATCGCTACGCAAAAGAAGCCGTGCATCAAGCGGTCATCAATCTCGACGCACGGCCTGCCCCGGCGGGCAACATGACCGTGGTATTGGGCAGCGGCTGGCCCGGTATCCTATTGCATGAAGCGGTGGGTCATGGTCTGGAAGGTGATTTCAACCGCAAAGGCAGTTCCACTTTTTCCGGCCGTATCGGTGAACGCGTTG